>CANQJG010000087.1 GCA_947624185.1 uncultured Clostridia bacterium | reverse complement strand
GTATTCTTGTGCGGAGTGGATAAGAAAATAAATTTGCAAGATATGAAGGAAAAAATAGTATTTGACCAAGAGTTAGGGATTGGGGTTAATTTACTAGGTCAGGGTATGGAATACCCAACTTTAACTAAAGAAGCAATAAAAATAAAAATGAAAAATGAAGCAATCTCGGAAGACATGAGAGTTCTATATGTTGCACTTACGAGGGCAAAGGAAAAAATTATCATTGTTGCTGCTGATAAGCAAGTTCAAGAGAGCTTAAATAAGAAGAAACAGGAATTAGAAAAATATCAAGACCATGACACACCTAATAGAATAAATCCAAAGTTGGTAGAAAAATATATAAGATTTTTAGACTGGATTGAATTAGTTTATCTTAATAATTCAAAAATAGATTTAAAATTAGAAATAATTGATAAATCTGATTTGAATTATGAAGAAACTTTTGAAAAAATTAAACCTGAGATTACTATAAAAGACAAAAAAATAGATGAAAAAAAGTATGCATTAGTAGATGATATGCTTAATTGGAAATACGAGTTTGAAGATGCAATTGAAGCTCCAAGCAAAACTTCGGTTACAGAGTTAAAAGAAGAGTATATGAAGAACAACAAAGGAGGCACAATAGTCAGCAATAATGAAGAGTATATAGAAAACAAAAATGCTTCAGACAGCATAGAGAAGTCAAATAAAACAGCAGATGACGAAGAAAACTACATAAATAAAATAGATAATAAACTAAATGTAAAGCAACATTTTCAAAAGAAGGAAAAAGAAGAAATCAAAGGAGCAAGGCTTGGCACATTAGTACATTTAGCACTACAAAATATTGATAACTCATATACTCAATTTGAAGATTTACTAGAAAAATTAAATATAACGCAAGATGAAAAACAGGCATTAATTAATAATAAAGAAATTATCGAAAACTATGTAAAATCAGATTTATTTGAAGATATAAAACAGGCATTAGAAGTTCATAAAGAAACGCCATTTTACATGAATATTCCATACAAGGAAACGGATGAAAATGTGCTAGTACAAGGAATAATTGATCTATATTATATTGATAAGGATAATAAGATTATATTGGCAGATTATAAAACAGATAGAAATGTGACAGAATTAGATTTGATAGAGAGATATAAATTTCAATTAGATTTGTATAAGAAAGCTATAGAAAAATCTATGAATAGAAAAGTGGACAAAACATTGATTTATTCAACATATTTAAATAAAATTATATATTTGTATAATGAATAAGATAATAACAATATAGGCACTTTTATAATAATAATGAAAGGATTAAAAAATGCGAATAGATAAATTTTTAAAAGTAGCAAGAATAATTAAACGTAGAACTGTTGCAAATGAAGCGGCAGACAATGGTAGGATTTCAGTAAATGGAAGAGTCGTAAAACCAAGTTATGAGATCAAAGTTGGCGATACAGTAGAGATTAAATTTGGTAACAACACCTCAAGATTTAAAATTACTGCGATACCTAAAGGTCAGAATTGCAACAGTAGCGAAGTAATAGAGTTACTGTAAGACGATATAGATATTTTTAATGACTAAAAGATATGCTTACAAAATAATACTTTTAAATGAAAATATTATGTCAATATGCAACTATATTTACAAAACCCCTTTATTTTTTGCGATATTTATGGTATAATTAATATAGATTGAAAAAATTAGGGAGGTTTATTATGTGGTTTTTAATTATATTAGCCATTTTAGTAATTATATGTATATTATTAAGTGTAAAAATTGTTAGACAATCTGAAGTATACATTATTGAAAGACTAGGTAAATTTCACAAAGTTGCAGACGCAGGTCTTACAATAATTATTCCTTTTGTTGACCATGTTCGTAGCATTGTTAGTTTAAAACAACAAACATTAGACATTGCTCCACAGGAAGTTATAACAAAGGATAATGTTACTATTAAAATAAATACAGTTGTCTTTTATAAAGTATTTGATCCAGTAAAGGCTGTATACGAAATACAAAGTTTAAAGAAAGGCATTGAATATCTTTCTGTTACATCAATTAGAGACTTAGTCGGAAAAATGGATTTAGACTCAACTTTCAGTTCAAGAGATGTAATCAATGATAAATTAAGAAGCATATTAGATGAAGCTACTGGAAAATGGGGATGCTCAATTGATAGAGTTGAAATTCAAGATATTACTCCTCCACCTGATATTAGAGATGCAATGGAAAAGCAGATGAACGCTGAAAGAAATAAGAGAGCTACTATACTTCAAGCAGAAGGAGAAAGACAAGCTGCTGTTCTTAAAGCACAAGGTGAAAAAGAAGCTGCAATTTTACAAGCTGATGCTGAGAGAGAAGCAAAGATTAGAAAAGCTGCCGGAGATGCAGAAGCTATAAGAAAAGTTGCAGAAGCAAAAGCAGAAGAAGTAAAAATGGTTTATGGTGCAATGATGAAAGCTAACCCTAACCAAACTTTAGTACAACTTAAGTCACTTGAAGCTTTGAAAGATGTAGCGAACGGAGATGCTAATAAAGTATTTATCCCATTTGATGCAACTGCTAGCTTGGCTGGACTTGGTGCACTTGCTGAAGGATTGAAAGATGAAAAAGATGAGAAAAGTACTAACAATCAATAACGTATTTTTGATATAGATTGGTGGTAAGATAGATTTTGGACACGAAAGCGTAGAAATGATATAATAGTTTTATACGCTTGGAAAGGAGTGTTCAAAGTGGAAAAAAATAAGAGTTATGATGAAGATTTTAAAAAGATGATTTTTGTATAATGCAAAGGTCATCTTTTTATTTAT
>CANQJG010000086.1 GCA_947624185.1 uncultured Clostridia bacterium | reverse complement strand
TTTACTAATTTTGAAATATACATAGCAGTTGCTTCCCCTTCAACCTTAGGGTTAGTTGCTAAAATAACTTCCTTAACCTGTCCGTCCATGAGCCTTGCTAACAATTCTTTTATTTTTATATCATCAGGCCCAATGCCGTCCATTGGAGAAATAGAGCCATGTAATACATGGTATAGTCCTTTATATTCATGTATTTTTTCTATTGCAACTATATCTTTTACATCTTCTACAACACATATTTTGCTACTATCCCTTTTCGCATCAGAACAAATCTCGCACGGATCTGTGTCAGAAATATTAAAACATTTTGAGCAAAATTTCAAATTATTTTTTGCATCTTGTATGCTTTTTATAAAATTATCCGTTTCTTCCTTACTTGCATTTAATATATGAAATGCAAGTCTAACTGCTGTTTTGTTTCCTATGCTTGGAAGTCGTTCAAAACTTTCGATTAGTTTTTCTATTGACGGTGAATAATATGACATTTATTTCTTGGTCTCCTAATTTATTTTTGTAATAGTGGATTTTAACTTAATCCTGGTATATTGTATTTTCCAAACTCTGCATTTGTAGCTGAATCAACTTTTTTAAGTGCATCATTAATACATGTTAAAATTAAATCTTGCAACATTTCAACATCATCCGGATCAACAACATCCTTATTAATTTTTATTTCTAAAAGTTCCTTTGTTCCACTTACTTTTGCATAAACTGCTCCACCACCTGTTGTACTTTCAAAACTTTGACCTGCTAAATTCTCCTGTGATTTTTCCATTTCTTCTTGCATTTTTTTTGCTTGTTTCATGATTTGGTTCATATTGATTCCACCAAATCCACCCATTCCACCTGGAAATCCTCCTCTTGACATAATAAAACCTTTCCTTTTCAATATATTTGGGTTTGTAGGTTACCCATAAACCTTAAATTTTATCCGTCTATCATATTGACATCAATTCCAATATCAAAAGCATTTTCTGCTGATTCTTTTGGAATTTCTTTTTTATCTATTAGCTTTATTCTCATATCTTTCTTACACTCAAGTGATGCTAACCTTTTAAGCTCTGCCATATTTTCAGGTTTTTCTATAACACCTCTGCCAAAACTATTTAACCCGTTAGGAAACTCGATTCCTAAAGTCATATCATCAATAAGCACTCCCCTTGCATTTACTAAGTTAGAATATAGCATTGGCATACGCTCTTCCTTCAAAGTTTCAATTATGTTTTGCCAAAAATCTGCTCCCTTATTTGATACGGTTTTTGCTGAACCAGCACCATAATTTTGAGCACCTTTATCCACATTTTGTTTACTTCCTGTGGATTGTTTTGAGCTTCCACTTGTCGAATTTGACATACCACCTTGTTTATTTCCTTGTGAAACAACTACACCATTTTTAACTGCATTTTCTAGCTTTTCTATTCTTTCTTCTAAAGGCATAGTTTCTTTGCTACACAATTTCAAAATTCCTACTTGGAATACGATATTTTTCTGAGATGACCATTTTATATCATTTTCTAGTTCTGATAATGAATATATCATTTTTAATAATCTTTCATTATTAGTTTTTGTAGATAGCTCTTCGATTTTCTTTAGGTCTTGCTCTGAATATATATTTGACAATTCTTTGGTTGATAGATATAGCAAAATGTCTCTTAAATATTTGACCATTTCCCAAAGCAAATTGTTTAAATCCTTGCCTTCATCTATTACTTCTTTTGTTACCTTAAGAGCCCCTTCTTCATCGTATTCTATTATTTTTTGTACTATTCCATAAATATACTCAATTTTAGGAATTCCTACAAGCTCTTTGATTTTATCTTCATCTATCTTATTTTCTCCGTCTTGTGCACATCTTTCTAGTATTGATAAAGCATCTCTCATTGCACCTTCTGAAAGCTCTGCTATTAGATTAATAGCACCTTCAGTATAGTCTATTTTACACTCTTTGCATATTTTTTCCAAATTACCAGCAATTTCATTGTCTGGAATTTTCTTAAAATCAAATCTTTGACATCTTGAAAGTATTGTAGCTGGAAGCTTTTGCGGCTCTGTGGTAGCCAAAATAAATTTAACGTGTTTAGGTGGCTCTTCCAATGTTTTAAGTAAAGCATTAAAAGCTCCTGTTGAAAGCATGTGAACCTCATCTATTATATATACTCTATATTTTGCAACTGTTGGTAAGAAATTAACTTCATCTCTTATGGCTCTAATATCATCTACGCTGTTGTTAGATGCAGCATCCATTTCAACAATATCAGTAAGAGATCCTTCAAGGGCTGCTTTACATACACTACACTCGTTGCAAGGTTCTCCGTCTTTTGGATTTAAGCAATTAATTGCTCGAGCTAATACTTTAGCAGATGATGTTTTTCCACAACCCCTGCAACCAGTAAATAAATACGCATGCCCTACTCTATCAGCAATGACCTGATTTTTTAGAGTTGTTGTTATATGATTTTGTCCAACTATTTCATCAAATGTCATTGGTCTAAACCTTCTATAAAGAGCTGTATATTCCATTAGAACCTCCAAAATCATTATTAATTAATGGCATGGCATATTCCCTTATTCTAAGGCACCTCACACAAAAGTATCTACTTATTGCTGCTTCCTTCCGGACCTGACAAGGTTCATAGGCTTTTGTTGAAGTACCCTAGAATAAAGAAATAATACCATACCATTTGCATTATATAATATTTAATTTATATTATCAAGTGTTTTGTCTTTTATTTTTTGCTTTCTTTAAGTTTGGACTTTTGGCTTATTTTTCTCTTTTAAATGCAATTCCACTAAAATCAGTTTGCTTTAAATTACATATTCCTTCTTCTAAAATATTTC
>CANQJG010000085.1 GCA_947624185.1 uncultured Clostridia bacterium | reverse complement strand
ACACCAAATAATAAAAAGCCAGGAGAAGATGATATAGATGATGCACCAGTAATTCTAACAATAGTAACAGGTATAGCACAAAGATATATATTCTTAATAGCAGGAACAATAATGTTAGTAGGAATGGGAGCATTTGTAATTAAGAAGTATGTAGTCTAGTGTAACATATTAATAAATGATTTAAATTATATGAAATTGCAAAACATTAGTGATAAATACCATATAGAATTGAAAAATAATAAGTATAAATACTATATGAAATTGAAAATATTAATTGTAAATATCATATAAAATTAAAAGTAAGAATAAAAACAGACTGTTAGCCTAAATGCTAGCAATCTGTTTTTATATATGAATAACAATTATATAAAATACATAATAATAAATATAGTTATTTTGAATACGTCGCGCAGCGCCCAACCGAAGCGTTAGCGAAGGGCGAATGAAGCAAATTACATACAAGCGCCGAATGGCATTATATAAGCTTTATGAAGTAAATTAATTGCAAAGCCATGAAGGCATAATGTAATTTGCGACAGCAAGGCATGAAAAAATAACTATATTTATTATTAGTATCATTTATGTTATAATGTTCAAAAATAAATATTTTGGACAATATAAATCTTAATTAATAAAAAACAAATTTAAGTAAAAAATATAAATGTAAATAGTTTACTTTAAAAAAATGGTATGCTATAATGCAATAAAGTAAAAATAAAAATGTCAAGAAAGGGCATGGCAAAATGAATCAAATTTTATCTATGAATCAAGAACCACGCAGATACGAAAATGAAGAAAACTATAAAAAAAGTGGTTTTAGAAATAATCAAATGCAAAATCCTAATTTAATTAATAATCAGACCATGGTAAAAAGAGAACCACAATTACAGTCGATACAAAGAGCAAATAGCACAAGCAACAAAGCCGATTTATCAAAAGTTGTAAGGATTTTCTGCATAAGTATTATAATTTTTGGATTAATTTTAATAGGACAATCAACATATGCAATCATTTCAAATAGAGAAAAAAATAGAGATAATGTAACAGTTTCAGAAGACAGAATGGGAAAAGAAACTAAAATAACAGTAGAAACCAATTATCCAATTAAATCATTTATTTATAAATGGAATGACGGTGAAGCATTTGAAGTACCAGGAGACGGAACGATCAAATTTGAAACTACAATTCAAATTCCAAATGGAAATAATATATTAAATATGACAGTAGTAGATTATTATGGCTCTGAACATAAATTGCATAATAAACAATATATATATGAAAGTACAGATGTCGAAAAACCTGAAATACAAATTGGAAAATCAGGAGCTAAACTCAATATCTTAGCAACAGACAATATAGAAATGGCTTATATTACTTATAAATGGAATAATGAAGAAGCAGAAAGAATAGATGTAGAGCCAAATGACAAACAAAAAATTAGTACGGATATAGAAGTACCTGAAGGACGAAACCAATTAACAATTGTTGCTGCAGACAAAGAAGGAAATAGAGATACAATCACAGAAACAGTTGTCGGAGATACAAAACCTACATTTACAGTTAGTGTGCAAGATGCAAAATTAATAATAACTGCAACAGATGATCAAGGTATCAGTAGAATCACGGCAACCATAGACGGACAGACAACAGATAGTGGAGAAACACCTATAAACCAAAAAGAAGTAACAGCATCATTACCTTTAACTAGTGGTGGTCATACAATAACAGTAACAGTAACAAATGTTAATGGGTTAACAGCAACAGAAAGCTATACTGCAGAAATATAGATAAAAAATATATAGTAAAGGAAAGGCTAAATATATGAAATTTATTTATGTGGTAGATAAAGAAGATGAACTAAAGTTAAAATTAGAAGAAGTGTTTAAAAAAGAAGTTAAAATAAAAAAGATTTTACCTTCACAATTTGATGATATGTTAAAAAATATTCCTGATATTTTAGTTATAAACGAAAATAATATAGAAGGAGACATATTAGAATATTGCAAAAAAGTTAGAAATGATGATGATAACTCAATTACACCAATTATTGTACTATCTGCAAATACTGAAAATAATCATATTAAAGAAATATTGAAAAATGAAGTGGAAATGTATTTACCTGATTCAGTAGATAAAGATATATTGTATTATAGTATTAAAAATATAATGAGATTGCTTAATTCAAATAGAATGGTAAGTCCTTTGACAGGTCTTCCAGGCAACATACAAATACAAGCTGAAATGAAAAAAAGATTGTCCAATAATAGAGAATTTGCAATGCTTTACTTAGACTTAGACAACTTTAAAGCATATAACGATACTTATGGATTCTCTAATGGCGATGAAATTATCAAGTTTACTGCAAAAGTTATACAAGATAATATTTACAAAGGTGGAAATGAAAGAAATTTTGTAGGACATATAGGTGGCGATGATTTCATAGCAATAGTAGAAGATTGTGATTATGAAACAATTGCACAAAACATAATTGCCGACTTTGATATGGGTATAGTTTCATATTTTAATAAATCAGATATAGAAAATGGATTTATCGAAGTAGAAAATAGAAAGGGAATAATGGAACAATATCCATTAACATCAATATCAATAGGTGTGGTAGATGTTGCAAAAGATAGATTCAAAAATACATTAGAAATAGGAGAAGCAGGAGCTGCTGTAAAGCATCTTGCAAAAACAATTTATGGAAGTACATATGTAATCGATAGAAGAAAAGTAAGAGAAGAAAAGATAGAAAAACATATCAAGTAGAAAATAACAATATTATTATTTATTATAAAGAACCGTAATGTAGTTTTTTTTTCATGCCTTGCTGTCGCAAATTCCATTATGCCTTCATGGCTTTGCAATTAATTTACTTCATAAGGCTTACATAATGCCATTCGGCACTTGTATGTAATTTGCTTCATTCGCCCTACGCT
>CANQJG010000084.1 GCA_947624185.1 uncultured Clostridia bacterium | reverse complement strand
ATTCTTTGATTTGAAGAACCTCTAAATCTCAATTTTGGGCTTTTTAAACTTTCATCAAATTTACCGTCTACTGCAACATCAATATATTTTAATATTTCATTGGTTGTTGGATTCGTTTTTGCCATATCACCTATTATTTCTTTATCTAGGTCATATCCTGTATAACACCATATTGTTTTATTTGGATATTTTTCTTTTACTTCTTTTACTAGTGGAAGAAGTCCTTCTTGATTTGCTGGCTCTAATGGTTCTCCACCAAGCAGGCTCAATCCTTCTATGTAGTCATGGTCTAAAAGCTTTATTATTTCATCTTTTTCTTTATCTGTAAATTTATTACCATAATTGAAATCCCATGCGCACTCATTAAAGCATCCTTTACAATGATGATGACATCCACTTACAAATATTGATACTCTAACTCCTTCGCCATTTGCTACATCTACTCTTTTTATATCAGCGTAATTCATGTCAATCAGTTTCCTTATTTTTTATAATTTCTTTCTATAATTCATTAGTTCGCTTTTTTATCTGTATTTTTTCATTGATTTTCATTTTCATTTATGTTTGCATTTATTTTGTCATACTAATCCACAGTTATTTCATTGATTCTATTTTGGTATTATATTATAAGTGTAATACTCTTTGTTTTATTTCTTTTGTTTTACCAACGTTCCAAAAGTTTTCTCCCAAATATCCACAAGTACGTCTAACAACTGTCATCCTTGCGTGGTCTTTATTTCCACAGTTTGGGCACTCCCACTCGTCGCTATCGTTTATCTTTATTTCTCCGTCAAATCCACAAATATGGCAGTAATCTGATTTTGTGTTGAATTCAGCATATTGGATATTATCATATATAAATCTTACAACACTTCTTAATGCTTCTATATTATTTTGCATATTTGGAACTTCTACATAAGATATTGCTCCACCTGTTGATAAATGTTGGAATTCGCTTTCAAATTTTAATTTTTCAAATGCATCAATTTTTTCTCTTACATCAACATGATACGAGTTTGTATAATATCCTTTGTCTGTAACATCTTTTATTGTTCCAAATCTTTCTTTATCAATCCTTGCAAATTTATAGCATAAACTTTCTGCTGGTGTTCCATATAATGCAAATCCTATATTTGTCTCTTTTTTCCAACGTAACACGGTTTCTTTTAAATGTTTCATAACTGCTAAGGCAAATTCATGTCCTTTTTCTGTTGTGTGTGATTCGCCTGTCATTAATTTTGTCATTTCATATATTCCTATATATCCTAATGATATTGTTGAATATCCACCATATAACAATTTATCTATTGTTTCGCCTTTCTTTAATCTTGCAATTGCTCCATATTCCCAATGAATTGGGCTTGTATATGTCCTTGTTCCAAGCAATGCCTTGTGTCTGCACATTAGAGCTTCTTTACATAGTTCTAGTCTTTCATCTAGCTCTTTCCAAAATTTATCCATATTTCCGTCTGCTACTATTGCTACTTGTGGTAAATTAATGCTTACTACACCTTGATTAAATCTTCCTTCAAATTTATAATTTCCATTTTCGTCTTTCCAAGGTGATAAGAAACTTCTACATCCCATTGGGCTGAATACATTTCCTTCATAGTTCTCACGCATTTTTTTAGCTGAAATGTAATCAGGATACATCCTTTTTGCTGAACATTTTACTGCTAATTCTGTTAAATAATCATATTCTCCTCCTGATAGATTATTGAATTCATCTAATACATACACTAATTTAGGAAATGCAGGTGTGATGTATACTCCAGCTTCATTTTTAATGCCTTCATATCTTTGTCTAATAACTTCTTCTATTATCATTGCATTTTCTTTTATGTATGGATCATCTTTCTCCAAGTGTAGGAATAATGTTACAAATGGAGATTGTCCATTTGTTGTCATTAAAGTGTTTATTTGATATTGAATTGTTTGAACTCCGGCTTTTAATTCACTTCTGACATTTTCTTCTACTAAATCTTCTATAATTTCTTTTGATAATTTGTCTTTATATTTCTTTTCTATTTTATTTTTATACTTGTCATAGCTTTTTCTTAAATATTTTCCTAAATGAATTAAATCAACTGATTGTCCACCATACTGGTTGCTTGCAACTGCAGCAATTATCTGTGTTACAACTGTACATGCAACTTGGAAACTTTTTGGACTTTCAATCATTTTTCCGTTCATTACTGTTCCATTATCTAACATATCTTGTATATTTATCAAGCAACAATTAAATATTGGTTGTACGAAGTAATCTGCATCATGAAAGTGTAAAACGCCTTCTTTATCAGCTTTAGAGATTTTTTCAGGAAGTAAAACTCTTCTTGTTAAATCTCTTGAAACTTCTCCAGCGATATAATCTCTTTGTGTAGAAGCTAATCTTGTGTTTTTATTGGAATTTTCTTCTGCTAATTCCTTATTTTGGTTTTTAATTAGACCTAATATTGATTCATCAGTTGTATTTTGTTTTCTAACTAATGCTCTTGTGTAACGGTAAACTATGTATTTTTTAGCCAATTCGTATTTGCCAATTTCCATAAGTTTTTCTTCAATTATGTCTTGAATATCCTCAACTAACATCCTTTTCTTGCCTAGTTCTTCAATGTATTTAATTATTTCTTTAATTTCATCTTTAGTGGCTCTTTCTTTTGACGAAACTTCTGCATTTGCTTTCTCAATAGCTTTTGCGATTTTTGCTCTGTCAAAATCAACAATTCTTTCATCCCTTTTTACAACCTTCATCTCTTCCTCCTAGTTATTTTTCAAAAAAGGTCTTTTTAGTACACTTTTTAAAAAATGATTTTTTTAATTTTTCTGTTTTTTATGTAACTTTCTTTTTTGTATTTGCATTTTCATATTACTATAACAATTATTTAAAAGTCAACCATTTTCTCAAAATCATCTATGTCGATTTTTTATGTTTATTATGGTATCAAATGCTTGAAATAACT
>CANQJG010000083.1 GCA_947624185.1 uncultured Clostridia bacterium | reverse complement strand
GTTAAGGAAGTTATTTTAGCAACTAACCCTAAGGTTGAAGGGGAAGCAACTGCTATGTATATTTCAAAATTAGTAAAACCAATGGGGATTAAAACTACTCGTTTGGCTCATGGAATTCCAGTAGGTGGAGATTTGGAATATACTGATGAATTCACTTTAGGCAAGGCTTTTGAGGGAAGAACAGAACTATAAAATAGTAATTATAGTAAATTTTTCGTAATAAATGAATAATTTAACAATTTTAGTAAAAAATACACAAAGCTATAATCATTAAATTAGAAAGGAGCTTTGTGTATTAATTTATGGGAAAAATCAAAGATAAGATATATGATTGGAAAGATAGACTAAGAGGCGGTAAAATGCTCACTCTTGTTGTTACTTTAGTAGTAATAATAATCGCTTTAATGGTATATGCCTACAAGACATCAAGAGCATATAGACAACTAGCAGAAAATAGCTATAATCATGCTTTTTACCAGTTAATAGAATATGTTGATGATACTGAAAAATTATTAGCAAAATCAACAATTTCATATAGTAGTGAACATGCAACTGAAAATTTTTCAAATATTAATAAAGAAACAGCTTTAGCACAAGCGTATTTATCAAGACTTCCAATTGAAACTCAAGAACTAGAAAATACACAAAAATTTTTACATCAAGTAGGAGATTACTGTTACACTCTTTCTAAGAAAACGGTAAAAGGGGAAGAACTGTCACAAGAAGAACTAGACAACTTAACCCAATTACATCAACATAGTGTTAATTTAAGAAATGTTTTGTATCAATTAGAAGCGGATTTATTTTCTGATACTATTAAATGGGGAGAGCTAGAAGATGCAGGTTCAAAAATATTTTCAAGAGAAGATGAAACTTTAACACAAAGCAGTTTTGGAAATATAGAAGACGAACTTCATCAATATTCAGGATTAATCTATGACGGAGCATATTCGGAAGGTCTTGATAATACTGAACAATTAGGGCTTACAGGAGATGATATAAACCAAGAAAAAGCACAGGAAATTGCAAAGCAATTTGTAGGCGAAGATAAAGTAGAAGAGATTAATTTTACGGAAGAGTCACAAAATGCGAATATACAATGTTACAATTTTAATATAAAAACCAAAAATAAAGAAGAAAATTACTCAATAAGTGTATCAAAAAAAGGTGGACATGTTGTAAATATGAACTGCGATAGGCAGGTAACAGACGAGTCAATGAGTGCCGAAAATGCTGTAAATATAGGTAAGGAATTTTTACAAAATAGAGAATACAAGGATATGAAGGAAACATATTATATGAAGGAAAATGGCATATTAACTGTTAATTATGCTTATAATCAAGATAATGTAATAATGTATCCGGATCTAATAAAGGTAAAAATAGCACTTGATAATGGCGAAATACTAGGTTTGGAATCAACTAGATATTTAAATAGTCATAAAGAAAAAAGAGAGTTAAAAGAAGTAAAAATAACAGAAGAAAAAGCTAGGCAATTAATAAACCCTAAATTAGAAATAACGGGAACTGATTTAGCAATTATTCCAACTGAGTGGAACACAGAGATAATGTGTTGGGAAATAAAAGGAAGAACAGAAGAAAATGATTTTCTAGTGTATATAAATGTTGAAACAGGCGAAGAAGAAGATATATTGATGATAATTAATACTCCAAATGGAACTTTAACAACGTAATATCAAGCAAGAATCAAATGTAACAAAAATAATCATCAAACAAAATTAAATGCTCACATGAGTAATCAATCAAGGAAAAGACAGATAAAAAAGAAGTCGTAATGACTTCTTTTTTCATACTTGTAAAATCAAATTTAATAGCATATAATATAGAAAGAATATACCTTAAGAAGGGAAGATAAAAATGAAAATAAGGGAAATTATACAGATTACAAATGGCAAATTAATTTGTGGTGATGAGAACCTTGAAGTAGAAGAATTTGAAAGAGATACACGAAAAATAAAAACTGGAGATGTGTTTGTAGCAATAAAAGGAGAAAAATTTAACGGAAATGATTTTTATAAAGAAGCATTTGAAAATGGAGCATCAGCTTGCATTTTAAGTGAAGAACCAAAAGAAAAAATGGGAAATATTATTTTGGTTACAGATACAGTTGAAGCAATTCAAAAATTAGCAGCATATAAGAGAAGCTTATATAATATTCCAGTAGTGGCAGTAACTGGAAGCGTTGGAAAAACTAGCACAAAAGATATTATTGCATCAGTTATGTCAATGAAATATAAAGTGCTAAAAACACAGGGAAATCTAAATAATTCGATAGGGCTTCCTTTTACAATATTAAGTTTAAAAGATGAAGAAGCAATGGTAATCGAAATGGGAATGAACCATTTTGGCGAAATAAGTTTATTAACAAACATAGCTAAGCCAACTCTTGCTGTTATAACAAATATCGGAACTGCTCATATAGGAAACTTGGGTTCAAGAGAGAATATATTAAAAGCAAAACTTGAGATACTAGAAGGATTACAAGGCAATACTGTAATTATAAATAATGATAATGATTTGCTAAATTCATGGAAGGAAAATAAAGTAAGTCGAGTGGTATCAAGTGATAAATATGATATTATTACTTATGGAATTAATAACAAAGACAGTAATTATGTTGCTGAAAATATTGAGTTATTTGAAAATAAAAGTATATTTAATATGGGAAAAGAACAATTTGATGTTCCAGTTGCAGGAGAACATTTTGTTTTAAATGCATTATGTGCAATAGCAGTAGGCAGGTATTTCAACATTTCAATTGATAAAATAAAGCAAGGAATATTAAATTTAGAATTAAGTAAAAATAGAATGGAAATCATTAATCTAAAAAATGATATAACAGTTATAAATGACACATATAATGCAAATTTTGATTCCATGAAAGCAGCAATAGAATATTTAGAAAAAATAGAAGATAAAAGGAAAATAGCAATTCTAGGCGATATG
>CANQJG010000082.1 GCA_947624185.1 uncultured Clostridia bacterium | reverse complement strand
AAATGTAGTATACTATAGTTAGCTTAATTAAGTGAATAGAGTTCATATAGTGTTTGAACTAAGTGTGTGGTAGCACTTAGTTCTTTTTTATAGCGAAAAAGGCATAGCTATGTGGTAGTGCCATGCCTAAATCAATATATTTTTTAAATTTCTCTTGCTTTTACGACCAATCTTCTCTTTCCATAATCAGTGCAAGTGATAAGTGTAAGTTCCTTTTGTCCATTCGTTAATTGGCTGGTGCAACTAACATCTGTTGGTTCAACAGGATATTTATTATATACAGAATAAGTGATAGTTCTACCTGATAAATCAGTTAAAGTAACTTCATCCCCTACGTTTACCATTGATAATTTACCAAACATTTTTCCACTAGCATAATTATGTCCTACAATACAGTAATTTCCTATTTCATTTGGACTTGGTCCCCAATATTTACACAAAGAAACTTTTAATAATTCTTCACTTTCTTCTGTTAGTATTGGATAACTTATTCCTATACTTGGCACGCTTAGTGTTCCTTCTGTTTGATATGTTTGTCCATTACTTGCAGTTATTTCTCGTGATTGCGGACCATTATTTTCTTGATTTTCATTTTCGATTGGAATAACCTGAGAATCGTCTGAATTGTCATCTAATGCAATTACTATTGCTTTTTCTTCTATTATTGTATTGTCTCCCATTTGTTCCATTATTTCATAAGAATATCCTTCTTGGACTGATTTATTTCTTTCTGCAATAATGTAATATAAAGAAAGTATTATAACAGTAATAACAGATATAATATACAAGATTTTGTATATTTTTCTTTTTCTTTTCATTTCTTTAGTCACATATACTTTCTGTGATATTAGTATCTGATTCATTTCTTTCCTTTCTAATTTGTCAATCCTATAATTTAAAAATCTTATACTATCAATATTTCTAGTATTCAGTAGCCACCTACCTAGTAGCAGTCAATAATGTTATTACTCAAATAATAAATTCGTAATTTCTGCATACTGTTCTAATGTAAGTTCTTCTCCTCTAATGTTTTCGCTTATATTTAATTGTTTTAAAATATCTTTTAATTTTCCTTTTTCTATAATTGGAGATAGTGAGTTTAATATAGTTTTTCTCCTTTTTGTAAAATTTTCTCTAATTAAATTAAATAAAAGTTTTTCATCTTTTACTTTTACTCTAGGCTCGTCTAACTTCATTAATCTTACAATAGATGATTCTACATTTGGGCTTGGTATGAAGCTTTTGGAGTCTACATTTCCGACAATTTTGCTATCTGCATAATAATCAACATAATACGTTATGGCTCCTGCTAACTTTTCGCCTGGCTTTGCTGTGATTCGCTCTGCTACTTCTTTTTGTATCAAAACTGTTATATCTTTTACATTACTTTTCAATAGATACATTATTATTGAACTTGTAATGTAATATGGCAAATTTGCCACTATTTTCGCATTTGGTGCGATTTCATTTATATCTAATTTTAATATATCTTCGTTTATTATTTCCAAATTATTATATGCTATAAACCTTGATTTTAGTATATCACACATTTTAGTGTCTAGCTCAACTGCAATTACTTTTTTTGCTTTTTCTAGTAAAATATTTGTAAGAGTGCCAAGTCCTGGTCCAATTTCTATAATTATATCATCTTGAGTTACATTTTCGGCTATTTTATCAAGAGCTTCCTGATTAATTAAGAAATTCTGTCCTAGTTTCTTATTTGCACTTACATTGTATTTATTTATTATGTACTTCGTTTCTTCGTACAGATTCATCTATTATTATACCCCTTTCGCTGTGTGAATATTTGCACTAAAGTTTTTAGTAACACAGCTCATTATCAAGCTTTAACCAACTAATTCTGTCCTTTAGATATTTCTTCTTGTAAAGTCACATTTATTATTGCTCCTTCGTCAACAGACGTTCCTGCTGCTGGGTCTTGTGCAATTACTATTCCGCTTCCTTTACTTGAAATATTAAGATTTTTTGCCTTAAGCATTATCTTTGCTTGAGCTAGGCTTACACCTTTTAAGTCTGGAACAGTTTGTGATACTCTTTCTTCATTTCCTTTCGTATATAATTTAATTACTCCACCGCTAGTTAATTGTGCTCCTGTTTTTGGAACTTGCTCTGTTACAATTTCATCAGAATTTCCAACATAGCTATAATCTAATCCTGCTTCTTTTATCATCCTTTGTGCTTCTGCTAAAGTTTTGTTTTGGACATTTGGTACTGTTATAAGGTTGTCATTATTTCCACCATTTTCTCCGTTTGCAGGTATGTTTAAATATGGTAAAATCTCAGAAAGCATTTGAGATACCACTGGTGCCGTGATAGTTCCACCATAATAGCTTTTTCCTCGTGGTCCATACAAAGTAACTAATGTTACTAATTTTGTATTTTCTACTGGTGCAATTGCTACAAATGAAGCTACATAGCCATTTTCAGGATGATTTGGGTCAGGCTCTGAAGTTCCTGTTTTTCCCCCTATTGTATATCCTATTACTTTTGCGTGTGTTCCACCACCGTCTTCTACTACTGATTGCATTATATCTCTCATTTTTTCAGCTGTTTCTGCTGAGATTACTTGTCTTTCTTCATTTGTTTCTATTGTTTTTGTTGTTCCTGTTTCAGGATTCTCTATTGCTTTTACAACATGTGGAGTTACTAAAACTCCGTCATTTGCTATTGCACTTACAGCTTTAACAAGTTGCATTGGTGTAATTGTGAATCTTTGCCCAAATGACATTGTTGCTAATTCAACTGGTCCAACATTTGGTTCAGCCCAAAATGAGCTTTCTCCTTCACTTGGCAAATCGATTCCTGTTTTTTTGAAAAATCCGAACGCGTCAAGATATTTATAAAAATTCTTTGCTCCTACTCTTTGTCCTAACTGTATCAAAGCAGAGTTACATGAGTTCATTATTGCATCTCTTAATGATTGACTTCCATGCCTGCTGTTAGATGCACAATGTATTTCATAATCTGATACTATTTGTACTCCTGAGCAGAAGAAATCTCCTGCATGATCAGTTTCTACCAAATTTTCTTCCAAGGCTATTGATGCAGTTATTACTTTAAATGTTGAACCTGGTTCATAATTATCTAAAACTGCTCTATTTCTCCACATTGTATATAATTTTTCTGTTTTTTGTTG
>CANQJG010000081.1 GCA_947624185.1 uncultured Clostridia bacterium | reverse complement strand
AACCGCCGTATGCCGAACGGCACGTACGGTGGTGTGAGAGGGAATAAATAAAGTAATTATTTATTCTCTACTCGATTCGTATTCTTTTTTATAGATTATTAGTTTTACTTAATTTATCTTAACTTATTTTGCTTTCTCTTTTTTCAAATCTGTCAATTGCTTCAACATCTTTGAAATATGGAGAATTAAAGAATTCTTTAAGCTCTATGCCTAAACCTTCACATATATGAATAATAGAGCTAAGAGTTGGTTCCTTAACTTTCCCCCTTTTACAATCACTAATAATAGAGTTAGAAATCCCAGCTCTATAAGAAAGCTTATATACAGTTAAATTATTTTTTTTCATTAATTCATCTATTCTACGAATTATAGCTTCAGATAATACCATTTTATTCCTCCTATAAATCTAATGCAAGTATAACAAAATAAATATGGTTTTTATTGGGAAATTTCCAAATATTTATAATTTTATTATTTTCGTCAAGTGAAAAAATAAAAGCAATTCTGTAAAGTAAATGCAATTTGTAAGAGAAGTTGCAAGTTTAAAGCAATATTTTTTCATTAAAAATATTGCTTTTTTTTATAATTTATGATAATATATATAGCGTAAACCTTTTGCTTAGTTTTAGGTCAAAACACCACTAAAGCTCAGCTAAAGGTAAACTAAGATTTAACAATATCTTGGTAAATTAAAACAAGGAGGTGTAAATGCTATGATGACTAAGGAAAAGAAGGAAGAAATCATCAAAACTTATAGAAGAGATGAAAAAGATACTGGTTCTCCAGAAGTTCAAGTTGCTCTTCTAACAGAAAGAATTACAGAGCTTACAGAACATTTAAAAGCTAACCCTAATGATAATCACTCAAGAAGAGGATTATACAAAATGGTTGGAAATAGAAAAAATTTACTTAACTACCTATCTAAAAAAGACATCCAAAGATATAGAGACATAGTTGCAAAATTAGGATTAAGAAAATAATTATTTAGGTTAAAGCGAACGTATTAGATTTGCTAATATGCTCGCTTTTAAACCATTTAATTAAAATAAAATTTTATGTAATTAGTAGACGCGTAGCTTGTATGATATAAATTGCAAAATTTACATCATAGAGGTTACAGTCTAACTGATTACAAAAGGAGGAAAAAATGTTTAAAATTTATGAAACAGAGTTAGCAGGAAGAAAGCTAACAATCGAAACAGGAAAGTTTGCTAATCAAGCAAATGGAAGTGTTACAGTAAGATATGGTGACACAGTTGTTATGACAAACGTAACAGCATCAAAAGAACCTAAGGAAGGAGTTGATTTCTTCCCATTATCAGTAGACTATGAAGAAAAATTGTATGCAGTTGGAAAAATACCAGGAAGCTTTAATAGAAGAGAAGGAAAACCAGCTGATAAAGCAATATTAGTATCAAGAGCAATTGATAGACCTATCAGACCATTATTCCCAAGCGATTTTAGAAATGATGTATGTATTGTAAATACAGTATTATCAATGGATCAAGATTACAGTCCTGAAGTTTGTAGTAATATTGGTACATCAGCAGCACTTTCAATCTCTGATATTCCATGGGCTGGACCTACTGCTGCTGTTCAAGTTGGATATGTAGATGATAAAATAATAATAAATCCAACAGAAGAGCAAAGCAAAAATAGTAGATTACATCTAACTGTTGCAGGAACAGAAACAAAAATAACAATGATTGAGGCTGGAGCTGATGAAATACCAAACGAAACTATGCTTGAAGCTATAAAAGAAGCACATAAAGAAATTATAAAAATGTGCAAATTTATATCTGAGATAAAAGCAGAAATTGGCAAGCCAAAATTTGAATATCAATCATTTTCAATTACACCTGAATTTTATCAAGCAGTTACTGAAAAATTTGAACAAGCTATGTATGAAGCAGTTCAAAATACTGACAAAGAAGAAAGAAATAATGATGTTGATAAAGTAGCAGAAGATATTAAAAATCTTGCAATTGAAATGTATGGAGAAAATGCAGAAGAAGAGCATAGCTTTGATATTGCTACATCTGTACATGATTTGGAAAAAGCTTGTGTTAGAAAAATGATTTTAACTGAAAGTAAGAGACCTGACGGAAGAAAAATAGATGAAATAAGACCATTAAATGCTGAAGTTGGACTTCTTCCAAGAACTCATGGTAGCGGGCTTTTCTCAAGAGGACAAACTCAAGTTTTATCTGTTGTTACACTTGGAACTAAAAAGGACGAGCAGGAGCTAGATGGTTTAGATAATGAAACTTCAAAAAGATATATGCATCAATACAACTTCCCTTCATACAGCGTAGGAGAAGCAAGACCTTCAAAAGGACCAGGAAGAAGAGAAATAGGACATGGAGCTTTGGCAGAAAGAGCCCTACTTCCAGTAATTCCAAGTGAAGATGAATTCCCTTATACAATTAGAGTTGTATCAGAAGTATTAGAATCAAATGGTTCAACATCACAAGCAAGTATCTGCGGAAGCACACTTGCATTAATGGATGCGGGAGTCCCAATCAAGAAACCAGTAGCGGGAATTTCTACAGGATTAATTACAAAGCCTGATAATCCAAATGATTATATAGTTTTAACAGATATTCAAGATATTGAAGACTTTTTCGGAGATATGGATTTCAAAGTTGGTGGAACTAAGGACGGTATCACAGCAATACAAGTAGACATAAAAATAGACGGATTAACTTATGATATAATTGAACAAGCCTTTGAAAGAACTCAAAAAGCTAGAAGTTATATAATTGATGAAGTTATATTGAAAGCTATTCCTGAATCAAGAAAAGAATTATCTGAATATGCACCAAAAGTTATTCAAACATTGATACCAGTTGAAAAGATTAAAGATGTTATCGGTTCAGGTGGAAAGACAATAAACAAAATTATAGAAGAAACTAACGTAAAGATTGATATACAAGAAGATGGACATGTATTCATCTATGCAGAAGCAATGGAAAATGCAGAAGTTGCTCTTAAAATTATAGAAGATTTAACTAAGGAAATAGAGGCAGGAAGTATATATAAAGGAGTTGTTTCAAGGATAGTTCCATTTGGAGCATTTATCGATTTAGGTGGAGGTAAAGAAGGATTACTTCACATATCTAAGATTTCAAGTAAAAGAGTAGATAAAGTTGAAGATGTACTTGCAATTGGAGATGAAGTTACTGTTAAAGTAGTTGAAATTGATGCTCAAGGAAGAATTAATCTAAATATGAAAGATCTAGAAATCCATGAAAACAATTAATACAAATGCGTAGAATTAAAAAATTCATGAGAACAACTAGTCTAAATACAAAAATAAAAAAATAATCAAAAGAAGTAAATGAGAGGTTAAATATGAAAATACAGAATTTTGCTGTAGTATTTATAGTAATAATAATGCCAATAGCATTGCTATTATCGGTATATACAGGAAATTTAATAGA
>CANQJG010000080.1 GCA_947624185.1 uncultured Clostridia bacterium | reverse complement strand
ATTGGCAACTTTTTTTCTTTACATAAATCTAAAACTTTTTGCAAATCAGATATTGAGTCTATATATGTAAATATTTCTGCAGGTCCACCTACCTTAAATGAAGTGTGTTTAGACATCGGCTCATTGTATTTTATATTTTCACTTTTTAAAATATCTTCGATTTCTTTCAAACTTTTTCCTTTCTTTGCTTTACTCAAAATATGCACTATAATTTTATCATTTTTATATTTATTTTACAACTATATTACAAAAATATAATTTTATTTTTTTGATTTTATCTTGATAGTTTTATTCCCTTGTATTATTATATTTAAAGGACTTGATTTTTAATACATAAACAAGTTATTTGCAAAATAACTGTTGTTGCAGGTTTATGAGTAGCCTTTTAAAAACTCAAATATTAATACAAGGGACAAATTATAAAATGGGAGACATAAATGTATATTCTGGACCAATGAAATGTGGTAAAACTCAACATATTCTTAATGAATATAAAAGGCAACTTATAGCTGGCAAAAACGTTAAAATGTTTAAACCTTCAATTGATACAAGAGCAGGTCGTGATGTTGTTGCTTCAAGAAATGGAATTGATATACCTGCAATTTTAATAAATGATTTACAAGATTTAGAAAAATATGATGCTGATATATATTGTATTGATGAATTTCAATTTTTAAAAGGTGATGTTAAAATTATTGATAAAATGGCAGCTCAAGGCAAAAAGTTTTTTATTGCTGGTTTAAATTTAACAGCAGAAAAAAAGCCTTTTGGTAAGATGTCTGAGCTTTTATGTATTGCTGATAATGTTAATATGCTTACAGCTATTTGTGACAACTGTAAATCCGAAAATGCTGTATTTACTTACTTCAAAGGCGGAAAAAATACTGATATTGTTATTGGCGACAAGGATTATTTAGCAGTTTGCAGGCATTGCTTTGATGAGCTTAGCGAGCAAAGTTTATAACCATTTTATGTAAAACATTATATAATCCCTATATTTATTTTTTCAAAGTTTTAAATTTATCTAAGTATTCGTTATATTTTATTTCGAAATCTTGCTTAGATTTTCTAGTGATTGTATCAAATGTTAACCCACCGAAAAATGACTGAATTGCACATATATAAAAGAATACTGCTGCAATAAAAGATGGTATTTTAGGAACTAATCCAGTTTTAAAATAATCAACTAGAACTGGAACTACTAATATTGTTCCTATCACAAATAATAATAGTGCTAACCACATAAAAAATGATAATGGTTTATAATTTTTATATAGTGAAAAAATTGTTTTTATAACTTTTATGCCGTCAGAATAGGTATTTAATTTTGATTTACTTCCATTTGGTCTATCATGATATTCTATTATAACGTTTTTTGCAAATAAATTTTTATCAAGTGTATGAATAGTCATTTCAGTTTCAATCTCAAAGCCTTTAGATAAAACTGGAAAAGTTTTTACAAAGCAATAACTAAATGCTCTGTAACCAGTCATTACATCTCTTATGTCACTTTTATAAATAAAATTTATCATACTTCTTACTAATTTATTTCCAAAATTGTGAAATAATCTTTTATTTTCAGTAAAATATGTTGAAGATAATCTGTCTCCAATTACCATATCGACTTTATCATTTAGAACTAAATCTGCCATTTCTCTAGCACTACTAGATGGATATGTGTCATCACCGTCTGTCATAATATAACATTCAGCGTCAATTTCTCTGAACATCCTTTTTATAACATTTCCTTTTCCTTGTTTTTTCTCATATCTTACAATTGCTCCTGCTTCCTTGGCGATCTTATCTGTTCCGTCAGTAGAATTATTGTCATACACATATATAGTTGCATCAGGCAAATCGCGTTTAAAGTCATTTACCACTTTTTTTATTGTTTTTGCCTCATTATAACAAGGTATTAAAACTGCTATCTTGTCCATATATTTACAACCTTTCTTAAAAAGTTTAGATTAAATTTTTAATTCTTATCCAAATACTACGATTAATGCTCCTAATAATATAAACCAGTTAATTTTATCTTTAGAAAAGTCATCTAATGAAATATCCCAGTCGGCTGATTGCTGAGCTTCTAAAGCATCTACAATAGATATTTTTACATTGTCTACATTATCAAAATTAAATTTTGATTCAAAATCGATAGTTTCTCCTTGTAAAACATTGTCTACTAATACATATTTGGTTCCTGCTAGTACACCGTGTTTTGTGTAATAATCAAGTTTCAAAGCTTTGCCAGTAAGAACTAAATCACTATTATTGGTTATAGTTCCATTTACATAACCATTAAGAGCTGTTGTTTTTATTTCATTGACTGTAACTTGTGGCGTGTCAATATTTACTTCATAATTTTTAGCTGTATATGTTGATTTTATCAACATATATGAAAGTACATCTACTAAAATATATACTATTGCAAACGCTAAAAAATATTTAAAAAACGTTTTCATCCTTTTCATTTTTTTACATCCTTTTATTTAATTGTTTTATATTTTAATTTATTATTTACTATTTTATTTATCATTTGATTCATTATTTTATTTATTATTTCATCTATTATTTTATTTATCATTTAATCCACTATTTTATTTACTATTTGAATTGCATTTACTATTTAGCTTTTCTCTATCATTTAGTTCTTCTAATCAATTCTAACTTATTTTTTAAATTTTTCTAAATACTCCTGCAACTTTTCCAAGTATTTCACAATTAGGAACAATAATTGGATCCATTGTACTATTTTCAGGTTGCAATCTAATATGATCTTTTTCTTTATAAAATGTTTTAACTGTAGCTTCATCTTCTATTAATGCTACTACAATAGTTCCGTTATCAGCTGTATTTTGCTTTTTAACTAATATGTAATCTCCGTCAAAGATTCCAGCTTCTATCATGCTTTCACCCCTAACTGTAAGCATAAAACAATCTGAATTACCTGCGAAGTCAATAGGAATAGGAAAAGTGTCGGTTATATTTTCAATTGCTAATATTGGTTGCCCTGCTGTAATTTTACCTACAACTGGAACATTAACCATTTCTTTATTAGTATAGAATTGCTTTGTATTATATACACCGTCTTTATCTGTTACTACATTGCTTCCTTTTGAATTTTTAAGAAGTCTCAATGTTCTTCCTTTTTTACTTTCCTTTTTTATGTAACCTCTTTCTTCAAGTTTTTTTAGGTAACCTTGTACTGTAGCAGTTGAACTTAATCCAACTACTCTACATATTTCTCTAACAGATGGTGCATAACCTTTTGAAACGATTTCTTTTTCAATATACTTTAAAATCGCTCTTTCTCTCTTATTTAACCCATTTTCATCTCTTCTAGATTTATTCATTATTATTCCCTCCTTCAATATTCTCGTTAACTTACAAAAATACTATATCATAAAAAAATCAGTTTGTCAAACAAAAGTTTGAAAAATTTTTGTTTGTTTATGA
>CANQJG010000079.1 GCA_947624185.1 uncultured Clostridia bacterium | reverse complement strand
CTGGGAATACAAAAATTAAAAGAAGCATTTGCCACAAATTAAGTGGTATTTTACTTCTTTTTTTATACTTTATATAATTTTATATAATTTTATTTGTTTATATTTTTTATTTGGTGTATTTTCTTTCTTAACTTTGCCTTATTTGTTCAACAGCCTGGTGTGTGTGTGTGTGTGTACTCTTGCAAGGCTTTCAGGCTTTTTCATCTTTTGTTTGCTCCTTCTTTTTACTTTATTTTTATTTTTTCTATCCATATTTTACATCAACGCATTTTCTCTTGTCAATAATTTTGATGTTTTTATTTTTAGAATTTTCATATCAAATTCCATTTACTTTACAGAATTACATTTACTTTTTCTCTTGACGGAAATTTTAATATCGCTATTGTAATTTTTTCAAAATAGTGAAAAAAATTATTAATTTTATAAAGTTTTTTCAAAGGTCACAAATTCGAAACCTTTGAATTTTAAATGTAAGAATTAAAGAACAAAATTAATCGCCTTGAATTTAATTCCTTAAACTCAAGGCGAAATATTTATGTTTTTAATATTATAAATCTAACTTTCTACTTACCCTATTTTTCTTTTAAAAATCTTTTAATTAAGAACGTCAAGAAATATGGAAAAGTATAAAATTTTCCGTTAAATCCAATGTTTTTATTACATAGTTTTATTCCATATTTTATGTCTTTATATTTGTCATTATTGATTAAGTTATTCAATGAAACTGTTGGATTATCATTGGCTTTTACTTCGATAGGAATCAAAGATTTTTCATCTCTTACCAAAAAGTCTATTTCTAATTTTTTATTATCTTCTTTATAAAAATACAAATCATATCCTGCTTTTACAAGCATATCTCCTACAATATTTTCATATATCGCTCCCTTGTAAGTATTCATGTTTTCATTATTTCTTAAATCCTGCTGAGTTTCTTCATCTAATGATCCTATCAATAATCCCGTATCAGCAAAATACAATCTATAATTGTCCGGATTATAATTTCCCTTTAATGGCAAACTCGCTTGTTGCAATGCATAACTAATATTTACTATTCCAGCATTTGAAAGCCACTCAATTACTCCAACATATTCTCTAGTCCTTGCTCCGTCAGAAATCTTAGATATTTGAAATTTCTTATTTTCGTTTCCTAGAAATACAGGTATTTTTCTATAACAATTTAATATTTTTGTTTTATCTAGCCCTCCCGCATATTTTGTTATATCTTCTTCATAATCTATTAAAATTTGTTGTTGCATTTTTAGTATTCCACTAAAATTTTTACTTATAATGAATTGCTTTACTATTGCTGGCATTCCTCCAACTATCATATAATCTTTAAAATTAGATAACATAACACTATATTGTGTAGTACTTAATGGCTTTAGCTCGAGCATACATTTGTATAAATCTTCAATTTGTTCATCTTTGTATCCTTTTGCCCAAAGAAACTCTTCAAAATCCATTGAATGCATTATATAATCTTCTTTATTTCCAACACTATTAGATTCTATTTCTTTATAATTGATTCCCATTAGAGAACCTGAACAAATAACATCATATCTTCTATCTTCATTAAAAGCCTTCAGTGAAGTTGCTACGCTAACGCACTCCTGCATTTCATCGAAAAAAATCAATGTATCGTTTTCAGTTATTTCAACTTCTGGCATTTTTAATGTTATATTTTTTATGATGTTGTCAACTTCAAATCCGTCATCAAAAATTGTTTTAAATTGTGGTTGTATTGCAAAATTTATTTCAATAAATGTCTTGTAATTATTTCTTCCAAAATTTTCGATTGCATTGGTTTTTCCTATTTGCCTTGCTCCTTTTATAATTAAAGGCATTTTATTGTTACTATTTTTCCACTCTATTAAATACTGGTCAATTTTTCTTCTTAATCTATCCATAATTTTATTCCCTCCAGTATTATATTATCACATTTTTGGAAATATTTCAAGTATATTTTATCACATTTTTGGAAGTATTTCAGATGCATATTATCACATTTTTGGAAACTCTATAACATTTTTTGCACTTATATCAATTTTATGCTATATCTCATATTTTCTTTCAATTTCTTAAAACTTACTTATAAATATAATTCATAGGCTGTATCTTTAGTTTTTCCGTCACCAACGCCATTTTTAATTTTAACATCAGAGTTTAATTTGAATACTGGACGAAGACCATATGTAAGAGCACACGACCACTCATTGCCACACCAAGTTCTCACCAACGTTTCGAAGTCTCGGCCTTCACCGTAACTCATACATTCTCAATCCATAAAAGGCATTGTCCTGATCACATCTTGCAGCTAGCCAAAATTCGCCCAACTCCACATCTGCATCTGTCATCTTTTGATAAAGAATTTCCAATTGTTTAACATCATAATCAGTTTCATATTTTTCCTTAATTTTTTGACCATCAAAACTGCATTTATTCCCTTGTGCTGAATGCGTTTGCTCTGTTCCTTCTTGATCGGGATTTCTAGGATCACTTCCCACACACCTTGCTTCTAAAGCATAATTGTTTTCTGTATTAATATAACTACGAGCTTCTTTATTCAATGTTTCTATTGCACTATTATATGATGAAAGAGCAAGACTTAGATTCGTACCGCTACCTAAAGTTATCTCTTTTATATTTGTTGCAGAAATTATTTGTACTCCATAATCTGTTTCGTTTGTTGTATTATAGGCTGTATCATACAATACTCTACACTTTAATGGTCCCTTGGCTGATTCATATGTTACCCAGTCCCCTGCTACCAAGTCTGCTACTGTCTTTTCCTTTAATTCTTCTATGTCTCCACCACCTGATATTTCATAGGTTTTTCTTTTTCCTGTAAATGTCCATGGACCTTTTTCTTCTCCTGATAGTTGTCCTTCTTCTAATTCTCCAAATTCTTTTTCTAGTGCCTTCTCTACATTTGCTTTGGTTAGGGTTCCTGTTCCTTCTAAGAATGCTCCACTTACTGCTAGCTTTACTTTTTCTTCTTCTGATACATCTCTTGCAATTTCTCCTGATTGGCTAGCCATTTTAAATAATCCATTTTCACTTAACGCTAACCTTAATGCTACTCCTGCTAGTATTAATAATATTATTATTGTTACTACTAGCGCAACTAATGTGATTCCTTTCTCTCTTAATTTTTTCATGTTTTCCTCCTTCACTTTTGATTTTTATTTATTAATTTTAAAAACTTAATAACTTAATGATTATATTTTAATTTCTATTTACTA
The DNA here is from genome assembly GCA_947624185.1 of uncultured Clostridia bacterium. GTDB lineage: Bacteria > Bacillota > Clostridia > TANB77 > CAG-508 > CAG-793. Next base: position 227 of record CANQJG010000079.1, on the reverse strand, counting down.
TATGCTTCCATTTGCTGTATTTTTATTTTGGTCACAAAAAAGCTATGCATCTTAGCTTGGCTAAAACACATAACTTTATTATGTTCTTTTTTATTTATTAAAATGTAACCCTTTCCATACTTTCTAAATATTATGTTTTGTAAAAGATTTGTGTGTGTGTGTGTGTCAGACTGTTGAACAATGAGCCTATTATGTCTACTAATACGACTCTCTCTCTCTCTCTCTCT
>CANQJG010000078.1 GCA_947624185.1 uncultured Clostridia bacterium | reverse complement strand
ATTATTGGAACTGGATTAGTTGTATGTGATGTAAATGGTTCTCCTGTTTTATAATCTATCATTTGTTCTGCATTTCCGTGATCTGCTGTAATTAGTGCTTTTCCATTATGTTTTGATAATGCATTTACTATCTTTCCCAAACATTCATCTACTGCTTCTATTGCTCTAACCGCTGCATCAAAATTACCTGTATGTCCAACCATATCTGGATTTGCAAAATTTAAAATTATACTATCGTATTTTTCTGAATTAATTGCTTCAACAACTTTTTCAGTAACTTCATAAGCACTCATTTCCGGCTTCAAATCATAAGTTTCTACTTTTGGTGATGGTATTAAAATTCTATCTTCACCTGGATATTGCTTTTCTTCTCCTCCATTGAAGAAAAATGTTACATGAGCATATTTTTCTGTTTCTGCAATTCTTAATTGTTTCAAACCTTTTTTGCTAATGTACTCTCCAAATGTATTTTTTAGTGTTTCAGGTTTAAATGCAATTTTTACATTTGGCATTGTTTCATCATATTGAGTCATGCATACAAAATTCAAATTTAATTTTTTAGTTTTGAATTCTTTAAAGTTTGGATCTACCAATGTTCTTGTTATTTCTCTAGCTCTATCAGGTCTAAAGTTAAAAAATATTACTGAATCTCCGTCTTCTATTGTTGCAACTGGCTTTTCTCCATTATAGATTACAGTTGGTTCAACGAATTCATCAAATACTTCTTTTTGATAAGAACCTTCTATTGCTTGTATTGGAGATGTTGCTTTTTCTCCTTCTCCATAAACTAATGCGTTATAACATTTTTGTATTCTTTGCCACCTTTTATCTCTATCCATGCTATAAAATCTACCTGAAATTGATGCAATTTTTCCTACACCTTTTTCTTCGATTTTTTCTTCTAATTTTTGAATATATCCTTCTCCTGAAGCTGGCAATGTGTCTCTCCCGTCCATGAAGCAGTGTACAAATACATTTTCAAAATCTCTACGTTTTGCTAGCTCTAGCAATCCATATAAATGTCTTTCATGACTATGAACTCCTCCGTCTGATAGCAATCCCATTATGTGTAACTTTGTACCTTTCTTTTTGCAACTTTCAATCGCGTTTACTAATTCAGGTACACTAAAGAAATCACCGTCTTCAATCGATTTTGTAATTCTAGTAAGTTCTTGATATACTATTCTTCCTGCTCCTATATTTGTGTGTCCGACTTCTGAGTTTCCCATTTGTCCTTCCGGAAGTCCAACAGCTTCACCACTTGCATGTATTTCTGCAGTAGGGCAAGTCATCATTAGTTCATCAATATTTGGCTTTTTAGCACTAGCTATAGCATTGCCTTTCTTTTCAGGATTTTTTCCAAAGCCGTCTAAAACTACCAACATTGTTAGTTCTTTACTCATTTTTAATTTCATTTCCTCCTAAGTCACAAATTGAGTTAGAAAAGAATTGTAATTATTTTTCAACCTTTCCTTTTTTACTTTTTCATATCTAATCTATTTATTGCTTTGATTGCACTCACCTTTGATTTTGCACATTTTCTTTTTTCATCTATACTTAAAATTTACATATTTGCTTTTTATCTTTAATTTAGAGATTTACACATTTAATTTTTGCACTTATAATTAAAAATTTACAATCTTGCTAAATTTTTGTGCTTCTAGGCTCGCACCACCAACTAATCCGCCGTCAATATCTGACATTGTGAATAGTTCTTTGGCATTTTCAGGTTTTACGCTTCCACCATAAAGTATGGTCACATCATCAGTTCCAAAATCTTTTTTTATTTCATTTCTAATTTCTTTTATGCTTTCATTTGCATCTTCTGATGTGGCTGTTTTACCTGTTCCTATAGCCCATATAGGCTCATAGGCAACTATTATATTACTTATGTCGTCATTTGTCAAATCCTTTAATGCCTTCGCTATCTGAGTTGTAATTACTTCTATTGTTTTTCCTGTTTCTTTCTGTTCTAATGTTTCGCCGACACAGACAATTGGTTTTAACCCTTTTGCTAATGCTGATTTAACTTTTAGATTAACTGTTTCGTCAGTTTCATTAAAATATTGTCTTCTCTCAGAATGTCCAATTATTACATATTCAACATTAATTGCTTTTAACATATCTGCTGAAACTTCTCCTGTATATGCTCCTGATTCTTCCCAGTGCATATTTTGAGCTCCAACATGGATATTAGTTTCTTGAGCTGTAAGTAATGTATAAAACAAATCAGTAAAAGGTACACAAATGATTACTTCACTTGTGCTGTTTTTTACAAGTGGTGCCAAATTATTTACAAAATCTATTGCTTCGTTTGGTAACATATTCATTTTCCAATTTCCAGCTATAACTTTTCTTCGCATAATTATTTCTCCTTTCCTGCGCCATATCATACTTACATGGTAAACCATGTAAGTATGATATTTTAAGGATTAAACTTTTTCTTCTATACAATCAATTCCAGGTAAAACTTTACCTTCAATAAATTCTAGTGATGCTCCTCCACCTGTTGATATATGGGTCATTTTATCAGCTAGACCTGCTTTAGTAACTGCCGCTGCAGAGTCTCCACCACCAATTATTGTAATACAATCAGTTAGTTCTGATAAGAATCTTGCGATTTCGTTTGTTCCTTCTGCAAAAGGTTTTAATTCAAATACTCCAATTGGACCGTTCCATAATACAGTTTTTGCATTTTTTAAATCTTCTTCATATAATTTAACTGTTTCAGGTCCAATGTCCAATCCTTCCCAACCGTCAGGTATTTCATTTGATTTAACAGTCATACACTCTGTGTCATCACTAAATTCCTTACCCAACTTGTTATCTACTGGTAGAATTAATTTTACACCTTTTTGCTCTGCTTTTTCTAACAAACTCATTGCTAAATCTAGCTTATCTAATTCACAAATAGAATTTCCCACGTTATATCCTTGTGCTTTTAGGAAAGTATATGCCATACCGCCACCTATTAGAAGGGTATCAACCTTTTCTAATAAATTATCTATTACAGCTATTTTATCTGATACTTTCTTTCCGCCAAGTATCGCTACAAAAGGTCTTTGAGGATTTTCCAATGCACCACCTAAAATATTTAATTCTTTTTCAATTAAAAATCCACAAGCTGAAGGTAAATATTTAGCAACTCCTGCTGTTGATGAGTGTGCTCTATGGCAAGCTCCAAATGCATCATTTACATATATATCAGCAAGTGATGCAAATTCTTGACTTAAGCTATCATCATTTTTTTCTTCCCTTGGATCAAATCTAACATTTTCAAGTAAAATTGCTTCGCCTTCTTTTAAATTTTCAGCTAATTCATGTGCACTTTCCCCTGTAACATCTTTAGCTAATTCTACTTCCATACCAAGTTGTTTTGAAAGTTCTTCAGCTACTGGTTGTAGTGAAAAATCCATGTTCACCTGTCCCTTTGGTCTTCCTAAATGTGAACATAATATAACCTTTGCATTATTTTCTAATAAATACTTTATTGTTGGTAA
>CANQJG010000077.1 GCA_947624185.1 uncultured Clostridia bacterium | reverse complement strand
TTATTATTTAAATAGTTTGTGTTTTATTTTGCTTAATGCTACTTTACTTAATTTTTTTATTGTTCGTTTAGTATCATGCTCCATATGATAGTCTACAATTTTCCTTGTTTCTTCTAAAAATCTTTCATCTTCCATTAATGTATCAAAGTTTTCATTTAAATATTGTATAAATGTGTTTGATTTATAATTTACTATTTACTTTTTTAGTTGATTAGCTAATTCATATTTATTATTTTTAATTGCTACCTTCATCGTAGCTTCTGCCATTGTAAGTTCAGGTTCATTTTCTAATCTTATTTTTCCTATATTTTCTATAATTAAAGGTTTGCTGAAGGCTTTTACCTTATGCAACTTGTCAATAGCTTCCAAACTTGCCATTGTTCTTACACATTTTTCACATTCTGAGCAATTGTAATCGTTATTGCTTTCATAACATACTCTTAAATGTCTTTGTACAATTTCGTTGTCTGCAATATAATCTACTTTTTCTATTCTTGAAGATTCTGCACCGTCATATACAAAATTTACTCCGTCACATCACCATAAATGATTTATCAATATATGTGAGCCTCTTGGTACTAGTACAGAATAATCATTATTTGAAGGCATCAAGCACTCATTATATTTACTAGTCATAAATAGTATTACACTTGCTATAGCTGGTCCGTGACAATAATTTCCCCATGCTAAATATTTATTTGTAACATCAAATCCTAAATTAGTTTTTACGAATACTATGTCTTTATTAAATTTTCCAGCTACTGTTGATAGATGTTTTTCTACTTTATTATAAAATTTAACCTCTCCTAGTGGAATATCAAATCCCCATACATATAAAAGATTATCTATTTCATTTTGATGTTTTATTAATGTATAAAATGAATCTACTCCACCTGTAAAACAAGAAATTCTCTTTCTTTTTTCTTTAAAATTAATATCTTTGCTTATTTTATCAGCACATATTTCTACTCTACTTAATTCAGGATACCATTTAGTCATAATATCTTGATATGTTGCCATTTGATTATATAAATTTTGTGAAATTTCGCCTTCTATTTTAAATTTTCCACCAAATTTCATTGCGATTGGCATAAACGCAACTAAGAAAGAATTGGCTGGTCTTAGTGCTATTTCTTCCATATTCCATGGAAATTCATACCATACTTTATTTTTCTCATCATTTACAAATACATCAGCACTAATTTTTTTGTTTTTAACTCTTATATTTTTTATGATTACTTTTTCATCCATATTTAATCTTCCTTTCTAAGGCACAAATCTAGGTGGAAAATTGTAATTATTTTTCAACCTTAATTCTTCCTTTATTTCCAAGCTCTTATAATAGAATTTATATGATATAAATTCTATTATAACTTGAAAAAGCTTGAAACTTATCTTTCAAGCCCACAAAATTTGGCAGGGGTAGAAGGATTCGAACCCTCACGCACGGTTTTGGAGACCGGAATGCTACCATTAACATCATACCCCTATTTGTTTTTACTCTATTATAATACCACATTGTTTCATTTTGTGCAAGTGGTTTTTTAATATTCAAAGAAAGATCGTTATTTTTGCATTTACTTTTTCACTTGACGGTCAGTTATTTGTCATTAAAATATGTTATCTCGTAACTTCAATATAAACAAATACGAATATAATTATTTTAATTCTTTAAATCTATTGACAGTTTTGGTAAATTATGTTATTGTATTTTTGTATTTATTTATCAATTATATTTTGGGTGCACTAATTGAAAGGAATACATGAAATCTAATTTTAACAAATTATTTTATTCATATTTTATCATTATATTTATAATATGTATATTTTTTATACCTGTTTTGTATGCTAAAAATCTATCTATTACAGATTACAACGATTTAGGAGCATCATTTACTTCTGATATGTTTGTTTGGCCAATACCTGGATATACATCAATTTCTTCATATTTTGGAAAACGTAATAGTCCAACTGCTGGTGCTTCTAGCTATCATCAAGGAGTTGATATTCCTGCTCCTGAAGGAACATATCTTTATGCTATTGATGACGGATTAGTTACTTTTGCTTCATGGGGAGCTGGTCGGTGGATATACAATTGTTATTGAGCTTTCTAATTATCCCAATCTTTCAGTTTCATATTGTCATGTTTCGCCTATTATGTATGTTGAGCGTGGAGATTATGTTTCTAAAAAAGAGATAATTGGTACTGTTGGTCCGAAAAATGTGTATGGCATACAAAATAATCCTTACAAAGATTCTAATGGAAATCCTACGAATGGTTCTACAACAGGTTGTCATTTACACTTTGCTATTAAATTAGATGAAATTAATGTCAATCCTTTGAACTATTTTAATACATAATACACAATTTAATCATTTCTGCCTAAAAATAAAATCCCAAATTGATAAACTTTTAGTTCACCAATTTGGGTGTATTTTATTTAACATTAAATTTTTATTTACATATCGTCATCTTCTGCTTTACTTTGATTGTTATTTGTATTTACTTCTTTTTGATTTTCCTGCACATTTGTAATGCTTGATTTATTTGTGTTATCTTGCATTTTTACTTCATTCAATCCATTTGAATTTTCTTGTGCTTTTGTTGGATTTGATTCATTCATATTATTTTGCGTATTTGCTTTATTTAATTCATTAGAGTTTTCTTGTGTCTTTGTTTCATTTGATTTGGTTTGATTTTCTTTCTCAATAATATAAGGCTCTTCATCTTCTGCTACCTTAATATCTGCGTTATCATCATCTTCGTCATATAACTCATCTTCATAATCATCTTCGTCGTAATCATCATCGTCATAATCGTCTTCATCGTAATCATCTTCATAATCTTCATCTGAATCACAATGTTCACAACAGCCGTCACAATTTGAGTGATCTTCCCAATCCAATTCAATTACATTATGACATTGTGGACATTCTATTTCTGATGAATTTTTTAGATTCTCACTTACTATAAAATCTTCGTCACAGTAAGGACATCTAATTTCAAATTCATAATCATTATCATGCATTTGATCTTGACTTTCATCATCATCTTCTTCATATTCGTCATCTTCTATATAAATATCTTCTTCAATATTGTTAATTTTTCTTTGAATTCTTTTAACTTTCCTATCAAGATATTCGAATTTACTCTGCAAATTCATTAAATTGTCCATATCACCAATCAAATTTGTAATAACTTCCGTTACTTTTGATTCTATTTTTTCAAGTTCGTCTTTGTCTTTAATGTTTTTTCTTAAACTTCTAATTAAATCCATATACAAACTACAAAAATCTACCATAATAAATCCTTTCAAATCTTAAATTCTTTCTAGATATTCACCTGTTCTAGTATCTATTTTTACAGTATCTCCTATATTTACAAACATTGGAACTGTTATTTCTAAGCCATTTTCTAATGTTGCTGGTTTTCCTGATGTTGTAGCTGTATTTCCTGCAAATCCAGGCTCTGTATATGTTACTTGTAATTCAATAAACATTGGTGGTTCTATTGAAAATACATTTCCTTTATATGAAAGAATTTTTACATTCATATTTTCCTTTAAATATTTTAAACTTTCTCCAATTTGTTCTTTATTTAGTGGTATTTGCTCATAAGTTTCATTATCCATAAAATAATATAAATCAGCATCTGAATATAAATATTGCATTTCTCTCTTTTCTATTTCTGCTGATTGAAATTTTTCTGATGGATTAAATGTCTTTTCAATAACACTTCCTGTTATTACATTTTTTATTTTTGTTCTTACAAATGCTGAACCTTTACCTGGTTTTACGTGTTGAAATTCAACTACTCTATATAC
>CANQJG010000076.1 GCA_947624185.1 uncultured Clostridia bacterium | reverse complement strand
ATTCCATGCCTGACTATCTACCAAATAACTTCCTACAGTTTTACTTGTTTCATCATTTCCATTTTTATACATATTTTCTGATATCATTTTTGCATTTGGTTGAGTTATAAAATTCCATGCTTGTGCTCCTTTTTTACTTAATGGTTTGTATTCTTTTATCTTCTCTGTATCTTCTACTTTTCCCCTTGCTCTGTCATATGTCAAGTTCTCACTCTCTATAAATCTATAAAAAATTGCATTATTAGGTATTCCTGCCTCAAATCTTGCTATATAAAATCCACTGTATTTACTAATACTTGTTTTGCAACTGTTGTTTGATTATTTTCCCATGAGCTTGTTGGCAACGTTGGAGTATCGCTTGCATCCTTGTAAGTATTATTTATAAATGTATTGTCTGTTTCTGAATAATCATCACTCCATGCTAATCCATTTCCTTCAGTTGATGCTCCATTTGTTTCATATTGAGAATTATGACTCCAATCATAATCCATTACATCATCTTTTGCCTTTTCATATTCATCTGCTGTGCATGGTATCCATACAAATTGATTTCCATGTTTACTATTATCTAGGTCATCATTTTCTGTATCTGATATTACAAAGCCTGTATTTTTATCTCCACCTGCATAATAAAATCCTTTTGGTACTGGTATTACATTTCCTTTTCCATCTGATGTTGGTGTTACCTTGTTTGTATCCCAATTTGCATTATGTGGAACATCAGCTTTTTCGCCTGCTTCTTTTAGTGTAGCTTTCAAATTATCTTCTAAATCTTGTAAACTATCTTCTTCTCCCTGCTGTGCATCTTGATACTTTTCTGTTGCTTTCTTTGCCATGCTAATTAATCCATTATCTCCTAACGCTATACTTAGTGCCACGCCTGCTAAAATTAGCATTATAATTATTGTAACTACTAGCGCAACTAAGGTTACACCTTGCTCTTTCAATCTTTTAATTTTTTCATTGTTACATTTACTTTCGCTCATTTTATCTTGTATCATCTGTTTTTCTCCTTTCAATTCTTGATTTTTCATCTGTTTTACTTTCATTTTAATTTATCTCCTTTTCTTTTTATTTTTAATTGTTTGATTAATTGATTTTTTATTTTATTAATTAATAATTACTGATTATTGATTATTAATTATTGATTTTATAAATCTAAAAATATTATAGTTGATGGCGTCCGCGCAGCGCTCAACCGAAGCTTTAGCGTAGGGCGAATGAAGCAAATTTCATTTACTTGCCGTATGGCATTATGGAATTTGCGACAGCAAGGCGCAAAGACTATAATATTTTTAAGATTAGGAATTATAATTAATCTAAAATGTTATAGTTGACAGCGTCCGCGCTAGACTCCAACCGGAGCGTTAGCGTAGGGCGCTTGAAGCAAATTTCATTTACTTGCCACATAGCATTGTGAAAGCTTTATGAATTAAATTAACTGCAAAGCCATGAAGCCATAATTAAATTTACACCACAAAAAAGCCATGTATTCTAGCTTTCACTAAAACACATAGCTTTGTTTTCTATGTTTCCATTTATTTCTATTAATTTTAAACTATTTGTGTGTGTGTGTGTGTGTGTGTGTACTCTCGCAACGTTTTCAAGCTTTTTCATCTTTTGTTTTGCTCCTTTTGCTTCTTTATTATTATATTTATAATATCACACCATTTTTACTTTGGCAACTAGTATTTTATTACATTTTATTGACATTTTCTAAAGTTGCGTTTAACTTTTCACCTTGACAAACATTTTCAAAAAAATTAATGTAAGCAAATTTCTTGCTTACATTAATCTTTCATTTATTTTAGAAACTTAACAAATCTATATCAGGATTTGGTTCTACTTTTGGAGCTTCTGCTTCTTCTTCAATGTCTTCAGTACTTATATGTGTGTTTTGATATCTTTGCATACCTGTTCCTGAAGGGATTAATTTACCGATAATAACATTTTCTTTTAATCCGATTAAATTGTCTACTTTTCCTTTTATTGCAGCTTCTGTTAGAACTTTTGTTGTTTCTTGGAAAGATGCTGCTGATAAGAAACTTTCTGTTGCTAGAGATGCTTTTGTTATTCCTAGTAAAATTCTCTTTCCTTTTGCTTGTTTCTTTTTCTCTTCTTTTAATTTCTTATTGATTTCTTCTAGTTCGTTTATATCTACCAATGCTCCTGGTAATAGTCCGCTTTCTCCTGGGTCTTCTACTCTTACTCTCTTAAGCATTTGTCTTGCTATTACCTCGATGTGTTTATCATTAATATCAACACCTTGGTTTCTATAAACTTTTTGGATTTCTTGTACTAAATATTCATGTACTCCTTCAGGTCCTTTTATTGCTAATATTTCATTTGGATTGATTGAACCTTCTGTAATTGGATCTCCTATTTCTAGTTCATCTCCGTCATTTACACACAATTTTGAACCAAATGGTATTGAATATGTTTTACTGTTTTCTTTTGAAGTAACAGTTACTTGTTTTTTCTTCTTTTCTTCAGAAATCTTTACTTTTCCTGCGATTTCAGTTATTATTGCTAATCCCTTTGGTTTACGAGCTTCAAATAGCTCCTCAACTCTTGGAAGACCTTGTGTAATATCTGCAACACCTGCGACACCACCTGAGTGTATAGTTCTCATTGTAAGCTGTGTACCCGGCTCACCTATTGATTGTGCTGCTATTGTTCCTATTGATTCTCCAATATTTACTTTTTCCCTTGTTGCCATACTCATACCATAGCATTTTGTACATACTCCATGTTTTGTTTTGCAGTTTAATGGTGAACGTACTTTGACTTTTTCTATTCCTAAGTCTACTATTTTGTTTGCTACTGGTTCACTAATCATTGTGTCCTTATCACATAGTACTTCTCCTGTTTTTGGATTTACTATGTCTTCTAGTGGATATCTTCCTATTAATCTTTCTTGTAATTTTTCAATTACTTGATTTCCGTCTTTTATTGCATATACTTCTAGTCCTTCTTTTGTTCCGCAGTCTTCTTCTCTTACAATAATATCTTGTGATACATCTACTAATCTTCTTGTTAAATATCCTGAGTCTGCTGTTCTTAAAGCTGTATCTGATAGTCCTTTACGTGCACCGTGTGCAGAAATAAAGTATTCTAGTGAGTCTAGTCCTTCACGGAAAGATGATTTGATTGGTATTTCGACAGTTTTACCAGTTGTACTTGCCATAAGTCCACGCATACCTGCTACTTGTCTTAACTGGCTGACATTACCACGGGCGCCTGATGTTGACATCATGTAGATTGGGTTTAAGTCATCAAAGTTGCTTTGCATTGCTTCTGCTACTTCGTCAGTTGTCTTTTCCCAAATTTTGATTACATTGTTATAACGCTCATTATCTGTTATAAGTCCTCTTGCAAATTGTTTTGTTATATCTTCAACTTGCTTTTCTCCTTCTAATAATAAATCTTTCTTTTCGTCCGGTACTTTTACGTCATCTATTGATACTGTCATACCTGCTGTTGTGCAGTATTTGTATCCTGTTGATTTTATATAATCAAGAAGTTCTGCTGTTCTGTCTAATCCATGAACATATATACATTTATCAATGATTTGTTTTAATTGTTTTTTTGCTACCGTGAAATTAATTTCCGGTTCAAATTTATTTGCTTTTTTGCTTCTATCAACAAATCCTAAATCTTGTGGTATTCCTTTATTGTAGATAATTCTACCTACTGTTGTTATTACGAATCCATGAGAAATTTCTTTTCCATTTTCATCATAATCTGCCATCCTTACATGTACTTTTGCATGAACGCCTAAATCATGGTTTGCATAAGCCATTTCAGCTTCGTCAGGTGATGAAAAATATTTTCCTGCTCCCCTAGTTCCTTTTCTTTCAATGTCTTCTTCTGTATCATTTTCGTTTGCTTCAACGTCCATTGTTAGGTAATATGCTCCTAAAATCATATCTTGTGATGGTTCTGTAATTGGCGCACCGTCAGTTGGTTTTAGAAGGTTGTTTGTTGAAAGCATTAAATATCTTGCTTCTGCTTGTGCTTCTGGTGATAATGGTAAGTGAATAGCCATTTGGTCACCATCAA
>CANQJG010000075.1 GCA_947624185.1 uncultured Clostridia bacterium | reverse complement strand
TAAATTTCATATCCTTGCAAATTACGTATTAAACTTAGTATTGCCATTTCTGTTCCACCAATGTAAAACAAAGGTCTAAAAAACATTATTTTTTTCATATTTAATATCACTCCTTTCTAAGGAACAAATCTTCAATTTTTTCTTTGCATTTATTAAAGTATGTCTACATAATATTTATTATAACATTATTTGACGAAAAAGAAAAGATTTTTAAGAAAATTTTAAGACATTTTCTCAAATGATTGACAGTTTCAATACATAAAAATATAAAATCAAAACAAAACAATCCACGGGTTTTACACGTGGATTGTTTTGACTTTTTTACAGCTCTTTTTATTGTTTAAATCAAAACCACATATTGGTTTGATTATTCCTATTTAATTATTTAGCACTTTTAGCTAATTTACAAATCTCTGCAAAAGCTTTGCTATCAGTTACAGCTAAGTCAGCTAACATTTTTCTATTGATAGCAATATTAGCTTTCTTTAGACCAGCAATAAGTGTGCTATAAGTTAAACCATTCAATCTTGCAGCTGCATTTATTCTAATAATCCATAGTTTTCTAAAATCACTCTTTCTATCTTTTCTTCCAACGAAAGCGTAATTTCCAGATTTCATAACTGCTTGTTTAGCTTGTCTAAATCTGTAACCTTTTGCTCCATAATATCCTTTAGCTCTTTTTAATATTTTTTTATGTTTTTTTCTAGTAATAATTGCTGTTTTTACTCTTGCCATTTATACTCACCATCCTTCTTAGTTACCATAAGGTAATAATTTCTTAACATGATCTTTACATGTATTATCAACATAAGCATTTAATACGCTTCCGCTTGCTTTTTGTCTGTTAGTTTTATTAGCTAATAAATGTCTTCTATTAGCCTTGGTTCTTTTTACTTTTCCAGTAGCTGTATAATGATATCTTTTTTTTGCAGCTTTATTTGTTTTTAACTTTGGCATAAAAATATCCTCCTTGTTATTAAATATATAATTATTTAGTTTTATAAAAACTAATAATAAACACATCAAAACATTGATATAGTATCAATGAAAATTATAAAATTAAGACTTTTTTGATAAGATTATGAACATATTTCTTCCTTCTAAAATAGGCTTCTTTTCAGGCACGGCAACGTCTTGAAGTAAAGTAATAATTTGATTTAAAACTTCTTCACCTTGCTTTATGTAGTTCATTTCTCTACCTCTAAATCTAACCGTAAATCTTACTTTGTTGCCGTCATCTAAAAATCTTTGAGCATTTTTGATTTTAAAGTCTAGGTCATGTGTATCAATATTAGGTGTAATTCTAATTTCCTTTGTTTCAAAAGATTTAGATTTTTTTCTAGCTTCTTTTTCTTTTTTAGATTGTTCAAATTTATACTTGCCATAGTTCATTATTCTACAAACTTTTGGAATAGTATTTTGAGCAACTAAAACTAAATCCAACTTTTTGTCAAAAGCTAAATCTAAAGCTTCATTTAAAGGTAATACGCCCAATTTTTGATTATTTTCATCAATAACCTGAACCTTATCTGCTCTAATTTGTTCATTAATAGGTAATTCTTGTTTTATGTTAAAACACCTCCTAAAATATATAAAGAAGTAATTGAAATTTATTAATTTAATGATTAATACATAATAAATTTCAAAAAATAAAGATTGGCTGAAAACCAATCTACTCCTCAAATTTATAATACTTCATAAAAAAGTAATATGCTACTTATTATAAAAATTATAAATACCTTTTGCTAAGGCCTTCAAGCCTAGTTGAGGTGAGAAGTAAATCTTCTTCTTTAATAACTATTTATTATCATACTATATTTTTTCAGTAATGTCAATATTTTTTAACAAAAAATAATTTTTTGTATAATTCATTTATGATAATGTCTTAATAAATCATTTGAGAAAATATCTTAAAAATTTCGTTATTGTATCACGTTTAGCGTATCACTTTCTCCCACACCATTAAAGTTGTAGTAATTATCAGGTATATTGCCCACTATTACTGCTTCAGCTAACAAAACTTGTGAACTAACATCTTCGCTTGTGTCTTTATATGGAGTCAAAATATTTATATGGCAGGTTATATCAATGTATATTCTATGTAAAGTTTGATTTATACCTGCACTTGTAAATTCTGATTTAATGTTAGTTTCGATATCTCCGACGGTTTCCATTTTTATTTCAATTTTTGGTCCTTTACCTGCAAAAAATCTATTTCCAGTTAGAGTTCCTATGCTGATATTAAAACTACTATTTAGCCTTTTGCTTAGATTGTTTTGCACATTTAGTGCTATATTTGTGCATATCTTATTTGTATTTATTACATTTAATTTTAATAATTTTATATTTCCTTCTTCGTCTTTCTCTATCTCACATAAATCTTGGTATGTCATATCAGTTATGGCTTCGCTAGTTGCTTCATTAGACAAGCTGTTCGCCGTAGCTCTTGCTTGTATTTTCGCATATCCTTCAATCATTGGATTAATCACATCAATAATCTTAATAGCAGTTGTATATGCTATTAAGATTACTAATATCAATATTATCAAAAATATTTTTTTGTGATTTATATTATTTGTGATTCCAATAATTTTTGGTATTCTAAATCGTGAATAAATTTTATCCATATTACCCCATATATTTCTCTATAAATAATTGGTCTCCTGGAAAAATTTTATCATTTTGTAAATTATTGGTCTCAATTATACTTTCCACCGTGCTATTGAATTCCTTTGCAATTTTCCATAAACTATCATTTTTTCTAACTTGATATATTACCATGTTATAATCGTCAACATATTCATTTTCTAGCTCTTCGACATTATTTACTAATCTTAAATCCACATCATTTGATGACACAATGTTAAATCCTATGTCCAATTTTATATTAACTTCTCCACCTGGTAAAATATTAAAATCATCTGAAAGTATGTCAGCCTTAATTTTCACATTTGCCTTATTTGATATGCCGCTACACGCAATTTTCGTTTCAAATGGTAAATCTATTTTTTTAGTTTGGATTCCTGTCATACCATTTGCTGAACAAGTAAATACTAGATTAACATTTCCACTAACAAACACTTCATTATCATTTACTCTCGTGTTAGTATTTACAACACTTGCATCAACATCATATACTTTTTCGTCTGATATATCTAATAGTTCTTTTTGATTTATACTGTATGTTCCTTCATACACAGCCTTATTTTGAATCATCTTTATATTATTTTGCTCAAATTTCAAATTTTTTGACGGACTATATAAATCTTGAATTACATTAATTTCTTTGTTATCATAAGCTGTCGCACTTATTCCTACTTCGATTTCAACATATATAGAGTGCTCTTCTGTGCTATTTGGTTTTATAACCATATTTCTAATCTCAAAATCATATTCTGTTGGATTATTTTCTCCAATATCTTGCATGTCAATAAATCCCATAATAGGAAATTTTGCATTTACTGTATTTATCCTTCCGTCTTCTGTAGAATATAGTATTTTGAGCTTTATGTCAGCCTTCGTTAAGATTTTATTATAACTAACTTTTATACTTCTATTTACAATCTCACCATTTACTTTTAAAATCTCTGCCAAATTATCATTACTGTCAATGCTTACTGTTTCCTTAGCAACTGTCTTGGTTTGCCCCACTCCTAATACAACATTTACCGGAATTGAATTCTCTAATTTTTGAATATCTTTCACATCAATATTACTTACAAATTCAACTTCCTTATTTGCCAATATCACAATATCAAATTCAAGATTGACTTTTAGATTAATCTTCCTTTCATTAATCACTTTGCAATCTATTGAACCCATTGAAACTTGTATATTTTCAGTCATATCTGACGTAATATCTTGCACATTAAAACTTTGCGAAAAATCAAGCGTATGATTTATACTCCTTACTCCTCTTGTTTTTCCGTCATCTCCGATATACATTACATATACGCTAACCGAACCGTCAACTCTCACTTTGCCGTCCATTACTTCTTTTTTATAAATGTTGATTATCCCGCTTGTGCCTACTATCTCTAGTATGTCCGGTTTTACATCAGGGACAATGCAATCTCCGTCAACTTCTATTACTTCTTTTTTATTTGCCATAACCTGATTGACAGCTAGTTTACTTTTTTCCAACTTTATAGCCATAACCTACCTCCTTAACATTTACTTAAATATATGCCGTAGAAATTAGATTATGACCAATCCTATATAATTTACTGATTTTTTCGTTAGTATAAAATTATAATTTTCACGCTAGACTTTATAACTTATTATTTTCTTTCAATTCTAATTCAAAAGAAGA
>CANQJG010000074.1 GCA_947624185.1 uncultured Clostridia bacterium | reverse complement strand
GAACCTGGCTCTAATGGTTCCATTTCAAACCATACATCACCATATTGTCCATGTCCACCACTTTGACGTACAAATTTTCCTTGTACTCTAGCTTTATTTCTAATTGTTTCTTTATAAGAAACTTGTGGCTTACCAACTGTACACTCTACTTTGAATTCTCTTTTTAATCTGTCAACAATGATGTCTAAGTGTAATTCACCCATACCTGCTATGATTGTTTGTCCTGATTCTTGGTCTGTCCATGTTTTAAATGTAGGATCTTCTTCAGCAAGTTTTGCTAAAGCTATTCCTAATTTTTCACTATTTGCCTTGTCTTTTGGCTCAATAGCTATATCTATAACTGGTTCAGGGAATTCCATTGATTCAAGTATAACTGGATGATCAGGATCGCATAATGTATCACCTGTTGATACTTCTTTTAATCCAACTGCTGCTGCAATATCTCCAGCATAAACTTTTTCAATATCTTGTCTATGGTTAGCATGCATTAAAAGTATTCTTCCTATTCTATCTTTCTTGTCCTTAGTAGCATTAAAGATAGTTGAACCTGTTGTGCAAGTTCCTGAATATACTCTAAAGAAACATAACTTTCCAACAAATGGGTCAGTTGCTATTTTAAATGCTAATGCTGAGAAAGGCTCTTTATCACTTGTCTTTCTTTCTACCTCATTTCCTGCCAAATCAACACCTTTAACATCTTCGATATCTATTGGTGAAGGTAAGAAATCAACTATAGCATTTAATAATTCTTGAACACCTTTATTTTTATATGATGAACCACATGTCATAGGAACTATACTATTATTTATTGTTCCTACTCTTAGTCCTTTTTTGATTTCTTCTTCAGATAACTCTTCGCCGTCTAAATATTTCATCATTAATTCATCATCTTGTTCAGCTACTGCTTCTAACATTTCTTGTCTGTATTTTTCAGCATCTGCCTTCATATCTTCAGGAATTTCTGTTTCTTCAATCTCTTTTCCTAAATCATCTTTATGAATATATGCTTTCATTGTGATTAAGTCAACAATTCCTTTAAATTCATCTTCTTTACCTATTGGTAATTGAATTGGAACTGGATGACATTTTAATCTGTCTTTCATTTGGTCTATACAAATATAAAAATCTGCACCTGTGATATCCATTTTATTAACATATACCATCCTTGGTACTTTATATTTGTTTGCTTGTCTCCAAACTGTTTCAGATTGTGGTTGAACTCCACCTTTTGCTGCTAAAACTAAAACTGCTCCGTCAAGTACTCTTAATGATCTTTCAACTTCAACTGTAAAATCAACGTGTCCTGGGGTATCGATAATGTTTATTCTATTACCTTTCCATTGGCAAGTTGTTGCAGCTGATGTGATTGTAATACCTCTTTCTTGCTCTTGAACCATCCAGTCCATAGTAGCTTCACCATCATGAACTTCACCTATTTTGTGAGTTCTTCCAGTGTAGAAAAGTATTCTCTCTGTAGTAGTTGTTTTTCCAGCATCTATGTGGGCCATTATTCCTATATTTCTAGTTTTCTCTAAAGGAAACTCTCTTCCGTCTCCTGCCATTTATTTTTCTCCTTTCTTCGCTCTTACCATAATCCACATACTCTATGATTACCTAGTATATGATAACAGAAAGAGTGATTTCGCTTTGTTTAAATCCACGCCTATAAAATTTATTTTATAAATTTTGTGGAACGTAAGTATCTTACTTTTAGAATTTATAATGTGCAAAAGCTTTGTTAGCTTCAGCCATTTTGTGCATATCTTCCTTCTTCTTAAATGCTCCACCATTTCCTGCAATAGCATCTAGAATTTCAGCAGCTAGTTTTTCAGCCATAGTTTTTTCATTTCTAGTTCTAGCATAGTTTACTAACCATCTTAATCCTAGTGTTTGTCTTCTTTCAGGTCTGATTTCTAGTGGAACTTGATATGTTGCACCACCAACTCTTCTTGCTTTAACTTCAAGAACTGGCATAACATTGTTTAAAGCTTCTTCAAAAACTTCTAAAGGTTCTCTTCCAGTTTTTTCTTTGACTATATCAAATGCTTTGTACACAATGCTTTGTGCAACTGTTTTTTTACCGTCTAACATTACGTTGTTTATTAATTTAGTAACAACTTTGCTATTATAAATTGGATCCGGTAAAACATCTCTTTTTGCTATATATCCTTTTCTTGGCACTATTCTTCCCTCCTTTATTATTATACGAATTTTTAATTTTATCATAGTTATAAACTATAATTTTTCAAAATTCGCTTGTTTGATGTAAATCCTACATCTCGGTACTCTGAAAAGCTTAATATTTTACTGCATATTTTTTTACTTTTTATGATTTAAATATGCCATTTTAACTAATAATATCAGCTTTCCCGCATAATGCAATCTATATAAAATTTAAGTACTAACTTAATCATTATCAATTACATTATACTATTCTTCTATTTTTATGAAAAGCTACGTCTTACAGCGTTAACCTGCGATTAAAATCTTTTCGATATACAATTGGTTGCCCTGTAATACTTGCTTTTGATAAAAATAATTTTCATACAAATGCTTTTTCATCAAAATGTGCTTATTTTTTAGGTTTCTTTGCTCCATACTTTGACCTTGCTTGCATTCTGTCTTTAACTCCGGCAGTATCAAGAGTTCCCCTAATAATGTGGTATCTAACACCTGGAAGATCTTTTACTCTTCCACCTCTTATAAGAACAACGCTGTGCTCTTGTAAGTTGTGTCCTTCACCAGGAATATAAGATGTTACTTCATAACCGTTTGAAAGTCTTACCCTAGCAACTTTTCTTAATGCTGAGTTTGGCTTTTTAGGTGTAACTGTTTTAACAACTGTACAAACTCCCCTTTTTTGTGGTGACCTTCTGTCTGTTTGTCTATTTTTCATAGTGTTAAATCCATGTTGAAGGGCTGGAGATTTTGACTTTGTTGTTGGAGTCTTTCTTCCTTTTCTTACTAATTGATTAATTGTTGGCACTTAAATTTCACCTCCTATTTTAAATTTTTTATTATTTTTACAAATATTAACAAGGTAATTTTTGAAAAAAATAATAACTGTTATTTATAATGTATAATATTACATTATAAAATAACAGTATTATTTTATCATCTATTAGCGTAAAAGTCAATTGTTTTTTGCTTTTTTATTAATAAATTTTTGGTATAAATTTAACGTTTCAATTTTATCTATCTTTCTTCTTCTTCTTCTTGCTTTTTCTGTGAATTTGCTAATTCATTATATTCTCTTCGAGTTCCCATATTCATTGAATCCATTGTATGATTAAATTCTTCATTTTTTCTTAACATTTGACTCCATGCTTTTTCATTATCCTTCAGTTCTTGTCCTAGAGAATCTCTTTCTTCTTTTTCAATATCAGACATATCTGATTCTGACATATTTTTCAAGTTTTCATATCTATATCTTTTTACTTTTATACTATCCTTGAAAGCATCATTTATACCTTCTTTATCCAAATCCATTTTTGTATTGTATGCATACGCTGCATCCATTACATCATCAGGTATATCCACATTTGTTACTTCACCTTTTTCATTATATTCAATTCTAGTGATTGGCATTGAAATTTGAGGAGTACGTGTAATTTTTGATATAATTTTACTTACTAATGTCTCTTTTTCTTGACCTATATAATCTCCAATTCCATGTCTTTGGGCAATTTTTCCTCTCAACTTAATATTATACTTCTCACTTAAATTTACTTCTCTTCTAGCAATTAGTGCAAATATATTAGTTTTTGATAAATCCGTAAGATCATAATCTACTTTTACATCATGCTTATTAACTTTATGTAAGCACTCTTCATAATATGATTTTAGCATTTCTGCTGATTCTGAAGCACGATTTTCTTTTTTACCCATTGTTAATATACTATGTACAATTACAGGATCTATAACTTTTTCTTCTATTAATTTTTTAACCTCTTTTTCTTCTTCCGGATTCATAAGTTCATTGGTTCTCAAAGCTGATAATACATAACTATCAGACACCTTCATACCTTCTTTAACTACTTTTTCGCTTAATTTTATATTGTTATCACCAAAAGATATTGTAATACTTCTTCCCAATTGTATATTATATTTTGGTTTTGTGATTGGTGGCTCTGTTGATTTTGGTGTTTCTTGGGCTGGTGTTTCTTGTGCTGGTGCTTCTTGTGCTGATGCTCCTAGTGCTGGTGTTTCTTGTGCTGGTGCTTCTTGTACTGATGCTCCTGGCGCTGGTGTTTCTTGTGCTGGTGCTTCTTGGGCTGTTGCTCCTGGTGCTGGTGCTTCTTGGGCTGTTGCTCCTGGTGCCGGTGTTTCTTGGGCTGTTG
>CANQJG010000073.1 GCA_947624185.1 uncultured Clostridia bacterium | reverse complement strand
ACACACACACACACACACACACACAATTAGTTTAAAAGTAATAGAAATAAATGGAAACATAGAAAATAAAGCTATGTGTTTTAGTGAAAGCTAGAATACATGGCTTTTTTACGTCGCAAATTCCATAATGCCATAAAGCAAATAAATGAAATTTGCTTCAAACGCCCTACGCTAAAGCTCCGGTTGAGCGCTGCGCGGCACTTTAACTATAACATTTTTAAGATTAATAAAAGTAATAATCAATAATCAGTAACTATTAATTAATAAAAATAAATAATAATTAAAAATAAAGGAGTGAGACCAAGATGAAAGTAAAACAGATGCAAAGTCAAGGATTGAAAGGAGACCAAAAGATGAATCAAGGACAAATTAGTGTTAAGATAGATGAAAGTCAATTAAATGAATTTAAACTAAATAAATCTAATGAACATGGTGTGACATTGGTTGCGTTAGTTGTAACAATAATCATAATGCTAATCTTAGCAGGAGTAGCACTAAATATAGCTATTCGGAGATAACGGATTAATAGGAAAAGCAAAGCAAGCGGTAGAAAAGTATAAAGAATCCAAAAATGAAGAAGAAGATAAGTTAGGACAAATGTCAGATGATTTGTATGAAATGTTAGGGGAAGGAATGGATGATGATACACCGGGAGAAATGGCAGGCGAAGGAACGGAAGAAAAACCATACTTAATACAAAGTATAGAAGATTTAGTGTATTTGTCAAACCAAGTAAAAGCAGGAACAACATATGAAAATCATTTTATAAAATTAGCAGTAAATTTAGACTTCCAGTCAGAGAAATCATATGTAGATTATACAAATAAAACATATAAAGATATAAATGGAAATAGTCAAGAAGAAGAATTAAAAACAGAACTGACGACAGGAACAGGCTTTCCAGCCATAGGAAATGCAAGTAAGCAATTCCGAGGAACATTTAATGGAAATAATCATACAATAAATAATTTATATATAAAATCAGAAGAAGATTGTAAAGGACTATTTGGTTATGTAGGAGATAATGGAACTATAAAGAATCTAACAATATCAAATGCTGATATAGATTGTAAATCACTACAAATAGGCACATTAGCAGGACGTGTAGGTAAAGGAACAATAGAAAATATAAAAGTAGATAAAGGAATAGTAAAGGGAAATAGATATGTAGGTGGAATAATAGGCAATTTATTTAATTCAGGAATAGTAAATAACTGCATTAATGGTAATAATGTCACAGTATATGGGGCGAACATTAATACTGATACTGATAATATATATCATTCAGTAGGTGGTGGGATAGTAGGAAATAGTGATAATAGTACAATAACAAATTCATATAATCAAGGACAAATAAAATCGGAAAAAGGTATAGTAGCAGGTGGAATAATAGGCAATGCTCTAAATAATACAAAAGTAGAATTCTGCTATAATGTAGGAAAAGTAGGAGATTTAATAAAAGAAAATACTGTATATCAGATTGGTGGAATAGTAGGTACTTTATACAATAATTCAAAGGTATCTAAATGCTATAATGTTGGAGAAATATATGGAAATAGATTCGTTGGTGGAATAGTAGGATTGCAAGGTTATAATTCAAAAGCATATATAGAAGACTGTTATAATACAGGCACAATAACGGCAATTTTAGCAAATGCTGGTGGAATAAGTGCAGTT
Organism: uncultured Clostridia bacterium; assembly: GCA_947624185.1. GTDB lineage: Bacteria > Bacillota > Clostridia > TANB77 > CAG-508 > CAG-793. The sequence continues at coordinate 2,756 of CANQJG010000073.1, read as the reverse complement.
GTTAGTACAACAACAGGTAGTGAAATAACAAACTGCTATAATGTAGGTACTGTAAGTGTGACAGAGCCAGCAAATAGAAATATTCGGAAGTGTAGTAGGGACATTAAATGAAAATAGCACAAAAGTAACAAATTGTTATTATCTAAAAGGAACATATGAAGGTGGAATAAATGGACAAGATACAGAAGGAGCAGTAGTAAAGGAGCAATCAGAAATGACAATAGAAGCATTTGTAGATACATTAAATAATGAAAGACAAGATAAACCATGGAAAAAAGGAAAAGATTATCCAATCTTGTCATGGCAAAATTATTAAAATAAATTATAATAAAATTGAAAATGGGAAATAATAGTAACAATAAGACTCAAAAAACTATCTATACATTTTGTTAAAAACCTGTTGACAACATTATAAAAAAATTGTATAATAAATATTGTTATACAAATGGCGAAGTAGCTCAGCTGGCTAGAGCACGCGGTTCATACCCGCGGTGTCGAGGGTTCAAGTCCCCCCTTCGCTACCAAAAATTAAAATATAGCATCATTTAAATAAAACATTTACAAATTAAAACTAAACATTGGCAGTAGCAAAACCAAAAATGTATAACAAGCAGCAATAATGCCATGAAGAAGTTTACCCCAAACGTATTTTTTTATTGAGAGTTTTGATTTAGATATTATACTTAAAACTTGAAGTATAATTGATATTCCACCAAAACCAAGTATAAAGCTTGAAAGTATGATGTTTATTGAAATATTTTTGATATGAATACTTGAAACTATGCTTAAACCATTTGTAAATTCAATTAATCCAGTAAGTAATCCTAAAATTAAATCTTGATTAAATCCTAGAATTTTGGAAATCATTGATGAAAATAGGATTAATATTTTTGTCTTCTGCAAGATTGATATTATTACTGAAAAAATTGTTACAAATCCTCCAATAAGTAGAATTGTTTTTATACTATTGATTATGCTATTTCCAAGAACTTCGCCTAGCTCAGAAAATCTGAGCTCTTTTTTTAGAGTTGAGTTTGCACTTTTATTATTTTCTCTTAAATTTTTATTAGAGAAAGACATATTTGAATAGTTTATCAATTCTTTTTTACCTGAAAGATTTATTAACCTTTTTGAATACGAAAAAACTAGTAATTCTTTTCTTCTCGAAACAGCACCTAAAATTATTCCAACTGTAATAGATGCAGAAATGTGTGTTAACAATAAAACGAGCCCTATAGTTGAGTTGGCATAAAAGCTTATGCCAACAGTTCCCATAATAAAAAGTGGTCCGGAATTGTTAGTAAAGCAAAGTAATCTTTCGGCTTCATCTTTTGTGATAGAGCCATTTAAGTATAAATTTGATACAATTTTTGCTCCAACAGGGTAACCGCTGATTAATCCCATTATAAATGGAAAGGCACCGACTCCGGGAACATTGAATAGTGGTCTCATAAATCTATCTAAAAATTTACTTAAATAATATACAACATTTGTATTGCTAAGTAGTTCTACTGCTACAAAAAATGGAAACAAAGAAGGCACAACATTATTAGCCCATAGTTTCAAACCATTTGCAGTTGCTGAAAGATTTGAATTTGAGAATAATACTAAACATATTACAAATACTACAAATAAAATAGATATTAAATTTCTTTTTAATAATACGAAAAGTTTCATAATCTATAATTATGCATGTACTACTTTTTTATGATTGATTTTTTTTACAAATTATAGTATAATTATAAATGTATGAATAAATCGTTAAATACTTAAGTTATAAGCTGAATTCTTATAATATGCGAAATCTAAGAGAAGAAAGGAGAATATGATTTTATAAATCTAAATTTTTAGATGAATCATATAAAAAGTTATGGAATATAGATATATACCACAAGGTGTTTGTTCTCAAGAATTAATTTTCAATATTGAGAACGGAATAGTTACCGATTTAAAAGTAGTTGGAGGCTGTTCAGGTAATCTTCAAGGAATTGCTAAGTTAGTTAAAGGACTTCCAATTGATGAAGTAATTGAAAGATTAAAGGGGATAAAATGTGGTTTTAAACCAACATCTTGCCCGGACCAAATTGCAAAAGCTTTAGAAGAGTATAAAAAACAAGCTGTGTAAAATAAAAATAAAGATGAAAAGAGAATAATATGAATTACATATTAAGAGATTTATCACAGACAAAAACGTATCAAGATTTTTTAAAAAATAACAACTACCCGATAACATTATCGGGTTTAGTTTGCGTTTCCAAAAGTGCGTTAATTTCAGCAATACAAAAGGAAAACAGACAGAATATTCTACTTATAACTTACAATGAACTTCAAGCACAAAAGTTAATCAAAGATTTGAGCTATTTTTCAGATAATGCAGTATATTTCCCTAAAAAGGAGATTTCAGTTTATGACTTTGATGTTGAGAGTAGTGATATAGCCTATAAAAGAATTGATGTATTAAATAAAATGAATACTGAAAAATCATTAGTAGTTGTTACAACTATTGAAGCGGTTATGCAATTAATGATTAGCAAAAAGAGTTTATTTGAAAATGTAATTAAAATTAATGATAAAAGTACAATATCGCTTGACAATATGAAGGAAAAGCTTATAAAGTTAGGGTATGAGAGAGTCCCTTTAGTTGAGAGCAGGGGGCAATTCAGCATTAGAGGAGACATAATAGATATTGCAACAGATAATGACGAAGGAATAAGAATTGAGCTTTGGGGAGATGACATAGATTCTATTAGGAAATT
>CANQJG010000072.1 GCA_947624185.1 uncultured Clostridia bacterium | reverse complement strand
CAGCGCCCAACCGGAGCGTTAGCGCAGGGCGAATGAAGCAAATTACATACAAGCGCCGAATGGCATTATGTAAGCCTTATAAAGTAAATTAATTGCATAGCCATGAAGGCATAATGGAATTTGCGACAGCAAGGCATGAAAAAATAACTATATTTATGTATATTAGAAATTAAGTTTATAAATTATAAGTAGAAAGGTAAGTTATGGCAAATAAGTTAATTATAGTAGAGTCACCAGCAAAAGCAAATACAATAAAAAAATTTTTAGGTAATGATTATAAAGTAGTTGCTTCAATGGGACATATTAGAGATTTACCAAAATCTAAATTAGGTGTTGATATAGAACATGATTTTGAACCCGAATATATTAATATAAGGGGAAAAGCGTCATTAATTAATTCACTAAAAAAGGATGCTAAAGATGCAAAAATGGTATATCTTGCAACCGACCCTGACCGTGAAGGAGAAGCGATTGCATATCATTTGGCATACATTTTAGGAATTCCACAAGATAGTGTATGTAGAGTAACATTTAATGAGATAACAAAAGAAACGGTAAAAAAATCAATAAAAGAGCCTAGAAAAATAGATATGAACTTAACAGACGCACAACAAGCAAGACGTGTGTTAGATAGAATTGTTGGTTATCAAATAAGCCCAATACTTTGGAAAAAAGTAAAAAGAGGTCTATCAGCTGGACGAGTTCAGTCTGTTGCGGTTAAGCTTATCGTAGATAGAGAAGAAGAAATAGAAAAATTTATTCCTGAAGAATACTGGAACATTTTCGTTAAATTATCAAAAGAAGGCGAAATGTTTACAGCAAGATTTTACGGTAAAGACGGAAAAAAGATAGAACTTCATAAAGAACAAGAAGTTAAAGAAATCTTAGAAAAAATAGAAAAAGGAAAATACATTGTAACAGATGTAAAAAAAGGAGAAAAGAAGAAAACACCAGATCCACCTTTTACAACAAGTACAATGCAACAAGAAGCATCAAGAAAACTAGGTTTTGCAATTAGAAAAACAATGAATATAGCGCAAGGTCTATATGAAGGAGTAAATGTGCCTGGAAGGGGCTCAGTAGGATTAATTACTTACATGAGAACAGACTCAACAAGAATATCGGAAGAAGCACGTGCAGCTGCAAAAAAACAAATTACTGCTACCTATGGAAGTAATTACTACGAAAATAGATATTATAAAACAAAATCGGGAGCACAAGACGCCCATGAAGGTATTAGACCAACTTACATTGAGTTAACTCCAGAAGAATTAAAGAACACTTTAACCCCTGATCAATATAAGCTATATAGATTAATTTACAATAGATTTATTGCAAGCCAAATGACAGCAGCAGTATTTGACACAATATCAGCAAATATTGATGTAAATAAAGAAAACGAAACATTTAATTTTAGGGCATCAGGACAAAAGCTTAAATTTAAAGGATTTATGACATTATATGTAGAAGATAAAGACGACAAAAATGATGAAGACGATGAAACTTCTGTGCCAAATTTGGAAGTAGGGGAAGAAGTAAAAAAAGAAAAAATAGAACCAAAACAAAGCTTCACAGAACCACCACCAAGATACACAGAAGCAAGCTTAGTAAAAACTCTTGAAGAAAAAGGCATAGGCAGACCAAGTACTTATGCAACTATTATTTCAACAATAATAGACAGAAGATATATAGAAAAAGAGCAAAAACAGCTAGTACCAACTGAACTTGGAAAAGTAGTAAATAAGCTATTAATCGAAAATTTTACAGATATAATAAATGTTGAATTTACCGCAGACATTGAAAATCAGTTTGACAAAATTGCAGAAGGAAACGAAGCTTGGAAACAAGTAATTAGAGAGTTCTATGCACCATTTAAGGAAGAATTAGAAAAAGCAAATAAAGAACTAGAACACGTTCAACTACAAGATGAAGTATCAAATGTACAATGTGAAAAATGCGGTAGGATGATGGTTGTAAAGTATGGAAGATACGGAAAATTTTTAGCATGCCCACGGTTATCCTGAGTGTAAAAATATAAAACCTTATGTTGAAAAAATTGATGTACCATGCCCAGTGTGCGGTGCAGAAGTATATGTACGAAAAACAAAAAGAGGCAAAAATTTTTATATTTGTTCAAGAAATACAAACACAGGCAAGAAAAATGAAAATGACGAACAGGCTGAAAATGTAGAACTTAAAACAGACTCATGTAATTATATTTCTTGGAATAAGCCAAAAATAGGCGAGAAATGGACTCCGGAAATTGAAAAAGAAATCAATAGGGAAAAGAGCAAGAAAAGAAGAGCAAGGTCAACAAAGAAAAAGACCACAACTAAAAAATCATCAAGTAAAAAGACAACAACAAAGAGTAAAGGAAAGGAAAAGGAAGCAGATAAATAAAATAGAAAAATAAGAAAAAATCTAAAAATAACTAAAATTTAAGACGGCTTTAACAAAGTAAAATTAAAAAAATTTTTAACAAAGTAAATTTAAAACGATTTTAACAAAGTAAAATTAAAACAATTAGAAAACAAATAAAAAATCAAAAGTTCAACTTATAATTTGAACTTTTGATTTTTTATAAGTTATTATTATAAATTATAGTTCACTATTCAATTTTATAAAGTGAATTATCAATATCATAATTGTGTTTTACTTCTTCAGCTGATAGGGCTCTGTCATATAATCTACAGGTGTATACATTCATTTTTGCATAAGGATAACTTGATTCAATGGTAGTACCACTAGGATTTCCGCCTAACACAAATATGGTTTTATTCGCAGGATCTCCAAATTCACCAGTAATATTAGCTGTATTATTCAAAACTCCATTAAAATATAATTGTGTATGACTTCCATCATAAGTACCAACTATATTATAAATTTTACTAGTGCTTAAGGCAACCGTGGAAGAATTTGTTTGATATTTCTTATCAGAATAAACTTGAAAACGCATATAATTTGCAGGAGTAGTTATAAATTGCAAGCCACCATTCTGTGCACTAGAACATATATATACTGATTTATCAGAAGTAAAAAGCTGAAAAGTAATATCCAAAGTATAAGACTTTTTTCCACTAAGATCACCAATTGCAACCCAATCATCTGTTCCGTCTAAAGAAAGATAGTTAGTTTTAAAAGTAGCACCATGAAGTTGACCGTCATAATTAGAACTTCCAGCAAGGTTTTTCCAAGTGGTAGCAGTATTACTATGTGTACCAGTTCCAGTATTATTGATTGCATCATAACGAACTAGTAATCCATTAGAAATATAAACATCTTTCCCAGCTTGTTCTTCATAAATTTTGTATAAATCTCCGCCACCATATATGTCTTGTAAAATTTCAGATTCCTGCAATTGAGATTGTCTTTTAGTAGAAACAAACGCAAGACTTGCAGATAAGATTAAAAGCATAAACAATACCGTTACAATTACTATCATGGTAACTGAACCTTTTTCATTTTTTATCATTTGATTCCTCCCAATTTATTCTAACATTTATATTTTTTACTTATTATGAATTTTCTATAAGTTTACTATACACTATTTCAAATATTATTTCAATAAATTTTCGTAATTTTTGTTAAATAATCTAAGTAGCTTATTGATATTTCTTCAAAAATAACATATAATATAAATAAGGAAAGTAAGGAATTAGAAAGGGAGTGATTTCATGGAACTAGCTAAAGTAACTACAAAAGGTCAAATTACAATTCCAAAAACAATAAGAGAATTTTTAGACTTAAAAGAAGGAAGCAAAATAATATTTATTCAAAAAGGTAAAGATGTAATTATTAAAAATTCTGCTATGATAGCATTAGAAAAAATACAAGAATCATTTAAAGGAGAAGCAGAAAGATTAAATTTAAACACAGAAGAGGATGTAGTAAATTTGATAAAAGAGTTTAGAAAGGAAAGGAAGAAAAATCAATGAAGGTTATGTTAGATACAAATATTCTTGTTTCAGCATTTGTATTTAAAAGTAGTATAATGGATGAATTGATTGGAAAACTTTCTAAAGAACATGAAATAATAATATGCTCGTATACGATTGAAGAATTAAAAGAATTAATAGATAAAAAATTTAAAGTAACACCTAAAAAATTAGATGAATTTTTTAGTGAGTTTCCATTTACATTAGTATATTCTCCAACGCATATAGAAAATAAATTATTTGAAATTAGAGATAAAAATGATTATATTATATTACATACTGCGATTATTGAAAATGTAGATATATTCATTACTGGTGATAAAGATTTTAATGATATTAAAATAGAAAAACCACAGATAATGACTGCAGCAGAATTTTTGAGAAAATATAGTAAAAATTAATTGATTTAGTATAAAAAGAAATGGAGTAATTGACAATGGTAAGCAAAGAAGAACTTTTACACATAGCTAATTTATCAGATTTAGAAGTAAAAGATAGTGAAATAGAAAAATATCTTAAAAATTTAGACGATATATTAGACTATGTAAAAATATTAGAAAAAGCACCAATAGGCGACTTGGATGAAACCATAGGTGCGAACGATAAT
>CANQJG010000071.1 GCA_947624185.1 uncultured Clostridia bacterium | reverse complement strand
TCAGTAGGAACAATTAATGTTGATTTTGCTGATGTAAGAACTGCATTAAGTTGTGAAGGGTTTGCTTATATGGGAATTGGCGAAGCTGATGAAGAAAACAAAATTATAGAAGCAACTAATAAAGCACTTAATAATCCGCTTACTAAAAGCTCTATTGACGGAGCTAAAGCAGTTATATTCAATATAAAAGGTAGTGAAGATATTGGACTGGATGAAATTAATCGAAGTGCAGAAATCATAGCTGAGAAAGTTAGTCCTGATGCGAATATTATATTTGGAACAATTATAGATGAAACTTTAGGAGATAAAGTTATCGTTACAGTAGTAGCAACGGGAGTTGAAGAGAAGAAAGAAAAAGAAGCAAAATAAAAGGAGCACACATAATAAAATGAAAATTAGTGATTTTAATTTATTAGAAATAGATATTTTTGAAGGAGAAAAGCTAATTTATAACGGCATGAGTGAAGATGTTCCTGAAGAATTAAAAGAAGCTCATATCAATATTACTGGAATAGACGGCAAAAAAATTATTACAAAGTTGATTGAAGAAAAATAAATTTTTAGCTTAAAAATAATAAATTAATTGTATAAATCACCCGTAAGTGGAAATAATCATAAAAAGAAATTATGAGGAGATAAACTTATGGGTGAATTTAGTAAGAAATCAATAATTCGTGAAGCCGAAAATATAATTGAAGAATTTAGTGATAGACGCAAAGAAGAGAAAAAGCAAATTGCAAATTTGAAAAAGAGTATAAAAAAAGTTAAAAGGATAAATATTGCTTTAAAGGTAATAATTGCAATCATGACAGTATGTGTTGTAATGCTAATTATAACATGAAAAATCAACATTTTAAAGATAAATAAAATCATAAACTCGTCTTATAGTTCATATATTATATAAGAACTATGAGACGAGTTTTGTGTGCTAGGATTTAGCAGTTCACTATTTATACAAGGAGAGTTGCAAAAATAATGAGTGAAGAAGAAAAAATTAAAAAGGCGGAAGAAATTTCAGCAAGAAGAAATAATAGAATACCCGCAAGTAGCATTAATTCAAGATCTAAAAGAAAATTATCACTTTTAAGTAAGACATTTATTCAAGTTATATGTAGCATTTGTATATTTGGAATTTTTTATTTTATTAATCAGAATAATAGTCTTGCAATAGAAAAAATAAGGCCAATTTTTTCAGAAGATACTGACTTTGTACAAATATATAATCAGATAGATTTATTTATTAAAAATATGCAAAGCTCTTTGATGAAAGATGATAATGAATCAAACATGACAAATGAGGAAGAAACAAATCAACAAAATGAAACGCAAAATAATAATTTAGAAGAAAATAATGAAAATCAAATAGATGAACAACAATCAGTAAATGAAACAGAAAATGTAAATACAACGGAAAATATAAATGAAACTGATGTTGGAATAGGTGGCGGAAATGAAAACGTTGCAGTAAGTGAAACAGATCAAGACATATTGTATATCAAGGAAAATGCAACTTTCATAAAACCAGTAAATGGGTATATTACATCCGGATATGGAGAAAGAGAAGCAACAGATATAATATCAGCCAATCATGCAGGTGTAGATATTGGTGCAAATAGTGGAACAGATATAATAGCAGCAATGTCAGGAACAGTGGAGTTAGTATCGAATTATGGAGATTATGGAAATCATCTAACGATACGAAATGGAGAAATTACTACACTATACGCACATTGCAGTAAAATAATTGTAAAGCAAGGAGATTACATAGAGCAAGGACAGAAAATCGCGGAAGTTGGCACTACAGGTAGAACAACAGGTCCACATTTACATTTTGAAATTAGAAGAAATGACAAAACTGTAAATCCACAGCAAATTATGGAATTATAATAAAAAATTATACTAAGTAAAGTTTATAGTAAATAAGGCTTATAATAGGCTTAAAATAAATATTGTAAAGTTTGTTCGAAGGCTTATAGGTAGCCAAAAACCTAAATATAATAAGTAAGGAAAGAAAGTAAAAATGCAAATAAAAGTAGATTTAAAAATATTTCTATTTTTTTTAATTTTTTTGGTAACCAAAAAGATTAAAATATATGGAATAATAATGCTTTTTGCATTAATCCATGAAATTGGACATCTAGTATGTGGTTTAGTTTTGGGATTTAAACCAGAAAAAATGACAATATTACCTTATGGATTAAAAATAAATTTTAAAATAAAAGAAACAGACTATAATAAAAAAATTAGAAAAAGTAATAAACTATCAATAAAGAAGATAATTTTAGCATTAGCAGGACCAATAACAAATATTTTGTGCATAATAGCAGTAACACTAATAAAAAGTAATACTAATCTTTTAAGTGAAGAAATCTACCAAAACATCATGTATGCCAATATTTTAATAGCATTATTTAACTTAATCCCAATATATCCATTAGACGGCGGAAGAACGTTAAAAGAGATTCTACATATTTTTTACGGCTTAAGAAAAAGTTATAGTTATACGCAAAAAGTATCAGAAGTAACATTATACATAATCACAGCAATTTCAAGCTTTCTAATCTTATATTATAAGAATATAGCAATATTTATCATCTTGTTATATCTGTGGTTTGTTGTATATCGAAATAAAAAACAAATTGAATTAAAGGAAAAAATGTATATGAGCATTGAAAAAACTATGATGAATACGTCAAGTGAACAGCTAAACGCAACTTTATCAAATAATAATTACATGAAAATTGAAAAAACTTGCCAAAAACAAACAAATATGGTATAATAGATATGTAGTTGTTTAAATAGACTACAAAAGGAGAAGAAAAATAAAATGAAAACAATAAAAGAAGTAGTAGATAGTATGATGAAAGGCGTAAAAAAATTTTTGAAAAGGTTAGGAAAAGAAGACGTTCCAGCTAATAAAGAAGAAAATCTTTCTCTTGATCGTGAAGAGGAAAATAGAGTTAATCAATTAGAAAGAAATTATAATTATATTTATAAAGGTGATGAAGCTGAAAGCATTGAAGACTTAGCAAAACCTAAAGATGTCAACCCAAGGGGAGAACCTCCAATTAAATTTACACCAATTCTTGGAGATAATGAAAAAATACGCAAATCAAAACCAACAGGAGATAATCAAACAATAAGTAAAGAAGAACCAACACGCGATAATCAAACAATAAGTAAAGAAGAACCAACACGTGATAGTTAAATAATAAGTAAAGAAAAAATACCAAGTAAAGATAAATCAGCAAAAGAACTGGAACAATAATAAATATTGCGAAAAATACAATGCAAATTAATATAATGAGTTGAAATATAAAAGCACTAAAATATTAATTAATTTTAATATTTTAGTGTATTTTTTATTTTTGTATTGAAAAAATAATTCTAATAGGATAAAATAAAAAAGAAGAGAGAAAGGTTGAAAAATAATTACAATAATTTAATTCTTTTCCAACCCAATTTGTGCCTTAGGAAGGAATAATATTAAATATGAAAAAACTAAAGAATGAAAAAGGTATAACTATGGTTGCACTTGCGGTAACTATTGTTGTGTTATCATTAATAAGTGTACCAATAATAATTAACACTTCAAGAATCAAAGAATTTGAAGGTTATAAAAAGTTAAAGGAAGATATCGATACATTGAGTGAAAGTGTGAGTACTGCTTTCTTTGATGATGACATAAGTAAAGTTGGACCAACATATAACAGTTCATTAGATTTTCTTACAAAAACACAGAATGGTGAAACAGTAAAAAATAGTAATGATAATAATGTATATTATGTAATCAGTATTGATAATATAAACGAAAGATTGTCATCTAATATTAGAAAATTAAATTATGGAGTTGAAAATAGCAATACTGGAAATTCAAGTAACTATTATGGAACAGACGATGTTTATATTATAAATGCTGTGAGTCGAACAATTTACTATGTTCAAGGAATTTCATATAATGGAAGTACCTACTATAGATTAGCGTAATTCTATTAATGTACAGTAAGTTATTTATTATGTGGCCAAAAATCAATTGTAAAAACGTTTTTTATTAACATTTTGCAATTGATTTTTTGTGATTATTTTAACTAAAAATTGGAGCTTTTTCATCAGGCAAAAAGTTAAACGCAACTTTGTAAAATTCACACTTTTTCAATCTTTTTCGCAAAAACACTTGACATTTTCGTAAAAATGGTGTAAAGTATATATACTTTACAGTAATTTTCAGTTAGGTGAATATTATTATAAAAAGAAAGGGATGTTTGTTATGGATAAACACATAGAAATTAGCATGCTATGGGAAATCTATGGCAAGCTTCTAACAGAAAAGCAATATCAAGTTTTAAATGACTATTATAATAATGACTTATCACTATCAGAAATTGCTGAAAACAATAACATTTCAAGACAAGGCGTAAGAGACTTAATAAAGAAAGGAGAAGACAAACTTTTCGACTACGAAGAAAAGCTAAAAATCATGGAAAATAATACAAGAAATGAGCGAACTATACAGTTAATTCTAGCTCAATTAAGTAAAATACGAGAAAATTCATCAGATAAAAAAATCGAAAAGATTTTAAATGAAGTACAAAAAGAATTAAGTGTTCTAGCTTAAATAGTTAGAAAAATAATAAACCTAAGAAAAAAATATTTAGAAAATTTGCATAGGAGGAGTAAATAATGGCTTTTGAAGGATTATCAGAAAAACTACAAGCTTTTACTAGAAAATTAAGGGGTAAAGCAAGAATTACAGAATCAGATTTAAATGACATGCTTAGAGAAGTCAAGCTTGCATTATTAGAAGCTGATGTTAACTATAAAGTAGTTAAAGAATTTATTAATAATATCCATGACAAAGCATTAGGAAGTGATGTACTAAAATCACTCACTCCAGGGCAACAGGTTGTAAAAATAGTAAAAGATGAACT
>CANQJG010000070.1 GCA_947624185.1 uncultured Clostridia bacterium | reverse complement strand
CTTTTGTCCTTCTCTACGGCAGATACGGCAAACTTCGTCTTTATATCTTGACATTTTATTTCTCCTTTCAATTTATTCACAATGCATTAATATTAATTGCACTCTTACATTAATTGCACTTTTACATTATTTGCATTTTTACATTAATCGTATTTTTACATTAATCGTATTTTTACATTAATTGCTTTTTACTACTATTAAACTCTTCTTCTTTTTGGTGGTCTACATCCATTATGTGGAATTGGAGTTACATCTTTTATTGAAGTAATCTCAAGACCTGCTGTTTGTAAAGATCTTATTGCAGATTCACGTCCAGCTCCTGGTCCTTTTACAAAAACTTCTACAGTTTTTAATCCATGTTCCATAGCACCTTTTGCTGCTGTTTCAGCAACTTCTCCAGCTGCAAATGGTGTACTTTTTCTTGAACCTTTAAATCCAAGTTCACCAGCACTTGCCCAAGCAATTGTATTTCCTTGAACATCAGATATTGTAACTATAGTGTTATTAAAGCTTGAGTGAATATGTGCTTTTCCACTTTCTATGTTTTTGCTAACTCTTCTTCTTGTTGTTTTTTTTGTTCCTGTTTTATTAGCCATTATTTTTCTCCTTCCTAAAAACTCTCCTTTGTCATCTAGTTAAAGATTGACTTATTTTAGTTTCATAATTTATATGAACTATAAATTTTCTAATTATTTCTTAGCTTTGCTCTTGCTAACTAATTTTCTTGGTCCTTTTCTTGTACGAGCATTAGTTTTTGTTCTTTGTCCTCTTACTGGAAGACCTTTTCTATGTCTTAAACCTCTGTAGCATCCCATTTCAACTAATTGCTTGATGTTAAGAGCAACTTCTCTTCTTAAATCACCTTCAACAGTATATCCAGCCATAGCTTTTCTAATTGCTTGCTCTTGTTCTGCTGTTAGGTCTTTTACTCTTATATCCGGATTAACTCCAGCATCTTTAAGAATTTTTTGTGAAGTTTTTAAACCTATTCCATAAATGTATGTTAGTCCTATTTCTACTCTTTTTTCCTTAGGAAGATCTACTCCTGCTAAACGAGCCATTTTTACACCTCTTTCTTAAAAATTTTCTTTAAATTTTATTGATTATTTTTATAGTGATTTATCTTTACTTTCTAATGGTGAAATGCACCATCTAAACTTTAAATATCTCAACTTGAAAGGTTTTCATCAAAATATTTATTATTTATCTAGTCATTAGAAAACTTAAGATAACATTAAAAAATATATATAAACACAAATCTAAATCAGCCGCTCGCTAGACTTGTGTTAATATCTAAAATAAATTATCCTTGTCTTTGTTTATGCTTTGGATTTTCGCATATAACTCTAACAACACCTTTTCTTTTTATTACTTTGCATTTATCGCAAATTTTCTTTACAGATGGTCTTACTTTCATCTTCAACCCCTCCTATAGATTTTGCTAATATATTTTTATTTTTCTCTCCATGTAATTCTACCTTTGCTTAGGTCGTATGGAGATAATTCAATTTTAACTTTATCTCCTGGTAGTATTTTTATATAATTCATCCTTAATTTCCCTGAGATATGTGCTAAAATTTCATGTCCATTTTCTAATTTTACTTTGAATAATGTATTAGGTAAAGCTTCTGAAACAGTACCTTCTACTTCAATTATATCTTCTTTAGACATATATTTTAACTCCCTTATTGTTTTTTATAATTATCTAATTTAATTTTTACATAATTATAGAAATTATCATATTAATTATTATATAATAAAATTACGCTAATGTCAATATTTCTGGTTCTTTTTCTGTAATTAAAATTGTATTTTCATAATGAGCTGATAGGCTTCCGTCATAAGTCCAAATTGACCACCCATCATCACCTTCAATCATATCAGGCGAACCTGCTATTACCATTGGTTCTACTGCTAAAGTCATGCCTGGTTCAAGTCTTATGCCTCTACCTGCTTTTCCGTAATTAGGTACTGCTGGATCTTCATGCATTTCTCTACCAATTCCATGTCCTTCAAACTCTCTTAATACTGAAAAACCATTTTTATTAACATATTCTCCTATTGCATGGCTTACGTCGCCCAATCTGAACCCTTTTCTTGCAAATTTCATCCCTTCATAGAAAGCTTGCTCCGTTACTTCAATTAATTTTTGTGCTTGATTAGATATTTTTCCTACTGGATATGTTCTTGCACAATCTCCATTAAATCCGTCTTTACAAGCTACTAAGTCAATACTTACAATATCTCCTTCTTTTAATATTGTGTATTTTGAAGGTATTCCATGAATTATATTATCATTTACTGATGCGCAAATCGCAGCAGGAAAATCAGGTATTCCTTTTATTCCACTTGGGTAGCCCTTTTCTGCTGGATATGCGCCATTTTCCTTCATTGTTTTTTCAGCAATTTTATCTAATTCTAATGTAGATATTCCTGGTCTAATTGCTTTTTCAATATTTTTTTGTGCTAAATTTGCAATTCTTGCTGCTTCCCTCATTTTTTCAATTTCAGATTTAGATTTAATTGTAACCATTATATTTTCCTTTTAATTTTGTTCATTTTAACTTCTTATTTTACATTGTATTTTCTAAACAAATTACTACTATACAACTAATATCAACAATCTAACATTTATATTCTGCTATCAATAATACTAAATGCCTTATTAGTTGTGTCTTCTTTAGTTGTAGGTGAATAAATATTTATATCAATTTTTTCTAATAAGCCTTCATTTTTGTAATAATCAATTAAAGGCTCTGTATTTTTATAATAAACTTCTAGTCTTTTTTTAGTTGTTTCAGGTTTATCATCATCTCTAACTATTAATTTTGAGCCACATATATCACATATACCTTCTTGCTTTGGTGGCATAAATATAGTATTAAATGATGCTCTGCAATTTCTATTTGAGCATATTACTCTACTTGCAGTCCTTTTTATTATATCTTCATCAGGTACTGATAAATCAATCACTACCGTTACTTTTTTTCCATTTTCATTTAAAATCTTTTTTAAACGTTCTGCTTGCACTATTGTTCTTGGAAATCCGTCAAGCAATAAATTATCTGCTTTTGATAAACTTGATTCTACCATAGATATTGTTATATCATCAGGTACTAATTTACCTTCAGATATATATTTATCAGCTTCGATTCCAAGCTCTGTGCCATTTTTTATTTCTTCTCTAAACAAATCTCCTGTAGAGAATTGTGTCAAATTGTATTTCTTTGTAATTTCTTTTCCTATTGTACCTTTGCCAGTTCCTGGCGCTCCTAACATTATAATATACATATTTTCTCCTAAATTTATTAATCTAAGAATCCTTTGTAGTGTCTCATTACAAGTTGAGATTGTAATTGATCACCTAATTCTATTGCAACACCAACAACAATTAATATTGATGTTCCACCAAATGCTGTATTTAATCCTGTAAATCTTGCAAGCATTGGAAGTATTGCAATTACTGCTAAGAATAATCCACCAAATAGTAATATCTTTGATAATACTGATGATAGATAATCAGCAGTAGGTTTTCCAGCTCTAATTCCTGGAATAAATCCACCATTTTGCTTTATATTATTTGCTACTTCAGCTGGATTAAATGTTGCATAAGTATAGAAATATGTAAATCCAACTATCAATAGTAAATAAATTACTGCATTAATAATTGTATATTGCCAACCAACTTGTGATGAAGATGTTGCAATTGATAAATTATATAATACTCTTAAAAATCCTGTTTTTGTCTCAATATCACTTACAAATAATTGGATAATCATTGCTGGAAATGTCATAAATGCAGATGCAAAGATTATTGGAAGTACACTTGCCATTGCTGGTTTAATTGGAATATGAGTATTTTGAGCTCCTACCATCCTTCTTCCAACAACTCTTTTTGAATATTGCACAGGTATTCTTCTTTCTGCTTGTTGAACAAATACAACTCCAACAACTAGAAGTAATACTCCTAATGCTGTTAAAATAGCTGTAATTAATCCAACTGTACTAAATGATCCTTCAGGAAATGCTAATCCAACTACTGATGTTATAGCTTGTGGTAAACTTGATACAATACCTGCAAATATAATCATTGAAATTCCATTTCCGATTCCTTTGCTAGATATTTTGTCTCCAAGCCATATAAGTAGTGATGTTCCTGCAACTAATGATAATACTACTACAAATCCTGTAAGTGGTGTATCATCTACAAATATTCCTGAATTTTTATATGAGAAATATATTCCTAAGCCTTCAACTAAAGCTAATGCTAATGATACAAGCTTAGTATATCTATCAATTTTCTTTCTTCCTTCTTCTCCACCTTCTTTAGTTAATCTTTCTAATGCAGGTATAACCATGCCTAGAAGTTGAATAACAATTGAAGATGTAATATATGGTGTAATTGACATTGCAAATATTGATAATCTTGAGAAAGCTCCTCCTGATATCATATTAATCATGCCTGTTACACTATTTGTGTAATTACTCATTGTTGATTGTAATGTTACTACATCTACCATTGGTATTGTAATATAACATCCTAATCTAAATAGCACTAATAATAAAATTGTATATAATATTTTCTTTCTTATTTCCGGTGTTTTTAAAGCATTTTTTATAGTATTAAACAATTTAAATCACCTCAACTTTTCCGCCTAATTGCTCGATTTGCTCTTTTGCTTTAGCAGTAAATCTTCTAGCTTTAACGGTTAGTTTCTTTTCTAATTTACCAGTTGCAATGATAACTATTCCATCATTTTCTTTACTAATTATTCCGTCTTTTATTAGGCTTTGTGCATCTACAACTTCTGTTGTAGCTTTGTTAAGCATTGTTAATGTAACTTCTGTGTAATTTCTTGCGAATTTATTGTTAAATCCTCTTTTTGGTAATCTTCTATATAATGGTGTTTGACCACCTTCAAATCCACGTCTAACTCCGCCACCAGT
>CANQJG010000069.1 GCA_947624185.1 uncultured Clostridia bacterium | reverse complement strand
AAAATGTTTATTAAAAAATAAAAATTTTTGTCAATTTATAAAAAAGTATGATATAATGGTTTCGGTTCCATTACATAAACGAAGATTTTTGGAAAGAGGATATAACCAATCTGAGCTAATTGCTAAGGAATTAGCAAAAGATCTAACAAGAGAATTTACAGAAAATAATAAACAAAATAATTCAAATAAATTAAATAATAATATGGTTGAAGAAGCAGACTCTTTGAAGAACGAGAAGATAAGCTATAATAAAGATGTATTAATAAAAATAAAAAACACAAAACCTCAAAGTACAAAAAGCGAAGAAGAAAGAATAAAAGATGTAAAAGGAATATATGAAGTAAAAAATAGTCAAATAATAAAAAATAAAAAAGTGTTAATATTTGATGATATTCACACAACAGGAAGCACATTAAATGAGTGCAAAAAAACTTTATTGCAAGCAGGAGCCAAAGAAGTAGGAATCCTTGCACTTGCAAAAGATTACATAGATTAGAATATTTTTATATAAACTATTACTATAATAAAGTAGGCAAAATTTATTATTAGACTAACTAATTATTGCTAGATAATATTTTCTTAAATGAAAAGACCTTGCAATAAGCATAGTAAGTGATGAATAGCATAGAAACTAAAATAGAAAACAAAATGAAGAAAGGGAAAAGTACAAATGGATGATTTAGTAGAAAGCATATTAGATTACATAAGATCAGATTATACAGATTACGCAATTATGATAAATGGAGAGTGGGGAAGCGGAAAAACCTATTTTTGGAATAATAAAATTAGAAATAAAATCGAATCAATGCAAGTAAATGGCAGAAGTCTAACAACTATATATATGTCATTGTATGGAATTTCTAACTTGGAAGAAATAAGTAAAAAGATTTTTATTGAAACTACTCAATTAATGGATAAAAATTTAAAAAAATATATGAATTCAAATGGACAAACTACAATACCAGAATATGCAAAAACAGGCTTAGATATGGCAAACTTCTTTGGAGTTACGCAAAATGGAGACAAGCTAGATTATGCAAACTTCTTCTCGACAGATGATAAAGTATTGTGTTTTGATGATTTGGAAAGAGCAAATGTAGATGTTATAGATATTTTGGGTTATATCAACAACTTTGTTGAGCATGACCACATAAAAACAATAATTATATGTAATGAAAAAGAGTTATCAACTAAATTAAAGAGCAATAATATTGAAATGAAAACATTTATAGCAACATATCTTTTGGACAAAGAAAGCAAGTTGCTTACAACAGATAAGCCAATGGTTGAAAAAATCAAAGATACAATTGAAGATGTATTCGATAAAGCAAACGACTATGAAAGAATTAAAGAAAAACTTATTGGCGAAACATTTGAATATAGACCGGAATTCGCATATATAATTAATGGTATCTTAATGAGATATGAAAAATATCCGGATTTGATACGATTCTTAAAATCTAATACTGCATTAATTACGTCAACATTTGAAAAAAGTGGAACTCGAAATTTAAGAATTTTAAAACACGCATTAGCAGATTTCAAAAAAGTATTTGATATGGTTAGCAATTCATATCCAAATACAAATAATAGAATTTTGCAAACAATGTTAATTTTCACGATAGC
This sequence comes from uncultured Clostridia bacterium, assembly GCA_947624185.1. Classification (GTDB taxonomy): domain Bacteria; phylum Bacillota; class Clostridia; order TANB77; family CAG-508; genus CAG-793. Next base: position 3,379 of record CANQJG010000069.1, on the reverse strand, counting down.
AATATCTTTTGAAATCAAAGCAGGAAAGATCACTAAAGATAAATTCATAAATGTAAAAGACAATGAAGAATATAAATCAATAGTTGTATCATCAAGGATATTTATGGACAATAGACAATTCTATATAAAAGAATTTGATAACAACTATTACTACAATTTTAAAGCAGAATATAGATTTTTCAAATTTATAGAAATATTTGTAAGAACTAGAATCTTCGATATGAAAATATTTAAGCGTGATATGGAAGATATAATAAACACCATAGACACAAGCAATCTTCCAGGATATAAGAGATTACTTACAGAAGAATATTGGAAAATATCAGACGACGAATTTCCAAAAGTTGTCGAAGATGTATTAGATACTGTAAAAAATGGAAAAATTAGCTTAATAGACATTGTAAAAATGTACGCATATTTCATGTACTTTGTAAATAAAGATTTGATTTTATATGATGAAGACACATTAAAAAGTATATTCTTAAATGGTATGAACATAGCATCAATAACATCTGACTATTGCCCAAATCCGGAAGAAGAGCTTAATGCAATATATGTAGAAGATAACAGTTTCGACATTAAAGAAATACTTGAAAGATTTAATGAATTAAATATGAAGTTAAAAGACAAAATGTATAAGGAAAAGGCAGAAGACATATTTAAGAATATCCCAATGAAAATGGAAATCTTTTATGATAGATTTGACAAAGAGTGTATGGAAATACCAATATTCAAATATAGTGATCCATATTCAATCTTCCAAAGATTATCATGTGCAAGCAATGAAGACATTGTAATTATAAAAGAAAAATTGGTATCAAGAGCAAATAAAAATAAGGCTATAATAGTTGAAGAACAAGAAAATATGTATAAATTAAAACAAATAATTGATGACTATGTTTCAGGAAAACAAATAACAATAAAAACTGTAGTATTAGAAGAGTTTTCTAAGGCAATTGATTTCATAATCAATTTATCAAAAAAGGAAGATGACGTGTAATATCATTTGCTTCATTCGCTCTTAGCTTACGCTTCGGTTGGTCGCTACGCGGAGCTTTTGATTATAATTATTTTTTGTTTTTTTAAAAATTCATTATATTTTACTATATAATACTTGTTAAATAAAAAATAATTACAATCTTGGCTCCTTGTTGTCGCAAATTCCATTATGCCTTCATGGCTTTGCAATTAGTTTACTTTATAAGGTTTACATAATGCCATTCGGCGCTTGTATGTAATTTGCTTCATTCGCCCTTCGCTTACGCTTCGGTTGGTCGCTACGCGGAGCTTTTGATTATAATTATTTTTTGTTTGTTTTTAATATATTTTATATTATTGTATATTTTCATCTATTCGATTGTAAATTTCCGGTCCCAATATATTGACGGTACGTGTGAGTTCGGTCTTAGCTAAATTGTACATTTTTTCACTCCAATTTCCAACGCCAGCTTCATATTGAGAGATAATATTTTCAATATCCAAAAGCTCATATCTATCTGTGCCATTATAGTTAAGATTACCGCCTGTATTGTTGTCAAATACATAGATAGGAGTATAAGTTGCATTGTCAATAGTTATTTCATTAGTAGCGCCATTTTTTCTAACTTGAACATTTAGTATAAGAGTGTTACGAGTATTGTCGAAAGTTTGAGCAGAAAAGAAATTTCCCATTGAGTAAATAACGAACCCTGTTTTAGTAGAGCCGTCTTCCATTGCAACAGTTTTCATTTGCATAGGTTCTAATACGTGTGGATGACACCCAAGTATAACATTTACATCATTTTTAATTAGAAATTCTGCCAAATCTTCTTGAACACTATTTTGTTTTATATGATATTCATCTCCCCAGTGCATGCTGACTACAATTAGTTCAGCACCTTCAGCCTTAGCTTGATCAATTTTATTTTTAATCAAGGTTTTATCAATTAAATTAACACAATATTCTTTGCCACTAGGAACAGGTATGCCGTTTGTTCCATAAGTAAATGCTAAAAATGCGGTTTTTATACCATTTAAATCTTCTAATAACATTGTGTCTTGTTCTTCTTGAGTTCTAGCAGAACCAGTATGCTTCAAGCCAGCTTCATCAAGATAATTTAGAGTAGAAACTAAACCATTAAAACCAATATCAAGAGTATGATTATTAGCAGTAGTCATTACGTCAAGACCAAGCTCCTTCAAATCAATAGCCAAATGTTCAGGTGTATTAAAAGTTGGGTAACCACTATAACCACGAGAAGGTCCTGCAAGAGTAGCTTCCAAATTTCCAACCGCAACAGTAGCATCTTCAAAATATTTAGTAACATATTTAAACATTGGAGAAAAATCATAAATACCAGTAGTGCTATCATAAGCATCTTGGAAATTCTGACTGTGACATAAAGTATCTCCAATTGCAACGATATTAATAACCGAATCATCAGGAATACTGTTGTCAAGCTCTATTTGAGCATCAGCATCTGCATAAATATTTTGATTAAATCTTATAACAATTTTTGAAATAATGTCATAAGCACCAAAAATCAAAATGGCAAAAATTGCAATAACTAAAAACAGTCTAAAATAATTAAATTTTTTCTTTCCTTTATGTGCCATAAAAATTCCTCCTAAACACAAACTTTTTATAACTATACAATATCACTAAATTAAATCAAAATCAATTAAAATTGAAAAATAATTGAATTTGAAAAAAATGTATATTTAGCGTATAATTTTTCCCTTATTTGCCATAATAAAATTATAAATCAAATGTTGTAATTATGTAAATTACAATAAATATTTACAAGCAATAAGGCATGATTGTCTTGCCTTAGAAAGGAAAGATAGTAAAAATGAAAGCCACAGGAGTAGTAAGAAGAATAGACGATTTAGGAAGAATAGTAATCCCAAAAGAAATTAGAAAAACACTTAGAATAAAGGAAGGAAGCCCATTGGAGATTTTTACAGAAAAAGAAGGAGACATAATATTAAGAAAATATTCACCAATAGGAGAAATTTCAAATTTTTCATCAGAATATGTAGAAAGCTTAGCAAAAGTAACGGATTTAATAGCAATTGTTACAGATAAAGACACAGTAATAGCAGTATCAGGAACACAGAAAAAAGATTTATTAGAGCAAAGCATAAGTGAAGAATTAGAAAAAATAATAGATAAAAGAGAAAGCGTAATCTTAGAACAAAGCAAAGCAATTATGATAACAGAAAAAGGAAATAAAGAAAAAGAAGCAAAATCGCAAGTAGTAGTGCCAATTATTTCAGAAAGCGAAGTAACAGGAAGCGTTATATTAATGGCAAAAGAAGACAGCATAAAACTTGGTAAGCAGGAAGAACAAATTGCAAAAATAGCAGCAAACTTTCTAGGAAATCAAATGGAAATTTA
>CANQJG010000068.1 GCA_947624185.1 uncultured Clostridia bacterium | reverse complement strand
AAAAAAATTGTATAATAAGTTATATTTAATCAAAACAAATATCATGAAAGGTAAAAGATAAAAATGGAAGCAAATATCTTAAGCCAAATCTTTACTTTAAAAAACATATTGATATACTTAGTGTTAATTAATCTATTCACATTTTTAATTATGTGGTATGATAAACACGAAGCTAAAATAAATCAGTGGAGAGTAAGCGAAGGATTTTTATTTCTATTAGTTGCAATCGGTGGAGGAATACGGTGGAATAGCTGGCATGTACACTTTTAGACATAAAACAAAAAAATGGTATTTCAAATATGGCTTTCCAACCATAACCGTTGTTGAAATTATTGTGGTTATTTATTTAAAATTAGCATATTTTATGTGAAATTTTTTATAAAAAATACAATATTACAATTTTGCAATAATATAAGAGGTTTATAGGTAACCTGAAAAAACCTAAATATACTATACAAGGAATTATTTTTATTATGTTAGAAAATATGGATACAATAGTAAGTTTATGCAAATCAAGAGGATATATATATCCGGGCTCTGAAATTTATGGTGGACTAGCTAACACTTGGGATTATGGGCCTTTAGGAACAGAACTTAAAAACAATATCAAATCTGTTTGGAGAAAAAAATTCATACAAGAACAAAAAGATATTGTAGGCTTAGATGCAGCAATTTTAATGAATCCTGAAACATGGGTAGCTTCAGGACATTTATCAGGATTTTCTGATCCACTTATTGATTGTAAAGAGTGCAAAACTAGACACAGAGCCGATAAATTAGTTGAAGAGTGGGCTCATGATAACAAACAAGATTTAATAGCTGATGGATGGACAGATGAGCAATTGATTAATTACATTAATGATAAAAAAATCCCTTGTCCAAACTGTGGGAAAACTAATTTTACAAATATAAGAAAATTCAATTTGATGTTTAAAACATTTCAAGGTGTTACAGAAGAATCAACAGATACAATATATTTGAGACCTGAAACAGCACAAGGTATATTTGTTGATTTTAAAAATGTTTTAAGAACAACTAGAAAAAAGATGCCTATGGGTATCGCTCAAATAGGAAAAGCTTTTAGAAACGAGATAACACCGGGCAACTTTATATTTAGGACTAGAGAATTTGAACAAATGGAATTAGAATTTTTCTGCAGGCCTGGAACTGATTTAGATTGGTTCAGTTATTGGAAGGAATTCTGCAAAAATTTCTTGCTTAATTTGGGAATAAAAGAAGAAAATATGAGATTAAGAGATCATACACCGGAAGAACTTGTATTTTATAGTAAAGCAACTACTGATATTGAATTTTTATTCCCATTTGGCTGGGGAGAATTATGGGGAATTGCAGATAGAACTGATTATGATTTAAGTAAACATGCAGAACACTCAAAGGAAGATTTATCATATTTAGACCCTGAAACCAATGAAAGATATATTCCTTATGTAATAGAGCCTTCTTTAGGAGCTGATAGATTAACTTTGGCAATTTTGTGCAATGGCTATGAAAATCAAGACTTAGGAGAAGGAGATTCAAGAGTTGTCCTTCATTTACATCCAGCAATTGCACCATATAAAGTAGCGATTTTGCCTTTATCAAAAAAATTAAGTGATAAAGCAAATGAAGTTTATGATAATTTATCAACGAAATTCATGTGTGACTATGACGAAGCTGGTTCAATAGGAAAGAGATATAGAAGAGAAGATGAAATAGGTACACCTTATTGTGTTACAATTGATTTTGACACACTAGAAGATAATCAAGTTACTATCAGAGATAGAGATACTATGGAGCAAATCCGTATTCCAATAGAAAAATTAGCAGATTATATTGAAGAAAAAATGAATATATAGATTATATAAGTATTTTTGAGGCAATAATTTATCTATATAAATACTAAACTTCGAAAGGATTGAAAATAATGAGTGATGATATTGGGATTGATTTAGGAACTGCTACTATTATTGCATTTAATAAAGGCAAAGGAATTGTATTAAGAGAGCCTACAGTAGTTTCTATTGACAAAAACACAAATGAAATAATTGCTTATGGAAAAGAAGCCCATAGAATGATTGGAAGAAATCCTAGTAATATTGAGGTCATAAGACCATTAAAAGACGGTGTAATTTCTAATTTTACTATAACAACAAAAATGCTAAAACATTTTTTGAAGAAAATATTAGGAAAACGAGTTTTTGCACCAAGACTTATGATATGTGTGCCTTCACAAATAACAGAAGTAGAGAAAAGAGCAGTAATAGATGCAGCAAATACAGTAGGAGCTAAGAAAGTATTTTTAATAGAAGAACCAGTTGCAGCAGCAATTGGAGCAGGAATTGACATTTCAAAACCATCAGGAAATCTAGTAATTGATATAGGTGGCGGAACTACTGATATTGCAGTAATTTCAATAGGCGGGTCAGTGGTAAGCTCATCAATAAGGATTGCAGGAAATAAATTCGATGAAACAATAATTAAATATGTAAAAAAGAAATACAAAACATTGATTGGAGAAAGAACTGCTGAAGAAATAAAAATAGCAATTGGATCAGTTTATCCAAGAGAAGAAGATGTAACAATAAAAGTAAGAGGAAGAAATCTAGATTCAGGTCTTCCTGTTGAAATAGAATTAAATGACAAAGAAATGCTTAAAGTTCTACTCCCTGATGCACTTAAAATAGTAGATTGCCTTAAATCGGTCATAGAAAAGGCACCACCTGAATTAGTCGAAGATATTAGTGAAAAAGGTATATATATGACTGGCGGGGGAAGTTTGCTTTACGGAATAGATAAATTAATCGAAGAAAGTACAGGAATAAAAGTAATGATTGCACAAGATGCAATATCTTGCGTAGCTATTGGAACTGGAAAAGGACTAGATAGCATAGATACATTGGAAGTAAAAACATTAAAATAAAAATATTAAAAACAGTATAAAAATACACGCCAATGAAAGGAAAGTAAAAAATGAATAGAACTAAAAGAAAAATATTTGAAACATCAATGAGGCTATTTGCAGAAAAAGGATATGACGGTACGAGTATAGAAGACATTACATCAGCAGTAGGAGTTGCAAAGGGAACATTATATTACCACTTTTCAAGTAAAGAAGAAATATTTAATTTCTTGGTAGAAGAAGGTATGAATCTTCTAGAAAAAAGTATCAACATAAAAACTGAAAGCCAAGAAAAATACATAGATAAATTGAGAGCAATAATTTTAATTCAGATTAAAATTATAATAAAATATGAAAGTTTTATGGCTATAGTATTTAGCGAATGCTGGGGAAATAGTGGAAGAAGTAAAACTTGTCAAAAATATGTAAATGAATATTTATGTATCATTAAAGATATTTTACAAAAAGGCATGGATGCTGGAGAAATTAGAAAGCTTGACACAGAGATATTAGCAACGGAAATATATGGTATAGCATGTGCAAATCTGTATTATAAAAAGACAAAGGATTTAACTGTAGAAAAATTATATAGGGAAATTAACAAAAATTTCATACAAGGATTAAAAGCATAAATTAAAAATAAAGAAAGGAGAAAGTCATATAAAATTATATGATAAAAGTAGTATGAATATTAATATTAAAGTACCAAAACTAAAGTTTAAAAAAATTAAAATGGATACGGTAGAAAACCTAGAAGACATTAAAATTGATTATGAAAAAATGCAAAAAGAAAACCTAAAAAAGAAAAGAAATACACCTTATGAAACAACACATTACAAAACAGTAAAAGAATTTTTTTACAAGTCAGCGAGAGAATATCCTGATGAAGACTGCATATTAGAAAAGCCGGATCACAAATTACCATATAAGATTACTACATATTCAGAATTCAAAAAAGATGTAGATGCTCTAGGAACAGCATTAATAAAAATTTTAAATCAAAAAGACAAAAGAGTGTTAATTGTAAGTGAAACACAGTATGGTTGGTATGTATCGTATATGGCAATGCTTTGCGGAGTTGGAATTGCGGTTCCAGTAGACAAAGAGCTTCCTATAAACGAACTAGAAAATTTAATAAAAAGAAGTAGAGCAACTACTGTAATTTATTCAAAACAAAAAGCAGAACAAATTAAAAAGATAAGACCTAATATACCTGATGTAGAATTTTTCGTTGAAATGAAATCAGATAAGCCACTAGAAGGTAAAGATGTAGGACTTGACTATTTGATAAGCACAGGAAGGAAAATAATAGAATCAGGAGATAAAAGTTTTGAACAAATAGAAATAGATCCTGAAGAATTTAAAGTATTAATATTTACCTCAGGAACAACATCTAATGCAAAAGGGGTAATGATATGTAATAGAAATTTAGCAGAAAATATAAATGCAGTAAATGCTTATGTAAAGCTTTATCCAAACGATATGTTATTTTCAGTATTGCCACTACACCATACTTATGAATCAACAATCGGTTTTTTGTTACCAATGGCAGTAGGATGCGGAGTAGCAGTATGTGAAGGCTTAAGGTATATTGTACCTAATTTGCAAGAAGCAAAGCCAACAGCTGTGTTAGCAGTTCCACTACTTGTAGAAAATATTTATAAAAAAATAAATGAAACAATAAAAAAGAGCCATAAAGATAAATTAGTAAATTCAATGATACATGTAACTAATGGATTAAAAAGCATTGGATTGGATGTAAAAAGGAGAGTATTTAAAGAAATATTAGATAATCTTGGTGGAAACTTAAGAATTATAGTATCAGCAGCTGCTCCAATAGATAAAAAAGTAGGAAAATGGGTAGAAGACATAGGAATAACATTTTTACAAGGATATGGATTAACTGAAACTGCACCAATTTCAGCAGTTACACCTGAATATAAAACAATGGTAGGTTCAGCAGGAAAAACAATTGTACAAGCACATATTAAGGTTGATAATCCTAATGAAAATGGAGAAGGAGAATTGCTAATAAAATCGCCAACTCTAATGCTTGGATATTATGAAGACGAAGAAGCAACAAAACAAGCAATGACAGAAGACGGATATTTCCACTCAGGAGATATTGGATATGTTGATGATGAAGGATATGTGTATGTAACAGGAAGAATCAAAAATGTCATAGTAACACAAAACGGAAAAAACATTTATCCTGAAGAAATAGAAATGTTATTAGACAAAATACCGGAAATAAAAGAAGTAATGGTATATGGAAAATCGCCTGAAGAAGAAGACACGAGAAGAAATGATAAAGAATTAATTATTACTGCAAGAGTAATACCAAATATGGAAGAGCTAGATAAAATAAAAGAAAATATGACAGAAGAAGAAATAAAGCAAATAATTTGGGAAAAAATAAAAGATGTAAATAAAAAATTAACTTCATATAAAGCAGTCAAATTGCTTGAGCTAAAAGAAGGAGAATTTGAAAAAACATCAACAATGAAAATAAAAAGATATAAAGAATTACAAAAGAAATA
>CANQJG010000067.1 GCA_947624185.1 uncultured Clostridia bacterium | reverse complement strand
TTAAACTTATTATTTAAAGTTTCTGTGATTTTATTCATAGTTTCATTAATTATTTCATCTGTTAGAGTTTTTGTATTATCTCCAAGTTCAATAGAAAATGCAATTGACTTCTTTCCTTCAGGAATTCCTTTTCCATTATATACGTCAAATACTTTTGACTCTTGCAATAATTTACCACCGGCATTTTTTATTGCTTTTTGCAAATCTTGTGCTGGAATATCATTGTCAACTAAAATTGCTATATCTTTCTTAACTGTTGGGAATTTTGAAATCTCTTTATATTTCATTTTTCCAACTTGTTTCGAAAGCAATTTATCTAAATTAATTTCCATTGCATATACTTCTTCCTTGCAAATAGCAGGGCTTACTCTTCCAACCATACCTACAATAGTTCCATTAACTGATATTAATGCTGTTTTCTTTGGATGCATATCACTTGGAATATTTCCTTCTTGAACAAAACTATATCTGCCATTATATCCAAGATAATCTAGTAATTCTTCTACAACTCCTTTTATTATATAAAAGTCAACTTTTTTAACATCAAGTCCTAGTTCATAGATTCCTGTCATCAAAGCTGATATTTTATTTTCTTCAACATAATCTTCTTCGCCTTTTTTGTAAAATGTTTTTGCCATTTCAAATAATGATATGTCCTGTAAATCATGTGATTTATTGTACTCGTAGATTCTATACAATGAAGTTATTAAGCTTTGCCTTAATGCTACTCTTTCTTCTGTAAGTGGTGATAATATTTTAATAATTTCATTTTCCTTATTCGTAAACATTGTAGCATCTTTTTCACTTACTAAAGCATAAGATAAGGTTTCATTTAGTCCCAAATTTACCATTTTATTTCTGATTTCTCTTGATGTTTTGTCATAACTTCCTTTTTTTACTGGTAAAAGCATTACTTTTCCTTCTACATTATCTACTCCATATATTCTTCCAACTTCTTCAATCAAATCTTCTTTTATTGAAATATCAATCCTTCTAGTTGGAACTGTAACCTTGATTACTTCTCCGTCTGAACTTTCGGCTTTAAAATCTAATTTTCTGAATACATCTAATATATCTTTTAATTGTAAATTCGTACCTAAAATATTATTAATATTTGCAACTGTTATATCAATTGATTTTTCTTCTTTATTAGACTTATCGTATTTTGCAATTCCTTTGCATGTTGTTCCTTCTGCATATTTTTCAAGCATATTGCAAGCTCTTTCTATTGCCATATATGTTCTGTTTGGATCTAGACCTTTTTCAAATCTATTGCTAGCTTCACTTCTTAGAATTTTATTTGAAGTTCTTCTTATTTTTACATTGTTGAAAATGGCTGACTCAATTATTACATTTTTTGTATTTTCAGTTATTTCTGTATCTAATCCACCCATTACACCTGCTAATCCAATGGCTTCTTTTCCATTAGAAATAACAATATCATCTTCTGAAAGAATTCTTTCTTGTCCGTCTAATGTGGTAAGTTTTTCGCCTTTATTTGCCATTTTAACTTCTAATAGACCATTTAGCTTATCAGCATCATAAAAATGTAAAGGTTGACCTGTTTCTAGCATTACATAATTACTTATGTCAACCACATTGTTTATTGGTCTAATGCCTGATGCCATAAGCCTTTCTTTGATTTCAGGAGTGCTTTCCTTAATTACTATATTTTCCACTTTTCTTGCTAAAAATAATGTACAATTTTCTGTGTCGACCTTAACTTCGAAATTAGGTTCTCCTTCTTCTTTGTGGCTTATATCTATTGGTTTTACCTTTTTATCATAAATTGCTCCAACTTCATAAGCCATGCCCAAAATACTTAGTAAATCTCCACGGTTTGCTGTCAAATCAAAATCTATTACTCCATCATCCCAACCCATGAATTTTATTGCATCTTCTCCAACTTTCGCATTTTGTGGCAATTCATGAATTCCTGCTTTGTCTTCTTCTTTTAAGAATTTGTTATCTATTCCAAGTTCTGCTATTGAACATAGCATACCGTTTGATTCTTGTCCCCTTATTACTGATTTCTTAATTTCTCCGCCCGGAAGAATTGTACCGTCTAGTGCTACTATTACCTTTAACCCTTCGCGAACATTTGGAGCACCACAAACAATTTGCAATACTCTATCTCCAACATTTACTTTGCATACATGTAAGTGATCTGAATCAGGATGTTCTTCACAACTTACTACTTCTCCAACTATTAATTTTCCTGTGTTTACGAACTTTCCAGCTGAATCATATTCATTTCCAATAGCAGTCATTTTTTCTGCTAATTCATGCACATCTATATCGTCTATATCTAAATAATCCTTTAAAAAATTTGTACTTAATATCATTTTAATTTACTCGTATGTTATTATACGAATTCTCCTTTCTTTGAAATTTGTTTGTAATTAATTATCTTCTATGACTTTTATTAGTCCTAATCTTTCCTGTCAAATTGATTTAAGAATCTTACGTCATTAGCATAAAGAAGTCTAATATCTGTAATTCCATATCTAAACATTGCTAGTCTGTCTAACCCTGTTCCAAAAGCGAAACCACTGTATATAGTTGGATCGTAGCCGTTCATTTCCAATACGTTTGGATGAACAATACCTGAACCAAGAAGCTCTATCCAGCCAGTTTGTTTACATAAATTACAACCTTTTCCACCACATTTGAAACAACTTACATCAACTTCATAAGAAGGCTCTGTAAATGGGAAATAACTTGGTCTAAATCTAAGCTTTGTATCTTCTCCAAGCATGTGTTTCATAAATATTTCTAATGTACCTTTCAAATCTGCAAAAGATATGTTTTTATCTACTACTAATCCTTCTACCTGATTAAATTGATGTGAGTGTGTCGCATCATCTTCTCTTCTAAAAGTTTTACCCGGCACGATTATTCTAATCGGCGTTTTTTCTTTATTTGCAATCATTGCTCTAGCTTGTACTGCTGAAGTTTGAGTTCTCAATAAATATTCCGGAGAAATATAAAAACTATCTTGCATATCTCTCGCTGGGTGACCTTTTGGAAGATTTAACCTTTCAAAACAATACTCATCTGTTTCAAGTTCCGGTCCTGATACCACATCATAACCCATTGAAACAAATAAATCTTCTATTTCCTCGATTACCCTATTTAATGGATGCTTGCTTCCCCTTCTTTGCTTAGTAGCTGGAAGTGTTACATCAATTTTTTCTGACTCAAGTTCTTTTGCAAGTTCTTCATTTTTTAACACTTCTTCTTTAGACTGCATTTTTTCAGTTATTTCATTTTTAGCCGAATTCACTAAACTACCCATTTTAGGTCTCTCTTCAGGAGAAAGAGTTCCCATGATTTTTAGTAATGCTGTTAACTCTCCTTTTTTGCCTAGATACTTAACCTTTAAGTTTTCTAAACTTTTAATGTCATTTGACTGCTCAATTTCCTTTAATGCTTGCTCCTTAATATTGCTAATTTTTTCTTCCATTTTAACTTTTATTCCTTTCTTGCCTTTGCTATTACTATGTCTGCTTAGGCATAAATCTAGTTAGATTGTAATTATTTTCAATCTTCCTTCACTGTATAATAAATTTGAGTTTCAAAAAGCAGTTATCCCCATTATAGGGAGATAACTGCTATATCTCTGTACCACCTAATTTCACTAATTAAAATTTAATTAGTCTCATTTCGGCTATAACGTTGCAACCGTTCTTTCCTACTTTTTAATTTTGCCAATCACAATTATTTGAATATTTTAAGCTTTATCTGAATATTTTAAGTAATTGTTTTTCAGAAAGACTCCTACAAAATGAAATTCAGTAAATGACATATAGTGCTTTCCAGCAATCACACTTCTCTATAATATGTTACCCACTTACCTACTTTGTTTTGTCAATGGATTTAACTATATTGCCACATTGTTTGTGGCTTTCATTGTCTTTACTTATTATACACAGATAATTAAGAATTGTCAATGATTTATGGCATTTTTATTGTCATAATAAATTTCATTTTTCACTTGATGCATAATGAATTTCATTTACTCTATTTATTTTATTGTAAAACAGGATAGCTGTCACTTCCTAATTTCCAACTCTTTAGTTCATAATCCTTCAATTCATTTATTTCATCTAAATTTATACTATTTATATTTTGATTTAAAGTGCTAACAAAACTATCTTTTTTCATTTCTGCTAATGGCATTCCTGTTCCTATATCTGTATCTTCCTTATTTCCACCTTTAATTCCGTCATCATTTTTGTAATACGCAAGTTTTAGATTATCACTACTTGTATAATAACGATTATTTGCTATTCCTTGATTTGCTTTCATATTTGATTCTATGTTTCCAATATTATATACATTTATTACTTTTGAATCATTTCTTAAATAATTCATAATACCACTAGCACTAGATGAAGTATATAAACTTACCGCTTTTACATTGCCTACATTGTAACAATTTATTATATTATCTGTATGTTTTGAACCGACAAAACCTATTATCCCAGCTGAATGATCATATCCGTACACATTTCCATTATTATATGAATTGATTACAAAATTATTGCCTGTTGCACTATTTGTGGTATAACCTATTATTCCCCCAGTTGTTGTTTGACTTCTAGTTTCAGTTTGAGTAATTGTAATATTTGAATTATCTATTTCTCCTGCATTATAACTTGCATCAATAATTAATGTTCCAACACCTTCAGTTCTACCTATTAATCCACCTGTAAATGTTCCATTTTTTATTTTTCCTATATTATATGAATTGTTTATCTTATTTATTTCATTTTCGTTTCCTTTAGCTATTCTTCCTATTAATCCGCCAACATTACATTGTACGAAATTTTCAAAGTTCTCTATCTCTGAAATAATTTCTCCCGAATTATAACAATTTTCTATATCTACTGTTCCAAATATTCTCCCTACTATTCCCCCACATATTGCAGTAATGTTTATATTTGTCATTACACTTCCAGTATTATAACTATTTATTATTGTTGTTTTATTTGTATTAGCGTTATCTCGTCCTAATAATCCACCAACGTGTGCTCCTTTTGTATTAGTTATTTTTCCTACGTTATAACTGTTTTCTATTGTTAGATTACCATCAGTATACCCTGCTATGCCACCTGCGTTGTTTGAATTTTCTATACTTCCAGCATTAAAACTATCTACTATTGTTGTCGATCCATGACAAACACCTACCACACCACCTATTGAATTAGCATTCGTTTCACTTTTGACATTTACATAATTTTTAATGTTAGTTAAGACACTTCTAGAAGCACCACAAACCAATCCACCACAATCTACTGGTTTTGTTGTATGGATATTTCCTGTAATTGTTAGATTACTTATTTTACTATCAACTATGATACCAAAAAGCCCCATTATAGTATTTTCAATATCATTTTCTATATATAAATTACTTATTTTTTTATTATTACCATTAAATTCACCTTCAAAAGCATGTTCTCCACTATTACCTATTGGAGTAAAGCCTGCTCCTGTTGTTAATTTTGGTTTGTTGGTACTTGGATCTGTGTACGAATCATCTGAATTAAAATCTAAATCTAACATTAATTTTATTTTTTTTCCTTCATAAGCTTCGCCACTATTTACTTGTTCTGATAAATACATTAAATCTTCTATGCTTTCTATTAGATATGGATCTTCTCCTGTACCTTTTCCCGCCATTGTTCCTGGTGTTGAATCATCTT
>CANQJG010000066.1 GCA_947624185.1 uncultured Clostridia bacterium | reverse complement strand
TAAAAGAAAAATTAAATAGAAGTAAGTTTAATAAAAAATGTTAAAAGGAGTTATACGAAAGATGAAAAAGCTTGAAAACGTTGCGAGAGTACACACACACACACACACACAAATAATTTAAAAGTAATAGAAATAAATGGAAACATAGAAATTAAAGCTATGTGTTTTAGTGAAAGCTAAGATGCGTGGCTTTTATTTGTGCGTGAAATTTATTTCAAACATTTCGGTTGAGCACTGTGTGGACGACGCTGACTATATAGAAATATTTTATATAGAAAAAATAAAAAAGGGGGACAATATTATGTTTTGTGAAAGATGTGGAGCACAATTATTAGATACAGCAGATTTTTGTACTAATTGTGGAGCTAATATTATGAAAAATGCTAAAATGACTGAACAAAATATTCCAGATACGGAAATTCTGTTAAGTGTAAAACCTACTTTTAGTTTTGGTTATAAGGTGTTACCATTTTTAATTTCATGGTCTATCGTAATTGTTATTTATTCACTAATAATGAGTAGAATTAGCGTTGAAATAGGGATATTTATGGCTGTAGTATGTTTTATAATTTTAGCATTGGTACTTGGTATAAAAACAGTTGTTAACAAAAAGCAATATAATAGTTATTCTTATGATTTTTATAGAACAAAAGTTATTTATAAAGATAGCTTTTTAAATCTTTCTGAAAAAGAAGTAAAATATAAATACATAAGAGAAGTAACCATGAGTCAAACATTTATGCAAAGATATTTTAATATTGGTAATATTATATTGTTTACTAATGCTGAAACTGGTTTGGGCAATGGCATTTTTATAGTGAGTGTTGCTAATGTTCAAGAGATTTATAAAAACATTAAGTCTATAATAAATGTTTAAAAAATAATAGTTTTGATTGAAAAAGTATATGATGTTTATTTCAAAGCAGAGAATTACAAAAATATAAGGAGGTTTGTGTTATGTTTTGTAGAAATTGTGGGACAGAAATGAATGATGCAGCAAGGTTCTGCCCAAAATGTGGATATGATAGAATGGGAGCAATGCAACAGAATAAAAAAGTAATAGAAAATAATGTAATAAGGTTTCAATTAAAGCCTACTTATAATTATGCATACAAATTTTTTAGTATATTATGGAATGCAATTGTATGGATATTTGTTATAAGTATATTTATAAGATTAAGATTACTTAAATTATGGATACTTTTTCCAATTACTTTTTTCGTTACAATATTAGTTTTGGGTATATATATAGTAATTAAAATGGCAATAGAAAAACAACAATATAATAATTTAGAATATAATTTTTATACAACAAAGGTTGAATATGTAGACGGATTTGTTAATAAAGAACAAAAAGAATTAAAATATAAATATGTAAGAGAAGTAACTATGACTCAAAGCATTTTAGAAAGATTATTTTCTCTTGGAACAATAAGAATATTTACTAATGCTTCTAGTGGAAATTACGGAAATAATAGTCATAATAACATGAAAGGAAGAAATGGAATTTACATTCATTGTGTAAACAATGTACAAGAACAATATAGAATAATTAAGCAAATTATTGATGAAGGATCTCAAGGAGATTAAAATCGAATTATAAAACATGGTCAAGTGAAAAAGTAAATACAATTCTGTAAAATAAAATATAAAAAATCATTGACCACCTAAAATCTATTGATATAAAAAATATATAAGAAAAATTTAAATATTAATTAATGAACAAATTAATGAAAAAAGGAAGGGACAAAAAATGAAGAAAAAGTTATTATTTATAGTTTTTGCAGCACTTTTTATTGTCGCTATATTTAATATCCAAGTTAATGCGGAAGATGAATTTACAATCACAGATCAAAGTGTAGATGTTAAATTAAACGCTACTAAATATTTACATACTACTGGAGGAAGCGGACCTATTACATGGGAAAGTGATGATTCTACTATAGCAAGTGTTGATAATGGAACGGTAACAGGTAATAAAATAGGCAAGACTAATATAAAGGCTACAAGAGAAGGCAAAACAGCAACCTGTGAAGTAAATGTAGTATATAATGCAATAATCATTGGTGGAAATGAACATGAAACTGTTTCAAATGTAAATTTAATTATAGGAGAGCATAGCACTGAACAACTAACTTCAAAAGTTGAAGATGGAAACTCTGAAGAAGTTCCTGATGCAGTGGTTACTTGGACTAGTGATGCTCCAAATACAGTTTCTGTAGATAGAACCACTGGATTAATAACAGCTATTAAACCAGGAGAAGCAACTATCACAGCATCAGTTGAGGGAGCAACAGACACTTGTAAAGTTACAGTATATAATGGCCCTGAATTTACAGATTTTTCACAAGCTCAATATGAAATTATGTTAGAAGATACAGACGAAATATTACAAATTAAGGGGATACAACCTCAAGATAATAATAATTATTATTATTATATAATTACACCAAACCAAACAAGACCAAATGTCATTACAAATAGTATGCGGATATATAAACTCTGAAGAAATGGATGATGTTATTGAGCGCTTTTTTGTAAATGAAGATGAAAATTATATTTATAATAGGTATTTGGCAAGATATGCTGAATTAAATCAAGATATGTATATATGGATATTGCAAGAAAAAAGGTTAGAAAGTAATTATTATGATGAAAATGGTAATTATGTAAGCGGTAAAACTAAGTTTCTTGTAGAAGGCAAAAAACTGACAAAAGCAGAATTGCCACCATTAAATTTAATATTAGATTATTTCCATATAGGACATTTTGACGGAATATCAGATATAGCAGAAGATAATTATTCAAGCATAACGTTTAATTTCCCAACAGCAACAGAAAATAGAAAATTTACAATAAAAATTGGTAGAGTTACAGATATTTCAATATTATCTAAAATTCAAAATAATGATTATTCAGGAATTGTGGAATTATTAAACTATGCAAAAACTCATGATTCAATATATTTGCAAAACTTAACAACTACAAGTAAAGGATATTATAGGAATGATACCGCTCTTTTTGACGGAAGACAATTATTGCAAAATGAAGAATATTACTATATATACGTAGAATTTGATGATGAGAACGGAAAATATTTTCCAATAGAAGGAGTAACATTAGGACAAGCTTGGATTTCACCTACTTCGGATGATTGGGATTTATGGGCTTATACAAGTTCTAATTTTCAATGGAATGTAAATGATGATACAGTTGCTAAAGGAAAATTGCCACAAACAGGTGCAACATCAGCCGTCTTGATTTCTTTTGTAGGTATAGCATTAGTTGGTATGTTCTGCTATAAAAAATATAATAAATATAAAGATATAAAATAAAAATGTAGGGTCAACAAACGAATATTTTTCTTGACTTTTCGCATAATATATGGTATAATTAATATTGCACCGTGTTAAAAGGAGTGTGAATTTTATTTTAAACGAAGATGATTATTACCCGAAACGAAAGAAAAATATAAACATATTTCAAGTACTAACAATTTCGATAATATTAATTGTAAGTATAATTTTAATAAAATTCAAACCAGCGTATGCAGTTACATTGGGAGAAGAAGAAATAGGATTTGTTAACAATAGAACAGATATACAAAATGTTATAGATAATGATGTATTAGCCCAAAAGGACGAAACTGTTGCATTTGTTGCGTTAGACAATGTAGAATATAGCTTTGAGTTTGTTGATAGAACGTTAATTGATGATAACACGGTCATAACAAAAATTAAAGAAAGTTCTAAAAACATATACTCAGTGTATGAAGTGTCTGACGGCAACGATGAAGATGCAGTATATGTTAATACATTAGAAGAAGCAGAAAATTTAGTCAATACATTAAAAAGTGATTATAGTGCACTAAACCCAAATTTAGCAATTACAACATTATACCTAGAAGAACCTGCTACAAGCGAAGCGATAAATAATGCTAAGGCTAAAATTGCTGAAAGCTTAAACAATCAGTTAATAGAAAAACGAAAAAGAGATAAAAGAACAGTAAATGGTATATATTTAGCTTCATTGCCATTGAAAACTGGTACCGTATCTTCAAGATTTGGTAGTGTAGAAAGTGTAAGAGATCACGTTCATGGCGGACTTGATTTGGCTGCAAGTTATGGTTCACCAATTATGGCAGTAGCCGACGGAACAGTTACATTTGCTGGTCAAAGTGGTGGATATGGTAATTTAGTAATTGTTAAACATGGAAATGGAGTAGAGACATATTATGGTCATTGTAGTTCAATAACTACAAATGTTGGTGCCGAAGTAAAAGCAGGAGATACTATTGCAAAAGTTGGCTCAACTGGTAATTCTACAGGAAACCATTTACATTTTGAAATTAGAATAAACGGTGGTGCAGTAAACCCACAGAAATATATTTATTAGACTATAATAATTCTCCAGCTAATCTAAGTTGGAGAATATATATTAAAAGAGCAACTATTTTTGGTAGTTGCTCTTTTTGAAAATAAAAGGGGATGTATTTTTATTCTAACCAGTTATTACTGATTATATTAATATTATAATCATAAAGTATGCCCATTGTGTGAACTGGATGTGAAAATTGATATAAATAATGCTTAAGGTTGTTCAGCTAAAGTTACGATTATTTCTTTTTCTTCACCATTTCTTGATACAGTTAATGTCATTGTGTCGCCAATATTATGAGTATTTTTGATATTGGTTAATTCTTGCATATCTTTAACTTCTTTGCCGTCAGCTTTTATAATAATGTCTCCGATTTTTAAACCAGCTTTTTCAGCAGGAGAATAATCATCAATTTCTTTAATATATGCACCTACAACTAGTTTGGCAGTAGGATTTTCTTTAATTGTTGATTCTGTTATGTTAGTTCCAGTAATACCAATGTAAGGTCTTTTTACCTTATTGTACTGGATTAAATCAGATGTGATTGATCTAGTAGAATTGATTGGAATAGCAAAGCCTAAACCTTCAACTCCGGTACCTGAGGCTTTTAATGTATTAATTCCAATAACTTGACCTTTACTGTTAACTAATGCACCACCACTATTTCCTTCGTTTATAGCGGTATCAGTTTGAATTAATGTAAATGTTTTTCCGTCTGAATCTGTAATGCTTCTATTTAAAGCACTAATGGAACCTGATGTAACACTACTCTTCATACCTAAAGGATTGCCGATAGCCATACACCACTCTCCAACTTGAAGGCTATCAGAATCGCCAAGTTCTGCAGCAGTCAAATCATTTTTCTCGATTTTGATAACAGCCAAGTCAGTTTGCTCATCTGTACCGATAACCTTAGCTTCGTAAGTAGCTTCATCATTATATAATGAAACGGTTATTTTTGTAGCTTCACCAACTGTATAATATGAGCTATTTGAATTTGAAGAACTATTTATAACGTGATTATTAGTTAAAATATATCCGTCAGAACTGATTATAACTCCTGAACCTTCAGCTGTTGCTGTTGAAGAAATTCTTGAAAAAATTGTACTAACAGAATATTCAACAGTTATTCCAACGATTGAAGGAAGTACTTTTTGAGAAACATACACTCCAGTATCTGAAAAATTTGAAAGTGATAATAAATTAGTATTTACATTGTTGTAATTAATGCTTGATGAACTATCATAACCCAAAGTAGTATCAGCTTTAAATAACTTATTTTTTATATAAGGCACATTTAGGCAAGTTCCCAAAAGAACGCCTGCGCCAACGATTCCGCTAAAAAACGGAATAACAACATTTCTTCCAAAGCTGTAAGTTGTATTCTTTGGCTTTGGATTATTAAAATTTCTATTTTCAGAAGATTTAACTTCAACAAAATTTTTATTTTCTTCCATAATTAATCTAATTCCTTCCCAAGGAAAAAATTTGGTTGGAAAATTATAATTATTTTTCAACTTTAATTTTTCCCTTCATGATTATACTAATATGATACTCCACAATTGTGAAAAAAATGTGAAAAAGTTGTTACAATTTGGTTACATTTCTATTTTTAAATTATTAATGAATTTTTTATATTATTTTAAATAGCATAATATATTGATTTTATCATGCCTTGCTGTCGCAAATTCCATAATGCCTTCATGGCTATGCAATTAATATACTTTATCCAATATATAATGCCATTCGGCGCTTGTATGTAATTTGCTTCATTCGCCCTACGCTAACGCTTCGGTTGGG
>CANQJG010000065.1 GCA_947624185.1 uncultured Clostridia bacterium | reverse complement strand
TTGCTTTATATTTTTCAGTTTTTTCATTTTTGTTTTTATACTTTCATGTTTTTTATTTTGCTTTTATTCTTTTATTTTTTTATTTTGCTTTTATATTTTCAATTTTTTTGTTTTATATGTTCAGTTTGATTTATTTTATGTTAATCAGTAGTTAAAGCATCTATTGAATTAACCACTTCACTCAATCCTGGGAATACTGCATCCTTTAGATTTTCATCAACATTTAATCTCCACTTATTATCTACTTTATTTAAATTAATATCTTTTGTAACTGACATTGTACCAATAGATTCATCTGATAAATATTCATTTAATAGATTAATACCCTGTTCATTTGAAATTTCTTCACCATTTATAAATCTTTGATAAATGCTTTGTGTCCATTTAGTCAACGCATTTCTAAAATTCTTATTTGTTGTTTCAACAGTAACGATTGCTGTATCTCCTTCTGTTTTTACAGAATTTATTTTGTATTCGAATTTATCAAAACAATTTTTTTCTATTTCACTCATTTCTTCGCCAACATTTAAACCATCAATTAATGAATCCATTATTTCTTGATAAGACACATAATTATTAATTATATTTACTCTTTCACTCTTCAATGCATTAAAAGTTTTCATAACTGCATAATATGGTGATTTGGTAAAAAATACTATTCCAATTATCATAGCAACTAAAACAATTATAGCAACAACTATTCCAATCCATTTTGCATAATCTGTTTTATGCTTTTCCTTTATTGTAACAGTTCCTTTAATCTTTGATTCTGCTTTTGGCTCTGCCTTTACTTCTGTTTTTGATACTGATTTTTTTTCTACCTTATTCTCTGTTTTTTGCTCTACTTTTGCTTTTGATTTTTTCTCATTATTTGCACTACTCTCTTTCTTCATTTCTTTAGCCCTCTCTTTCTTTTACAATTCTTTATATATATTATCATACATTTAGTCATATTTTCAAGAGATTTGCTAAATTTTAATATAAACCTTATGTATAAAACTATAAATAATCTAATTTCGTATGTTTGTATATTAGAAATTACCTATTCTATTCAATATTTCCTTCCAATTCTAATTCAAAAGAAGGTTTAAGAGAAGCTAGTGGGCAAAATCCTGATCTCCCATCAACAGCATAATTATGGTAAACAATCCCTCCTTTCGTAGAATGCACTAAGTAAACACGATATTGTAAATCACTAAAATACGCAGCCGGAGATGCCAACCAATAATTTTTATTGTCGTTTGGATAGTACATTGAATCAATTTTATCATCACTTTGTACTGTATATGAAGCTGTAAAATCGTTACTATATTCTGCTGCGGTTGCTGGTCCTACAAGGTATCCTTTTGCATCATTTTCATATTTGTAAAATAATTTCTTTCGTTCTCTTCCTACTTCTATATCTCCTAGTACCGGTCTTTCTCCCTTCAATCCATAATGTGTATTATAACTATCCATCATCATTTCTAAACTTGGAGCTCCCACAATATAATTTAATTTTTTTGCAACTCCGTCCTTAAGATTAGTCTTTATATCTTTCCAATTATTTTCATTTAATAACCATGTTACTGCTTTCATATTATCATTATCTTTATTTGGAGTTATTATTCCTTTTGAGTACAAGCATGGATTGAATTGTTTTATTTTTACTTTTATATTATCTGCTTCAGTATCATCTAATGTTAATTTATAAGTATTTGCCGTGCAATCTGCTTTTAAATATATTGTTCCTTCACCATCTCCAAACTTATTATCAAAATCAATATAATATAATCTATATTTGGTTGATACTTTTACTTTTTCACTTTTATCACTTAATTGAATATTTGCGATATCTACTTCTTCTATTCCTGTTCCTAATTCTTTAAAATTTAATACTTCCATCCCTAAATACTTTGCAAAATTGTCCTTAGTTAATCTTTCTACTTTTCCATTTATCTTAACTTTTATATTCAACCTCAAATTTGGATCTTCAAGTTTATCTACCACTGTATTCAAACTCTCTTCTTCATTGTCTTGTGCTTCTTTATATTTTTCTGTTGCCTTTTTTGCCATTCTAATTAAGCCATTATCTCCTAAAGCTATATTTAGTGCTATTCCTGCTAAAATTAGCATTATAATTATGGTTACTACTAACGCAACAAGTGTAACACCTTGTTCATCTAATCTTTTCATTTTTCCTTTACAAAATCCCCTTTCATCAATTTTACTTTGTTTCATCTGTTCCTTTTCTCCTTCTTCCTGATTTTTCATCTGTTTTATCCTCATTTGATTTTCCTCCTAGATTTTTTTATTACTATTTGTTTTTATTAATTAATAATTACTGATTATTGATTTTATAAATCTTAAAAATATTATAATTAATCTAAAAATGTTATAGCTAGAGCACAAATAAAAGCCATGTATTCTAGCTTTCACTAAAACACATAGCTTTGTTTTCTATGTTTCCATTTATTTCTATTAATTTTAAACTATTTGTGTGTGTGTGTGTGTGTGTACTCTCGCAACGCTTTCAAGCTTTTTCATCTTCTGTTTGCTCCCTTTATTTATTTTTTTTTACAATTCATTTTCTTCTATTATACTATCACACCATTTTTACTTTTGCAATAAAAAATTAATATATTTTTTATAATTATTTTTTTAAAAGTATGTTACATTATATTGAGTATATTTACTTGATTAAGGCTTTTTATATAATTTTAACTTAAAAAGTAAAACAATAATAATTTCATCAGTATATTGTTTTTAATGCTGTAATTTTTTGTAACGCTGAGGAAAGAAAAGAATATTTGCATTTGTTTATGGTTTTAATGAAGTAATTGGTACTATATAAATACCTGTTTGAGGATCTTGGACGACTGCTTCATAATGTCCAACAATAATACACATAAATTTAGGTTTTTTCTCCACATTATTATAAAATGTAGTTAAACTTTTCTTTGCATCTTCAATTCCTTTTGACGTCAATTTTATTTCTACTGCTCCATATTCTCCGTCTTTAAATTCCAATATACTATCTATTTCATCACCTGATATATTATCCCTAAAATGATATAATTTTCCATCCAAATAATCCATATAAATTCTTAAATCTCTTTCTACCAATGCTTCAAATAATAGTCCAAAAGTATTAAAATCATAAAGTAATTTTTGTACAGTTAGATCAAGACATGCACATGCAAGAGATGGATCTATGAAATGTCTTTTAGCAACTTTGCCTACCCTAGATGATGAACGGTAATTCAAACTAAATGCATCTTGATTTTCTATTAAGTGTAACCTATCAAGACAAGCAATATAATCCATTATTGTTGTTCTACTTTTGATTAATTCATCGTCATTTTCGTAATCTTCAATATCTTTTACAATAGTTTTACTTCCTACAAGGGTACTTTCATTTCTTGCTAATGATCTAAGTATCATTTTCATTTTATTTCTATCTCTTTGTTTTCCATTATCTTCATTTATGTCTTTACTTAATAAGGATTCAATATAACTATTTGGTATTAAACCTATATCTTGTATATCTTTATCGTTATTTGCAGGCCATCCCCCTCTAATAATATATTCCGCTATTTTATCAAGTTCTATTTTTTTTATATATCCACATTTCACATTAGAATTAAGCATATCTGTTATAGATACATCTCCTGTAGAATCTCCTGTTTCATATAAACTCATTGTATACATTTTTAATCTTGCAATTCTTCCTGCTCCTGAGTGAAATATTTTCTTTGATTCTTCATTATTTAATGTTGTAGATCCTGTTAATATAAATTTTCCTTTTTGATTATCTTCGTCACACTCATGTCTAACAGCATCCCATATTTCAGGCACAAGCTGCCACTCATCAATAAGTTGAGGTCTTAGCTTATTAAAAATATATTTAGGATTAGTTTCAGCTAAATTCCTTATATCCTTTTCCGTTAGATATGTTACACTTTCTGCATGATTTAATGATGTCCATGTTTTTCCACACCATTTTGGTCCTTCTATACATAAGGCACCAAAAACTTTTATATATCTATCAATCTTTTCATCGATTAATCTCAATTTGTAATTTTTTTTTGTTAAAGCCATTTTCTATCCCCACCTTCTTTTATTACTATATCATTTTGATGAACATTTGTCAAGTTTTTCAATGAACATTTGTCAGCATTTTTGTTGAACATTTATCAGTATTTTTGTTGAACATTTGTCAATATTTTTTCTATTTCATATATATTCTATTTTGTAACATATTATTTTCCAAAAATTCTCTATGTCGCTTGTTTTCTAAAATAATTCAAAATGATCTAACAAAATTTTTACTCCCATTAAAATTAATATTATTCCACCAAGTATTTCAGATTTATTTTTTAATTTATCTCCAAATTTATTTCCCATTTTTACGCCTAAAAATGACATTGCAAAAGTAATGGTTCCTATCAATAACAATGGTGTTAAAATATGTATTTTCAAAAATGCAAATGATACTCCAACCGCTAATGCGTCGATACTTGTTGCTACTGCCAATATTACCATTGTTTTGAAACCTACGTCATCATTGATATCATTTTCATCATTTTTTAGAGATTCTTTTATCATATTTATTCCTATGGCTACTAACAGCCCAAAGGCTATCCAATGATCTAATGTTGAGATTGCTTTTTCGAATTTTATTCCTAATAAATATCCAATCAATGGCATTAATGCTTGGAATACTCCAAAATATGTTGCTATAATGATACCTTTTTTGGTACTTCCATGCTTCATTGCTAAACCTTTACATACTGCTACTGCAAAAGCATCCATTGCCAAACCAACACTTATTAAAATAATTTCCAACAAACTCATAAAAATACACTTTCTAGCTAATTACTCCTGCTAATAGCAATGCAATTACTATTATTCCGAGTACAATTCTGTAATATCCAAATACTTTGAAGTCATGCTTTTTAATATATGCCATTAAAAATCTAATTATTAACATTGATATTACAAATGATACAATTACTCCTACTAGCAAAACAGCCAGTTCTGCACTTGTAAAGCCAAATCCAAATTTTAAAATTTTTAAAAGACTGGCTCCTGCCATTGCTGGTATTGCTAAATAAAATGTGAATTCCGCTGATACTGTTCTTGATATTCCTATTAATAGTGCCCCTATAATCGTTGCTCCTGAACGTGATGTTCCTGGAAAAATTGCTGCTATTAATTGGAATAGCCCTATTATTATTGCATGTTTATATGTTAAATCTTTTATATCATTTACCTTGGAATCTTTTCTTTTCATTTTTTCAATTACAATAAATGCTACACCTACTACAATCAACATAATTGCAATACACATTGGGTTATAAAAATGTTCATCTGCAAAATCGTCAATTCCTAATAAAACAATTGCTACTGCTGGCAAACATCCAACTATGATTTTTCCCCACAAATTCAATATTTGCTTATCTGTTGTTATACTTTTACTTCCATTTTTTGATTTTTCTAATTTAAATGGCCATATTGATTTAAAATACAATACCACAACTGCAAGTATTGCTCCAAGCTGAATTACGACTTCGAACATATCCCAAAAGCCTTCTGATAGTCCTTCAAATTTTATAAAACTTTCTGCTAAAATTAGATGTCCTGTACTACTTATTGGTAGCCACTCAGTAATTCCTTCTATTATTCCAAAAATAATCGCTTTAAAAATATTTAACATTTGCGTTCTCCTTTTTTACTATTTAATGTTTATGCTAATCTTAATAAAATATTTTTCTTTACATTAATATTTTAACATTACAAAATAATAATGTAAACAAATTTACATTACTTAAATAAAAACATGAATATAGGTTATTTTTTCATGCCTTGCTGTCGCAAATTCCATTATGCCTTCATGGCTGTGCAATTAATTTACTTCTTAATGCTTACATAATGCCATTCGGCGCTTGTATGTAATTTGCTTCATTCGCCCTACGCTAACGCTTCGGTTGGGCGCTGCGCGGCGTATTCAAAAATAACCTATATTCATGTTTTTACTATCTTACATATGTATAAAAAAAGCAAAATAAATCTACCTTTTGCTAAAATTATTATAACAAACCACGTGTAGAACCGTGTTTTACCCTTGAAGTTAATAAAAAGCGTGATGTTAAATCACGCTTTGTTATTTATTATTCTTCTGAAACTGGAGCTTCTGGTTTTGCTTCAGGTTCAGGGGTATTATTGTATACTTCTAAT
>CANQJG010000064.1 GCA_947624185.1 uncultured Clostridia bacterium | reverse complement strand
ATGTGGTTGGCGATATGTACCTCCACTACGGACTTTCACCGATTAACTAAACGACATGCCCGTCGCACTATAAAAAAATAAAGTAGCTTTTGTGAGCTACCTTATTTTTATTAACTTAATGAAGCTTTTACCTTCTTTTGAGTTTTTAGTATTGGTGGAACAAGTGGGCTATAACTTTCTCCATCAAATACGTCAACCTCAACTGTTCTAGTTAATACGTCTTTATATTGGTAAGAGACATTTCTTTCGTTTTCTTCATACTTAACCACGAAAATATTAGGATAAGCTTTTTCGATTGTGGCTTCTTTCTCAAACGACCTACTTCTTCCTAAAGAGCCTTTTACGATTATCTTTTGTCCAATTTTCTCTTTGATGTCTGATTGTAAGTTTGTAATATCTTCTTGGTAAATCATTTAATCACCTACTTTTCTTATGATGTTTATAACGTATCATTTTTGTCGAAAAAAGTCAATGAAAATTATGTCTATCAGTTTTCTCAAGTACTGTTATTTCAGTACTTTCAAGGTAATATTACAAATATGTTACAATTTTTCTTTATTTGACTTATAACCTATTTTATGCCATGCTTAGTGCTTCTAGAGATAAGATGATTGGTTCTAGTTTATATTTAGTGGGAATTAAAAAAGATTCAAATGAATATGAAGAAGGTGCTTCTCCTTGTCAAATGTGTAGAAAACTTATCATAAATGCTGGAATTAATACAGTTTATGCAAGAATAAATAAAACTG
Source organism: uncultured Clostridia bacterium (assembly GCA_947624185.1). Taxonomy (GTDB): domain Bacteria; phylum Bacillota; class Clostridia; order TANB77; family CAG-508; genus CAG-793. Next base: position 5,513 of record CANQJG010000064.1, on the reverse strand, counting down.
AATATGCTGAGTTTGATGTAGAAGATTGGATAAATCAAGATGATTTATTAGACGGAAAAATGACATATTAAGTTTAAAAATTGACAAGCGATAGAAATCGTTATATAATTGGCTCAAGTTTTTATTGTAACAGTAGCTATCTTTAGTTGCGAAAATCTTTTATCAATGAAAGGAGCTTTAAAATGAGTGAACGGTTTAATTCTAATCAGTTAGCGGAAATTCTTTTCGGATTAGAAAATAATCTGAGCATCGAAAAAGTAGAAATCTACGCTAAATCAGAATTCAATTTTGAGCAAATGGAACAAATTCGTTTAGGTTTTGAAGATTGTTTATCTATTGGACAGGTCAACTTATATGCTAAACCCGAATTCGACTCTATGCAAATGGAACAGATTCGTTTAGGATTAGTATATAAGTTAACTATGGATCAAGTTAAATTATATGCTAAACCCCAGTTCAAAGCTGAACAAATGGAACAAATTCGTTTGGGTTTTGTATATGAGTTAACTATTAGACAGGTTAAGCTATATGCTAAGCCACAATTTAAGGCTGAACAAATGGAACAGATTCGTCTAGGTTTCGTATATAATTTTGCTAGAGAAAAAATTGAATTATATGCTAAACCTGAGTTCGACCCTATGCAAATGGAACAAATCCGTTTAGGCTTTACATATTGGTTAACTATGAGACAGATTAGTCTGTATGCTAAGCCACAATTCAAGGCTGAACAAATGGAGCAGATTCGTTTAGGTTTTGAAAACGGATTAACCATGAAACAGGTAAGCTTATATGCTAGACCTGAGATTGATGCTATACTAATGCATTATATCTTTGAAGTAATAATTTCTTCTCGTCTTAGCATAGAAAAGTTGGAATTCTATACTAAACTATTAACTCATAATTAAGTTCATTCTATAAAGAGACACGAAAAAGATTCGTGTCTCTTTATATGTCCTATGTATGGCCTTGACAGGTAATAGAAAATATAATATAATTTAGCCATGTTTTACTGTAACTGTAGCTATCTTTAGCTACGAAAATCTTTTTATTATCGAAAGGAGATTCGAAATGAGTGAACGGATAAGTAACGGGATAAGGTATGGTAGCGAGCGTTGGTTTGAACTTAGAAAAACTATCACAGATATCTATGATGAGCTTTATGTTCCTGCTTGGAGCAAAAATCTTGCAGAGACTATATTGTATTACGTCGAACATGATATGATATCTGTAGATCAACTTTTATATCTTGTTAGGAAAAAATATACCACGGATCGACTTTTTGCCATTATCCACCTTTATTTTGTACACAAATTAACTCCTGAGCAAGTATCAACTCTTGCTAATCCACTTTTTAACGATCGGGAAGTAACTGAGTTTGTGCAACGTTTAAAAAAAGGAGAAAAACTTGAATCCATATTGCTTGAGGTATCGCTTACAAGTACTCCTGGACTTGATGTCTCTCAAAGGTTTTATATTTCAAAAGGTTTTAGCGCAGGTCTTTCTTTTGAACAGGTAAAATCTTATGCTAAACCTAGCATCAATGCAGCATTAATGCATGAGCGACTCAATCAATTGCGAGATCAAAATGTTGAGAGAGAACTTCTTGCCAAGCATGATCACATTGGTACGCAAGTGTGGTATATAAATTATTGGCTAGATAAGAAGAAGCCTCCATACATGACTCATCAAACGATTGCGATAACTACTGCACTAAGAAATGGACATATTACTTTTGACCAAGCTCTACTTTTTGCTAAAGGCAATTGTAGTTCTGATAAAGTTTATCCATTGCTATATGCTTTTGAACATGGGATGTCTTTAAACTCTGAGCAAATGTCATTAGTTCTTAATCCTGATTTTGGTGAGGGGCGAACGTACGAATTAGTATACGGTCTTGAAGCTGGATTTACTTTAGAACAAATGTTGGTTCTTGCTAATCCCCAATTTAATACTTCTCAGATGATTGCAGTAAGAACTGGCTTTGAACAAGATCTTTCTATCGAGCAAGTTAAATCATATGCGAATCCCAAGATTGACGCGGGCGATATGGGACGCATGCTTTGGAAGTTGGTAAACGAAAACAGAAATCGAAAGTGAACTCCGTTCAAACAGGCACTGACCTTAATCAGTGCCTGTTTTTATTATCTGTTCTTACCTATTCTCCTTCTTATCTATTCTTCTTATTATTTTTCTTATTTCTCTTACAAATTTCCATAATAACTATCTAACAGCATTTGTTTTATTTCTGGAACTAATGGCACTCTTGGATTTGCTGATGTGCATTGGTCTTCAAATGCTCTATCTGCTATCATGTCAATCTTGTCTAGGAATTCTTGCTCATTGACTCCTGCATCTTTAAATGACCTTGGTATTCCCACATCATCGGCTAATTTTCTTACTTCTCTAATTAATGATTCTAATCCTTCGTCATCTGTATATGCTGGAAAATTCATCCTTCTTGATATTTCAGCGTATTTGTGCTTTGCTATATAATATTCATATTTAGGAAATGATACAAATTTGGTTGGATTGTCCACTCCATTATATTTAATGACATAAGGAAGTAAAATTGCGTTAATTCTGCCATGTGGCAAGTGGAATTCTCCTCCTATCTTGTGTGCCATTGAGTGACATACTCCTAAAAATGCGTTGGTAAATGCCATGCCTGCTATTGTGCTTGCATTGTGCATTTTTTCTCTTGCATATCTATTGTTTCCGTAATTATAAGCTGTTCTTAGATTTTTGAATACTAATTCTGCTGCTTTTTCTGATAATCCATCTGTGTAATCTGATGCCATATTTGATACATACGCTTCTATTGCATGTGTTAAAACATCCATGCCTGTATCTGCTGTAATCGATTGTGGCAAACTCATTACTAGATCCGGGTCAATTATTGCTACATTTGGTGTTAGCTCATAATCTGCTAATGGATATTTCTTTTCATTTTGTTTATCTGTTATAACTGCAAATGATGTTACTTCAGATCCTGTTCCTGATGTTGTTGGTATTGCTACTAATTGGGCTTTAACTCCCAATTTTGGAAATTTATAGGTTCTTTTTCTAATGTCCATAAATTTAAGTTTCATGCCTTCTAAGTCTGCGTCAGGATGCTCATAAAATAGCCATATTCCTTTTGCTGCATCTATGGCACTTCCACCACCGATTGCAATTATTACATCAGGTTTGAATTCATTTATCATGTCCACTCCCCTTTTGATTGTTTCAAAAGACGGATCTGATTCCACGTCGCTGAAAATTTTTGAGTGTACATGACCTTCTCTTTTTCTTAAATAATACAATATTTTATCTACATATCCTAATTTAACCATGCCTTCGTCTGTTACTATAAATGCTCTCGTTATATTTGGCATTTTTTCTAAATATCCAATTGAGCCTGCTTCGAAATAAATCTTATTTGGTACTTTGAACCACTGCATATTTACCCTCCTTTTAGCTACTCTTTTTATATTTATTAGATTTACTGTTGATACATTTGATGTTGTGGAATTTCCGCCAAATGTTCCACATCCGAGCGTTAATGACGGTAAATTGGTGTTATAAATATCTCCGATTGCTCCATGAGTTGAAGGCGAATTTACTATAATTCTTCCTACTTTTACGATTTCTGAGAATTTATCTATAACTTTTTCATCTTCTGCATGTACTACTGCAGAATGCCCCATCCCACCAAATTCGATTAATTTTTCTGCTAAATTAATTCCTTCATCTGCATCTTTTACAATATAATAAGCTAAAACTGGGCTTAATTTTTCTTGTGAAAATGGAAATTCTATTCCTACTCCATTTTCTTTAAGTACCAATACTTTAGTATCTTTTGGAACTTCTATTCCTGCTTTAATTGCTATATCGTAAGGATTTTTCCCTACTACATAACTATTAAGCTTGTCTTCTGTAAACATTTCATCTCTTAATTTTTGCGTTTCTGCTTCATTTAGGAAATAGCAACCGTTTGCCTTCATTAGCTGTTCAAATTCTTCATGTATTTCATCATCTACAATTACTGATTGCTCAGATGCACAAATCATACCATTATCAAATGATTTTGACATTACTAAATCATTAACTGTGGTTTTTAATTTTGCACTTTTATTTATATAACAAGGTACATTTCCCGGTCCTACTCCTAAAGCAGGTTTTCCTGATGAATAGGCTGCTTTAACCATGCTTGTTCCACCAGTAGCTAAGACCAAATTAACTCCTGGATGATGCATAAGAGCTGATGTTGCTGTTATTGAAGGTTCTTCAATCCATAATATGCAGTCTTCTGGAGCTCCAGCTTTGATTGCTGCATCTCTCAAGATTCTTGCAGCTTCTGTACTGCATTTTTGTGCACTTGGATGAAAACCAAAAATTATAACATTTCTAGTTTTTACTGAAATCAAAGATTTAAACATGACTGTAGAAGTTGGATTTGTTACAGGCGTTACTCCTGCGATAATTCCAACTGGTTCAGCTATTTCTTCATAACCTTCTTCTTCATTATCATTGATTATTCCAACTGTTTTATCATCTTTTATACTATGATAAATATATTCTGTTGCAAACATATTCTTGGTAATTTTATCTTCGTATATTCCCCTGCCAGTTTCTTCAACAGCCATTTTTGCCAACAACATGTGATTCTCTTCTCCCGCCATTGACATAGCTTTTACGATTTTGTCAATTTGCTCTTGATTGAGTTCCATAAATTTCTCTGATGCAATTTTGGCTCTTCTAACCAAATCATCAATCATGCTGTCGATTTTGGCTTTTTCTTCTTCTGAAACTTCCATTTTTAAAAATTCCTTCCTTGCCATTTTACACAAAAGGCACAAATTTATTTTAAAATGTTTTTTCTTTTGCTAACACTATTATACATTTTGCTGATTCAAAAATCAATTATATTATTTAATTTATATATTGACAGTCTTTAAAATCTCCCACATTTCTACTGGTTCAGGCAAATCTTCAAAAGTAAGTTCTTCTTTTGTAATTGGATGAATTATCGAAAGCTTATAAGCCCATAAGCAGAGCGGTTTGTTCGAATCTCTGCCATGATATTTTCCGTCGCCATATATACTATGTCCTCTACTAGAAAGCTGAACTCTAATTTGATGATGCCTTCCAGTATGCAGATTTATTTTTAATAACGAAACATCTTTTTCTTGGTCATATTTAAGCACTTCATAATCCAAGCTAGCTTTTTTAGCATTTTTCTTATTTTCTCTTACAACATAGCTTGTATTATTTTTTTGATCTTTCCACAAATAATCTTCTAATGTTCCACTCTGTTCTTCCATTTTGCCATTTACGATTGCCAAATATGTCTTTTTAAAAGTTTTATTTCTAACCTGCTCGCTCAATCTTGAAGCAGCTTTCGAAGTTTTGGCAAACACCATTACTCCGCCAACCGGTCTGTCTAGCCTATGTACTAATCCCAAATAGACATTTCCCGTTTTATTGTATTTTTCTTTTAAATATTGCTTTATTAATGTGAGCATATCAACATC
>CANQJG010000063.1 GCA_947624185.1 uncultured Clostridia bacterium | reverse complement strand
GATATAAATGATTTATGAAATTATAGCCCGTAATATATATATATATATATATATATATATACAGTATCAAGGCTTTCAGCGATTTTGTTCATCTCAATTATCCTTTGTTCTTTAATTCTTACATTTATAGTATAGCAGTTTACCATTTTTCGTGCAAGAGTTTTTGAAAAATTTTTTAATATGTATACACAATTAAAATCTTGAAAAAAACGGAAAAATTTGATAAAATAGATGTTATAACGTTTGAATACAATAGTTATGATGACGTAATAAATAAAGGAGAACATGATTTTAATATCATACAAGTAAAAATGAAAGTAGGATTTATATCACTAGGATGTAGTAAAAATTTAGTAGATACTGAGATGATGATAGGATTATTTAAGAAAAAGGGGCATGAGATAGTAAATAATCCAAAAGAAGCGGAAGTAATTGTAATAAATACATGTGGATTCATTAATTCTGCAAAGGAAGAAGCAATAAATACGATTTTAGAAATGGCAGAATATAAAAATCAAAATTGCAAATACTTGATAGTTACAGGTTGCTTGATAGAAAGATATAAAGATGAATTGATTAAGGAAATTCCTGAAGTTGATTTATTTATAAAATTTAGTGAATATGAAACATTTTGGAGTCAAATTGAAGAATTAATTGCTAAAAAAGAAATTAAAAAGTTAGAATCACTAAACAAAGAAAAATCAACAAATAAAGAAAATAAATCTAATAGTCTTGAAATACTAGATGAAGACAAAGGGAACAAATTTAGTAATGACATGATAGATGAATGTAAAGAAAACAAATCTGGCAAGGACATGCTAGATAATTTGGATTTTCTTGATAGAATTATTTCAACTGGTTGTAATTACGCGTACATAAGAATTGCAGAGGGTTGCAATAATTTCTGCACATTTTGTGCAATTCCATATATCAGAGGAAGATATGCTAGTAGGAAAGAAGATGACATATTAGAAGAAGTCAAAAACCTAGCAAATCAAGGAATAAGAGAGTTCATAATAATAGCTCAAGATACAACAAAATATGGAATTGATATTTATGGCAAGCCAATGTTAGCTGATTTGTTGCATAAGATAAGCCAAATTCAAGGTGTGGAGTGGATTAGATTTTTGTATTCATATCCGGAGACAATAACTGATGATTTGATACAAGAAGTCAAAACAAATAAAAAAATTTGCAAATATTTTGATATTCCAATGCAACATATTTCTGACAAAATTTTAAAGAAAATGAATAGGAAATCGACTGAGCAAGGCATTAAAAAATTAATATTAAGATTAAGAAAAGAAATCCCTGATGTAATTATAAGAAGTACACTAATGGTGGGCTTCCCGGGAGAGACAGAAGAAGATTTTGCTAAATTATATGATTTTGTAAATTGGGCAAAATTTGATAAATTGGGTTGTTTTACATATTCGAAAGAAGAAGGAACAGCTGCTGCGACAATGCCTGAGCAGGTGCATCCTTCTACTAAAAAATCGAGATACAACAAAATTATGAAGTTGCAAGAAGAAATATCAAAGGAGAATTTAAAACGTTTTATAGGAGGCACATACCAAGTCTTGATAGAAGACGCAGTTGTGGCAGATGACAATAGCACATATTTTGTTGGAAGGACATACATGGATGTGCCTGAAATAGACGGTAACATCTACTTAAAAGGCGATGCAGAAATTAATACCTTTGTAAAATGCAAAGTTACTGATGTTAGTGAAAATTATGATTTGATTGGTGAAATTATTACAAAATAATTAAGTGATAAATTAAATTAGTAAACATACAAACCAAAATTCCACAAACTGTTGGGATTAAGAAAGAAATTGCAGTCCATTTAAGACTTCCAGTTTCTTTTTTTATTGTGAGCAATGTTGTGCCACAAGGAAAATGGAGCAAAGAAAATAGCATGACATTTATTGCGGTTACAATGGTCCAACCATTTGATATAAGTATGTTAAAAATATTTTGAATATTTTCCATATCAACCAAAGTTCCTGCATTTGTGTAACACATAAGAATAATTGGGAGAACAATTTCGTTAGCAGGAAGACCTAATAAAAATGCAGTTAATATGTATCCGTCTAAGCCCATAAGCCTTGCAAAAGGATCAAAGAAGTTTGCTATATATGTTAGCAAGCTAAATCCACCAATGTTAATGTTCGAAAGTACCCAAATAATAACTCCTGCCGGAATAGCAACACTAAGAGCTCTACCTAGGACAAAAAGTGTTCTATCTACAATTGAACTGACTAAAATCCTTCCAATCTGTGGTTTTCTATAAGGTGGAAGTTCTAAAATAGCACCGTCAGTTTTTCCTTTCAAAAGAGTAAGTGATAGCAATTTTGAAATGAAAAATGTGAAAGCAATGCCAATTAAAATTACTAGAAAAACTACGAAAGTAGCAATAAGGCTACTTTTTAGACTTTCACCTGCGTGTATTGCACCACTAAAGAAAATCGTGGCAACAGTTATAAGGAAGGGAAAACGACCATTACAAGGTACAAAATTATTTGTGATAATAGCAATTAGTCGCTCTCTTTTAGAACTGATAATCCTGCAACCAATTACACCAGCTGCATTACAGCCGAAACCCATACACATTGTCAAAGCTTGTTTTCCTGAGCTACAACATTTTTTAAAACATTTATCTAAATTAAATGCAATTCTAGGCAAATATCCCAAGTCTTCAAGCAAAGTAAAAAGTGGGAAAAATATTGCCATAGGAGGAAGCATAACGCTTACAATCCATGTAACTGTTGTATAAACACCGTCAACCAATAGAGAATATAGCCAGTTCGGAGTTTTTATAAATAATAAAAATCCTGCAAAATACGGTTTGATTGTACTAAAAAGATTAGAAAGCAATTTTGAAGGATAATTTGCTCCAACAATGGTAATCCAAAAAATCAAACAGAAAAATAGTATCATAATTGGAATACCAAAAGTTTTAGAAGTAAGGATTTTATCGATTTTTTTATCTCTTTCATTATAATTGGAATTAGAAAAATCGCAGACTTCGTCGGTCACTTCATGAGCCTTACTAAAAATGGCTTTTACATTATCATCTTGCTTGTCAGTAAATTCAACCTTGTTGGGAGAACAGATAAGCTTACCAGTACAAACCATATTGATTGTTTTCAATAAATTAAATAAAGTAGACTTTTTCCTTGCAATTGTTCCAACTACAGGTACGCCAAGCAATTCAGAAAGCTTTTTTAAATTAATGGTTATTCCTTTTTTAGTAGCTTCATCTAACAAATTAACGCAAACTATTACTTCATCTGTTAAATTCATGATTTGATAAACTAAATTCAAATTTCTTTCCAAACGAGTAGCGTCAACGACAACAACTGTAACGTCAGGAATCCCTGAAGCAATGTAGTCTCGAGCGATTTTCTCTTCTTCAGAATCAGCCATAAGAGAATATGTACCAGGAATATCAACGAAAAGATATTTCTTTTTCTTATAAGTGCATATACCAGCAGCATTTTCAACAGTTTTGCCAGTCCAATTGCCAGTATGTTGATGCATACCAGTCAAGCCGTTGAAAATCGTGGATTTGCCTGTGTTTGGATTTCCAGCAAGAGTGATTTTATAATCACAACCAGCAACAAATCCAGCACTTTCGTTCAAATTACTTCCTGTAGATGATTTAGTAAGCCCCATAATGATACCTCCATAAAAAATTATATGAGATATACTTGTACTAAATAACAACTATAAAGCAATTGATATGAAAAGTTAAATGCAACTATAAAGCAATTGATAAGTAAAAAATTAAACGTGATTATAAAATATTGGTAAAATGAAAAAGTAAATGCAATTATTATAAAATATTTAAAAAATTTTTAAAAAAGGTATTGACATTTTTTAAATATAATATTAAAATAAAAATCGAACAGAAGTTTTAAGAACAAACATACGCAGATGACATAATGCTAAAAACTTAAAAACACAGATAAAAAGCCAATACAAAAGCTTAGCAAACATTATATTTAAAGTAACATAATAAGGTTAAGCACTTTGGAAAGGAGCAATGTAAATTATGAAGAAAATGAAGTATTTAAATAAGACAATTGCATACACAGTAAACAAAGCAAAAATCAAGAATTTTTACATTACTATTGAAAATGGTGAAGTTTTAATTAAAGCACCTTGGTATGCAACTGCGGCTCAAATCCAAAGTGTTGTGGAAGAGAAAAAAGAGTGGATAATGAGAAAACTTGAAGAATATAAAGTTTCTCCTAGAAAAGTCAAAGAATATGCAGACGGAGAAAGGTTTCAAATTCTTGGAGAAAGCTATTATTTGAATCTATATTATAAAGACATAAATAATGCAATACTTAACGTAGAAAATGGCAAAATAGTAGTAATATTACCTTTAAGTTATGCAAATGAAGATAATACAGAGCAAATAAAAAAGATGATTGAAAAAATGTACTATATGGTAGCAGAAAGAGAAGTAGAGCAAGCATTTGAAAAAATCAGAAAAATGGTAGGGCTAGCTCCTGAAGAATATAGAATAAGAAAAGTAAAGTCAGTGTGGGGAAGTTGCTCATCAAATAGAAAAATCACTATTAATCAAAATCTTGTAATGTATAGCAGAAAAGCCATTGAATATGTTGTATTACATGAGACTTGCCATTTAAAATATATGAATCACTCTAAAAAGTTTTGGGCAATGGTTGAAAAATATATGCCCGATTATAAGAAAGTAGAAAAGGAATTAAAAAAATAGAAGTTAAATAAAGTAAAACAAAATAACAAGAACTGAGATATTAGAAGAAATATTAGCAATAAAGTATAAAATAAAAGGTAGGAAAAAAGTGGAAAATAAATTAAAATAAATAGAATTGAAAAGCCAAAATAACCTCAAAGGAACAAATTGAAGTGATTTATGTTCACTTCAATTTGTTTACTAAATAAGTTTCGTACATAATAAGTTTCATACATAATAAGTTTTGTAAATAATAAATTCGTAAATAATAAATTCGGAAATAATCAATTTGTAAATAATAATGCAATGAATCTAACGAATATAATCTTGCACATATATTTGTTTTGCTTCATCATTTCTAATGGCAATAATACTGCCCCTAAATTCATAGGCAGTTGGGTCTCCTAATGGAGATTTGAAAATAGCAGTAATTGGTGTATTACTAACTAATCCTAAATCAAGTAAACGTCTTTCAAGATTTTTAGAACATTTAATTTTTTGAACAATACCTGTATGATTTAATGGTAATTTATTTAAGCTAAGCATGTAGCACCTCTATATGTTTTATACTATCAAAACTGATACATTATTAGTTTTTGATATAATATACTATGCAATTATTTACATAATTGTTAATTGTATTTTAAACGCAATTTACAAAAGAAAAAATCAAAAAAGCCTTGTCAAACTATACTTTTTATGATAAAATAAATATACTTGAAAATTTTTCAAGTTCCTTGCTTATCTTGGAAAAAGATAGGCTATTAACCCATAAGGAGGTGAAAGATAATGAACAAATACGAGAGTGTTATCATTATTAATCCATCTGTAGAAGATGACAAAGTAAAAGAATTAGAAAAAAGATTTACAGATTTGATTAATAAGGACGGAAAAGTGGAAAAAGTTGACGAATTAGGCAAGAAAAAGCTTGCTTATGAAGTTAGAAAAAACAAAGAGGGAATCTATGTTGTATTTAACTTTGAAGCTAATCCAAATCTAATTGCAGAATTAGAGAGAAATTACAGAATAACAGACGAAGTAATAAAATTCTTAGTTGTTAGAAATGAAGAATAAGAAAAAGAGCAAAAATGTAGGGACGAAACAAATTCAATTATTCATTAAATAATCATTTTAATGATTTATATAAATCATTAGAATTTAGATTGTGAGTGAATCGAAGAAAGGGATGGTTTGTAAATGAACAAAGTTATTTTAATGGGAAGACTAACAAGAGATCCGGAAGTTAGGTATACACAGTCAAATAACACACTAGTAGCTTCTTTTTCATTAGCAGTAAACAGGAGATTTACTAGAGAAGGAGATACTCAAACAGCTGATTTTATTAATATATCTGCATGGGCAAAAACAGGAGAATTTGTTAGCAAATATTTTAAAAAAGGTCAACAAGTTGCTGTAGTGGGTAGAATCCAAACAAGAAGTTGGGAAGACCAACAAGGACAAAGAAGATATGCAACAGATGTTGTTGCAGAAGAAGTTTATTTTGCAGATAGCAAGAGAACAGACGGTGATGCAGTTAATTTTGATAATACTTTTGGAGCTGGAGCTACAGAAGGTACATCAGGCGGAGATACTTCTGATTTTGAAGTATCATCAGGAGACGATTTACCATTTTAGTTAATAAGTATGTCAAACTTTATAAAAATGATAGATTAATTAATAAATAGGTTAAACTCAAAAGTGGTAAGAAAGATGACAGATTAGTTAATTAATGCATTACACACAATAGATTATAATCAATAAGGAGGTTAAAAATGGCAGACAAGAAAAATAATAGAAGAAATAACAATAAAGATTATGATGACGATTATAAAATTAGAAAAGTTAGAAAAAAAGTATGTCCACTTTGTAGTGACAAATCTTTAGTTCTTGATTATAAAAATCCTGAACAATTAAAGAAATTTGTTAACGAAAGAGGAAAGATACATCCAAGAAGAACAACAGGAGCTTGTGCAAAACATCAAAGAGATATAACTACAGCTGTTAATAGATGTAGACATATTGCAATGTTACCATATTCACAAGACTAATTTCAGAAATTATTTATGTTTAT
>CANQJG010000062.1 GCA_947624185.1 uncultured Clostridia bacterium | reverse complement strand
TTTCTATTGATAAATCAGAAAAACTAAGCAAAATGCTTAATAAAGAAAGAATTCCACATCAAGTATTAAATGCTAAATTCCATGAAAAAGAAGCTGAGATTATAGCTCAAGCTGGTAAATACAAAGCAGTTACGATTGCAACTAACATGGCAGGTCGTGGTACCGATATTGTTTTAGGTGGTAATAGTGAGTATTTAGCAAAACAAGAAATGAGAGAAAAATATACTTACGAAGAAATTGAAGAAGCAACAGCATTTAACGAAACTGACGACAAAGCAATCATTGCAAGAAGAGAAGAATTTAGAAAACTTGTTAAAAAGTTTGAAAAAGGTATAGAAGATGAAAGACAAAAAGTTATAGATGCTGGCGGACTTAAAATTATTGGTACAGAAAGACACGAGTCAAGACGTATTGATAACCAGTTAAGAGGACGTTCAGGACGTCAAGGAGATCCAGGAGAATCAAGATTCTATATTTCATTAGATGATGATTTAATGAAGATTTTCGGTGGAAGTACTATTACAAAATTATATAACTCATTAGGTGTAAGCGAAGATATGCCTATTGAAGTGAGAGTGCTTTCTAAAGCCGTTGAAAATGCTCAAAAGAAGGTTGAAGGTAGAAACTTCAGTATCAGAAAAAATGTGTTACAATATGATGATGTTATGAATAGACAAAGGGAAACTATTTATTCTCAAAGAAGAAGAGTTTTGGCTGGAGAAAATCTAAAAGACAATGTTATGTCTATGATTAATTCTGTAGCTGAAGAAATTGTTCCAGCTTATGTAAATGGAGAAGAAATAGATAGAGAAGGTCTATTACAAGAAGTTTCTAATGTATTTGGAATTACTTCATTAGATACATTAAAATCAGACAAAACAAGTGAATCTGAGATAGTAAAAGAATTGCAAGAAAAAGCAACAGCTATATATGAAGACAAAAATGAAAAATTTGGCGAACCTTTAAGAGAACTTGAAAGAGTAGTTATGCTTAAGATTGTTGACCAAAAATGGATGGAACACATAGACAATATGGACGAATTAAAACGTGGTGTTGGACTTCGTGCTTACGGTCAAAGAGATCCAATTGTTGTATATAGAGATGAAGGTTCTAATATGTTTGATCAAATGAGCTTAGATATTAGATTTGACGTAGTTCGCTTGTTGATGCACGCAACTAAGAGAGATGAAGGACAATCAAGAAAAGAGTCAGCTAGAATTACAGATGCTAAATTACAAGAAAAATCTGCAATTGAACTTGTTGACGGAAACATTTCTCCAAAAGAAGGTGGCATAAACAAAACAATAGTTAATGAATCGCCTAAAATAGGAAGAAATGATCCTTGCTGGTGTGGCTCAGGTTTGAAATATAAGAACTGCCACGGAAAAAATGCATAAATAATTTAATTTAACTATGACTAAAAAATTGTAGCAAAACAATTTTTTAGTCATTTTTTTGTCATTTACATTTGGTATATTATAAAAAAAGAAAGGAATTTTTATAAAAATGGAAATATTAAGAGTTCAAAATTTAGTTAAAACTTATGGAAAAGGGGAGAACAAGGTAAAAGCCGTTGATGATGTATCTTTTTCAGTTGAAAAAGGAGAACTAGTTGCCATTGTCGGAGCTAGTGGTAGTGGTAAATCAACTATTCTACACCTTTTAGGTGGAGTTGACAGACCTACTTCGGGTAAAGTGTATATAGACGGAAAAGATATATATTCTTTAAGTAATGACAATCTAGCTATATTTAGAAGAAGGCAAATAGGCATTATTTATCAATTTTATAATCTAATACCAATTTTAAATGTGCAGGAAAATATTACTCTTCCTTGTGATTTGGACGGGCAAAATGTAGATAAGGAGAGATTAAGTAATCTACTTAAAACATTAGGTTTGGAGAACAGAGCGATGCATCTTCCAAATGAACTTTCAGGTGGACAGCAACAGAGAGTATCTATTGGCAGGGCTATGATAAATAATCCAGCAATAATCTTGGCAGATGAGCCTACTGGTAATTTAGATTCAAAGGCAAGTGATGAGATAGTGTCTTTACTAAAACTTTCAAATAAAAAATATAATCAGACTGTAATAATAATTACTCATGACTTGGAAATAGCTAGGCAAGCAGATAGAGTAATAACAATAGAAGACGGAAAGATTATAGGAGATGAAAGGAATTAGTCAAATGAATATATTAAATAAATTTACTTTAAAGAGTTTGAGTAAAAATAAAAAAAGAACCATAGTGACGATTATTGGTGTAGCACTTTCTACTGCACTTATTTGTGCTGTTGCTGGGATGCTTATGAGTCTTAAAAAGACTTTAATAGATACAGAAAAACAAAACAATGGTTCTTTTCATATAAGGTTCGAAAACGTTCCTAAAGAAGAATTAAAATATATTGAAAATAATCAAAATATAAAAGGTTATTTTTACAGCCAAGAAATAGGTTTTAGCTATTTAGAAAATAGTCAAAATGAAAATAAACCATATTTATATGTATTAGGATTAGATGATGAAGCTCTTGCTAATTCAGGTCTAAAGCTAATTGAAGGAAAAATGCCACAAAATGAAAATGAGCTAGTTATTTCAAATCATATCATTACCAATGGAAGGGTAGAACTTAAAGTTGGAGATACGATTACATTAGATATAGGAAATAGAGTACATAATAGCGGATATGTACTAAGCAAGTATAATACATTTGATTATGGTAGTTCATCAAATGAATCAAATATAGAAAATAATGAAAAAATAATAGATACCGCTTCTAAAACATATACAATAGTAGGAATTATAGATAGGCCTAGTTATAATACAATGGAACCATTTTCTTCGCCAGGATACACAGTTATAACTCATCTAACTCGAGAACAAATTATGCAGGGAAAAAATGCAAACATTTCTGTTTATTTGAAAGATCCTTCTGATAGAACTGAAATGGAAACATTAATAAATACTATAACTGATACAATAATGGAAGATACGAAAGCGGAAGTAAAAGTTATCAAAAATTCAGAATTACTGAGATTTGAAGGAAATTTGAGTGATAATTCATTAACTGCAATTTACAATATAGTAGGAATAGTTATTGCAATAATTGTGGTAAGTAGTGTATTTGTAATAAAAAATAGTTTTAATATATCAGTATCAGAAAAAACTAAACAATACGGGATGATGTCAAGTGTAGGAGCTACTTCTAAACAAATTAGAAAAAGTGTTTTATTTGAAGCTTTATTTATAGGACTAATTGGAATCCCACTTGGCATATTATGCGGAATAATAGCAGTCGTGGTATTGGTATGGCTTGTGAATCTACTTACGTCAGACATAATTCTTACTGATTCTGTGCTATTTTTATATGGACTGCCATTAGAAGCAATATTAATTACAGTTGCGACATCAAGCATAACAATATTTTTCTCTGCGATAATCCCTGCAATAAGGGCTTCAAGGATAACACCGATAGAAGCGATAAGGGAGAGCAAAGATATAAAAATAAAAGCTAAAAAGATAAAAACTTCAAAACTTACAAAGAAAATATTCGGTATAGGTGGAGTAATAGCTGCTAAAAATTTAAAAAGAAGTAGGAAAAAATATAGAACCACAGTCATTTCATTAGTAGTTAGTATAACCATATTCATTGCACTTTCATCATTTTTGCAAGACGGTTTAAAAATGACAGGATATTACTACAATGATTATGAATACAATATATCAGTTTTAGCGAACATTGATAAAGAAACTCAATTGGCTAATAAGGAAAAATTAGAGATATACAACGAAATAATTAGTAATTTTAACTTAACAGATTATAGCTATAATTACGAACGAAACGGACAAATTGATTTGGAAAAATATGGCTCACAAGAAAATAAAGATATTCACAGATCAACAACAGACAATGATGCTAGCGACAATCTTGATACTATAGAAATAGTAAAATTGGATAAGAATTACTTTAGTAGATATTTAAAAGAGCTTGGTGTAAAAGAAACAAAAGATACTGCAATACTAACAGATGAATTTATGTATAGTACGGAAAATAATCCGCAAAGAGTAATCAGGTTATTTAATATCAAGGACGGAGATAATATAAATATTATTACTGAAGAGGGAGAAAAAAATATCACAATAACAAAAGTAACTAATAAACCACCAATGGGATTTTACAGTTCATCATCTGTAGGATATATATTTGTTTCAGAAGAATCAGATCTGATAAGCACTGATATATGTTACCTAGATAGACTATTGATAAATGCAGAAAAGCCAAATGAATTAGAAGCAAATCTCTTGGATATGGTAAAAACAGATGTTAAATATGCAGGATTAAGTATAAACAATATTGAAGCAAATGCAGAAGCGGAGAAAAGAATTATACTTATTATGTCCATATTCTTATATGGCTTTATTGGAGTAATCACATTAATTGGAGTAACCAATATATTTAACACAATTACTACAAATATGATTTTAAGAAGTAAAGAATTTGCTATGCTTAAATCAATTGGTATGACTAAAAAAGAATTTAATAAAATGATATTCTTAGAAAGTATAATGTATGGAGCAAAATCACTTTTGATTGGAATCCCATTAGGAGTTGGGCTATCTTATTTGATATATCGTTCTTATGCACAAAGTATTGAATTCGGATTTAGACTACCAATGATGCCAATATTATTATCTATGTTATTTGTATTTATAATAGTTGGATTGACAATGAGATATTCACTTGGTAAAATAAATAAACAAAATATAGTGGAAACAATTAGAAATGATAACATCTAGTCAATATTGAAATTATGTGATAAAATAATACAAATTAATGATAAAGGAAAGTATAATTATCAACTAAATATGATAACTATACTTTTATGGTACCAAATCTATGAAAAATAAATTACTATTAGTAGAAGATAATGAAATTATTATAAAAGGCTTAAAATATACATTAGAGCAAGAGCATTTTGAACTCGATATAGCTAAGTCAAAGTCATTAGCTGAAGATGCTTTAAGCTCTAATGAATATGATTTAGTTATTTTAGATATAATGCTTCCGGACGGAAATGGTTTTGATTTGTGCAAATACATCAAAGAAGAAAAAGACTATCCAGTAATATTTTTAACAGCAAAAGATGAAGAAAAAGATGTTGTGTTAGGCTTTGATTTAGGTGCAGATGATTATATAATAAAACCATTTAGAAATAGAGAGCTAATTTCGAGAATTCAAAATGTTTTAAGAAGATATAATAAAGACAAGAAGGAATTAATCTGCAGAAATATAAGAGTGGATTTGGAAGCTAAAAGAGTGTATATAAATGAAGCGGAAGTATTATTTACAGCTTTAGAATATAGAATATTAATACTTTTATTACAGAATAAAGGGAAAACAATTACAAGAGAAAAAATCTTAGATAAGATTTGGGATATAGCTGGCAACTATGTAAATGATAACACTTTAACGGTTTACATCAAAAGGATAAGAGCTAAATTGGGAACAGAAGATGTAATAAAAACAATTAAAGGAATTGGATATAGGGTAGAGTAAGAGATATGCAGATTAATAAAAATAATATAAAAAAAATAATTTTACCAAGCATAATAATTATTTTTATATTTATAGTTATATTTCAAATTGTTCTAACTAATCAATATAACTCGATAAATCAAATATACAATAAAAATTTGGAGCAAATAATAGGGACAATTAAAGAAAAATATCCAAATTTAAATGATAAAGACATAATTGATATTTTGCAAAATAATAATAATCAAAAAGAAGGGCAAGATGTTTTTCAAAAATATGGATATACAGAAAATATGCAATATATTAAAACTTTAGATGAGCAGATTAAGTCAAATATAAAAATAAATATTGCAATTGTTGCTCTCCTAGGAATATGTATAATTTACACATCTTTATATTATATAAGTAATCAAAATAAGGAAATAAACGAAATAAACTCGTATTTGAAAAAAGTAAACAATGGAAATTACAAATTAAATATTGAGCAAAATGATGATGACGAACTTTCAAAATTGAGAAATGAACTTTACAAGACTACTATTTTGTTAAGGGAAGCGGCAGAAAACA
This sequence comes from uncultured Clostridia bacterium, assembly GCA_947624185.1. Taxonomy (GTDB): domain Bacteria; phylum Bacillota; class Clostridia; order TANB77; family CAG-508; genus CAG-793. The sequence goes on along the minus strand of CANQJG010000062.1, from coordinate 773 downwards.
GTAAAAAAGAAAATAAAAATCTAAGCAATGCATTAGAAAATATTTCACATCAGCTAAAAACACCAATTACATCAGTTAGAATAATGATAGATAATTTGTATGAAAATCCTGAAATGGATGAGAAAACTAGGGAAGATTTTTTGAAAACAATTAGCAAACAAATAGATTGGATTTCATCATTGGTAATCTCGCTTTTAAAACTAGCCAAGTTTGACTCAGGCACAATTACTATGAACGACGATATTGTAGATGTTGAAAAATTAATTGGCGGAGCAATAGAAAATCTTTCAATACTATTAGATATAAAAAATATAGAAGTAATAACAGATGTCCAGCCTGATTTAAAATTCAAATTAGATTATAACTGGCAATTAGAAGCATTAACTAATATAATAAAAAATTCGATAGAACATAGCAAAGAAAATTCAAAAATAGATATAAAAGTAGAAAATTCATCTGTAATGCTAAAAATAATAATCAAAGATTATGGAGAAGGGATTTCTAAAAAAGATGTAAACCACATATTTCAGAGATTTTATAAAGCTGAAAATGCAGCAAACGACAGCATCGGAATAGGTTTAGCATTAGCAAAAACAATCATTGAAAAGGATAATGGTTGTATATCAGTCACATCAAAAAAAGGCGAAGGAACAACATTTACAATTAAATATTTGAAAAATAATTTCAAAACTGTCAATCATTTTTGAAAATGTCTTAAAACTTTTTTGTTATTAGCACTAATTTTTGATAAGAATTAGTGCTAATTTGTATTT
>CANQJG010000061.1 GCA_947624185.1 uncultured Clostridia bacterium | reverse complement strand
TTTATCAATCCATTCAGGGTCATCTGACTGGTATTCTTTTATATCGATTGCTTCTCCATAATTAATTTTTATTTTTGTGAATAACTTAAATGTTCCGCCAATACCTGCTGGAACGATTTTGACTCCTGCTTTTTCTGCTAGGAATACTGCTCCGTTTTTTACTTTTACATTTTTGGCTAATCCTTTTCGCGTTCCTTCTGGGAATATTCCTAATATTTCTTTATTTTTTAAAGCTTTTAAGCACATTTTTATTGATGCTAAATCATTTTTTCCTCTTTTTACAGGAATTATATCAAATGTATGTCCTAGATATGATACTATTGGTATCCTATACAAATCAGACTTGGCTACAAATCTTATATTTTTTTTATTTAATAGAACAATAGCTGCTGCGTCCAAATAGTTTAAATGGTTTGCACAGATAATAAATCCTTCGTCTTGTTCTAGATTTTCTAATCCATTTATTTCTATTCTATAAAATATATGATACAAGCTTGCTAAAAATCCTTTTATGATTGCTTTTCTTAATCTTTTGCACCATGTATCTTTAGTAGTAATATATCCTCTTTCGATCCATTTATTATCTCTTTTTTTGCTTTTTATTAATTTATATAATTTATTTTCTACTTCTTTTATCGTTAAATTTGTGGTGTCAACATATATTGCATCTTCTGCTTGTCTTAATGGTCCTATTTTGCTTGTTTTGTCATTGTTATCTCTAAATTCTATATTTTCTTTGACTTCTTTTTCTGTACATTTAATTCCTTTTTCTTGATTTTGTTTTAATCTTCTTTTTACTCTTTCGTCTACTGATGCGTCTAAATAAATTTTTACATCTGCATTTGGAAATACATTTGTTCCAATGTCTCTTCCTTCAAGTATTACATCTTTTCCTTCTGACATTTTTCTTTGCAAATTGACCATTGCTTTTCTTACTTCTAAAATATGCGAAACTTGAGAGACATTGCTATTTACTGGTTCTTTTCTTATTTCTAATGTTACATCTTCTCCGTCTAATAATACTTTATCTTTTTCAAAATCAATTTTTGTATTTTTTAATATTTCTTTTATTTTTTCTTCATCTTTTAAATCTACTTTTTCATTTAATAATTTTAATGTAACACATCTATATGTAGCACCAGTGTCCAGATACATTAATTTTAATTTTTTTGCTAGATAACTTGTTACAGTTCCTTTTCCAGTTCCTGATGGTCCGTCAATTGCAACTATAAATGGCATTGTTTTTTCCTCCATGTTCTTATTATTTAAGTTTATCATTTAATTATTATTATAATCATTAAATTTTATTATCGTTAAATCATTATTATTAAATTATCATTATTAAATCTTCACTTAAAATTAATCAAATTTAAGTTTATTGGTAATTTGATTTTCTTTGCTATTATTCTCATACTTTTTACGTTCATTGCGGTAAGTCTTTCAATTTCTTTTATACATTTTTCTTTAAAATTTCCTAATTCTGATAGTATATTTATTCCATATTTTACTTCCGCTTCCACATATATTGTTGGTCCTTCTTCTGAGTTATTTACTCTAACTCTTAATATTTGAGTGATTGCGTCGCTTTTTAAACTTAAATATTCTATTATTTGCCTAAATACTGTGTCTGAAATTGTGAAATTACCAATATAATTAAATGTTGGTCTAATTATTGATTTTTCTGAAATATATGGTTTATTGCCTATTCCGTTCGTTTTGAATATCTGCAATGGGTCTAGCAAAAATCCCGAAAAATCTTTTTTTATTTCAAATGTTGGAACTGGTATTACATGCTTACCTTCAACTGTTCTCATCCTTTTTGCGCTGTCTATCTCTTGTTCTGTGGCAACGTCTGTTATATATACTATCTTTTTTACTTCAGGCAATTCAAGGTTAGCTGCAATTTCTTTTACCATATTATCTGATGTTCCAAGAATCAAAATTGATTCAGGTTTATATTTCTTTATTGCTTTTCTCATTTGCTTGTTTTGGGTTTCATCTATAAATAATGCTCTTCTTACAGTTTCTATTTTTGTTGGTGCTTTTTTTGCTGAATTTCCTGCTACAATCTCGTTATCTTTTACTAATATTCCGTCATCAATAATATATTTTATATCATAACTACTTGCAACCATTTGTGCTCTATAACTTTTTCCTGTTCCGGAAGGTCCTACAAAAGCATACACTTCTATATCACTATTCATTTTTATAATCAACCCTTTCTATTTATTATAATTTTACTTTAGTTTTCTTAAATCTCTTATTTTTTCTGCTTTGAACACTCATTTTCAAGCGTATAAAATCGTGCTCAAATATCCTAACATCTTTTTATCTTAACATCATGCTTTTTCTAACAATGTGACTACATAGTTTTCATTTCCATATTTTATTTTAAAACTTTCTCTTGTTATTACAGACTTACCTTCTAATTCATTGGCTAAATAATCTGCCCATTCTTCTTCTCTATTTACTGTCCATATTCTTCCATTATAATCTTTAAATTGATCTAAGCTGTAAACTGTTTTGCCATAAGCTTTATAAGCTTCTTCTACATTCCATTTTTGTATATCATAGAAATATAAATGTTCGCTATCAATTCCGATTTGTGTACCAATTACTAATCCTAATAAAGAGTTATCAGCTATTACAATATCATCTTCTTGCACATTTGCCTTCATATAATTTTCTAATTCTGCATTAGATTCATCATAATTTTTATTTATTAATGTGATATTAGCTACTAGTGAAACTAGCACAGTTGCACTACAAATTATTAAAATAATCTTATTTGAGTTAAGTTTTATACCTTTATTAGAATTCTTAGTTTCAGCTTTTTGATTTTCGTGAATATTTGGTATTGTTAGTAATACTGCAATTACAAATATGAAAATGCCTGTTATATTAAGCAAATATCTTGCATAAAGTATTGGCTCAACTAAAATAGATATTAATCCTACAAATAATATTACTGCAAAGTACACTAATATTGCAAGTTTTGCTGGCTTGATTTCGTCTCTATTCCAGTTTTTCTTGAAACTGTACAATATGTATAATATAAATAATATTGTATAAGTCCACGCTATTGCATCTGGCATATTTCCACCTAGATTTCCTGTAAATTGAAATTGAATCATTTGAGAAACGTTTGGTGCTCCTATCCAATATCCTCCTGTGCTTTTTGCAAAGTTCAAAACTACTCCTGCCCATGGAAGGTATGCAATAATTTGTATAATTGCTGAGATAATCCACCTTTTTAGATTTTTTAAATATCTATTTTCTTTTATGTTTTTATTTTTTATTGATTTTACTATTAGATATATAAATAATCCTAGATTAATTACAAATGCTGCAGCCAAGCCATAATAATGTGTATATGCTGATGCCAAACTGAATATAGCAAATATTATCCAATTTTTATTTTTTACATCTCTATATTTTAAAATTCTATAAGCATAAATTGCCATAAGTGTGACAAATAGCATTGCCCAAGTGTACATCCTGATTTCTCCCGCATACATTAAACAAGTTGGGAAAAATAATGATAAGAATGTAAAAATGATTCCTGTTTTACTTCCAAAATCTTTTCTTATATGAGTATATCCTAGTATTCCCATTATGATTAGTGGAATTGCTGAAAATAATCTTACACATAGCACACTTCCGCCTGTTACTAACAATACAATTCTAACCATAAAATAATATAAAACTGGGTGTACATCAGCTGAACCTATCTTCCATATTTCAGTAAATGGATGTTTTGCTATCGCTATTGTGTAACTTTCATCAAACCATATATTGGTGTGAAAACATGATAATAATATAAAAGCAGTTCCTAATATTATGGTTAATAAAAACATTATTTGTATTTTTTTATCTTTTATTTTTATTAGAGAATTCATTGTTTTTTGATTAGTTTGTTTTTATTACTAACCTTTTCCTCCTTTTCTTTTTTTGATACATCATCTATTTTTACGTTTCTATCATGTTCTATTTTTTCCCATGTAGTATCTCTTTTAAATAAACATTTGAAGTTTATTACTAACCACGAACCTAAAAATACAGGATACATTAAAAGACCTTTCCACATATTTTTTATAGGCTTTTTGTCAATTATCATTATTATAATTGCTGTAAATATTGGTACAATAAAAGTTGGTATAACATATCTCAAGATATTAATTATAAATTCTGCCGTAGTCATCTCTTTGCCTAAGTATACTAATGCATTAGAAAGTAGTAGCAATATTGTAATTACAAACATTGGTGCTGTACCAACTATGTACAAAAATCCGTCAAAATTCATTAAAGTCTTTTTTTCTAATGTAGCTTTTGCTAAGTCGCCAGTATATTCTTGCAAACATTGTAAATGTCCTATTGTCCACCTTGATCTTTGAGACCAAGATGGTTTGAACTTGACGGGTTGTTCATCATACACAATTGCATCTGTTGCCCATCCTAATTTTTTTCCTTGTATAATTCTTTTTAAAGAAAATTCTATATCTTCAGTAAGAGTATTAGTATTCCAACCAGTATCTTTTATGCACTCAAACTTAACCATAAAACCTGTTCCATTGATTAATGGTGAAAGTCCTGCGTTATATCTTGCTAAATGATAGAATCTATTCATTGTCCAATAGAATATTGCATATCCTGCCGAAATCCAGCTATCTGTTGGATTTTTAATGTCTCTGTAGCCTTGAACAACATCTTCGCCTTGGCAAAGATGTTTGTTCATAGCAAATAAGAAATTTTCATCCACTATATTATCAGCGTCAAAAACGCAAAATGCATCATAATCCATTTTTTTATTATTAAGAATCTTGTTCAAGAAAGTCTGTAACGCATAACCTTTGGTTTGTTTTTCTTTATCTTTTTCTTTCCTTACAAAAACATTTGCCCCAAGCTCTTTTGCAATTTTTTCTGTATTGTCTGTACAATTGTCTGTTATTACATATATATCATACAATTCTTTTGGATATTTTTGTGTTTTCAAGCTTTCTATTAAATTTTCAATTACGTCTTCTTCATTATGCGCAGGAATAATCATTAAAAACTTATGATTTTTATCAATTACTTTGGGTTTATCTTTTAGTTTTATAAATGAACATAGACTTATTATGAGTTGATAAACCCAATATATTGTGATTATCCATACCAAAGCTTGTTGTATATAATATAAATATTGCATTTCTTTATACCTGATATATTTTAAATATATCTCATACTCCTTCCTTGATTGTTTCATATTTTTATACTTAATCATTAGTTCTTAAATATACATAATTAGCATACTGAGTACAATTTTGCCAAATGTAACCTGTTCCAGTAGGTGATTGTGTGAATGGATATCCTGGATGTGTCAAACCATTTGACTCATATGTTAAACTTCCTGTAAACATTCCTGTAGCTTTATCATATTTCTTTGTATTATTGATATTAAACCATGCTCCCACTGAAATAACTTTATTAGGGTTAATCTCTACATTCATAGGTATACACGTTTCACCTTTATTTAAATCATATATAGTACCAAGATAAGTTCCGTCTGGCTGTCTAGTAGTCGGAGAGCCGATTTCTATATTATCTTCAAATTCATCAGATGCACTAAATATGAAATCGGAAGCATTAAAGCTTTCATATCCATTCTCTCTTTTTACATCAATTGGCTTATCAAAATGTAGATTTCCTTCTTCATCTTGTTCATATGCATAAAAGATTGTGTATTTTTTCCTATCTGGAAAAGTATTTTGGCGTCCATTATAATTTGATAACTGTACATATACATTACACTTTACATCTGTCGTTACAGTTGCTTTTGCAACAGTTATATTATTTTGCCAAGAAAGTGATGAATTTGATAACTGGGCATACATTGTAGTTGTTATAGTGTATTTATAAGTAAATGTTCTAGTATCTTTGTCATAATTTTTAACAAGATTGCTTTTTACTCCTAATTTACTTAAAAGTATTTTTCTTTCATTACTATATGGTGTATTTCTTGTATCTGCACTTACGACTTTTGAGTTAAAGTTTACTGGTTCAAGTACAAAACTATATTCCGATAATTTTTCAGTATCTTTATGATTACTTAGATTTACAGTATTACTTGTTGTTCCCAAATTTGAAAGTTCGCTTCTATACCACACAGCATATAACGTTAAGTCTGCATCTTCTTTATAGACTGTGTTAGGATTTAAAAAGGAGTCATCAAATTCTGCATCATTCGCATCTTTAGTCCTTGCCCAGCCGAAAAACGACCATCCTTCCTTTGTAGGCTCCGGACTGAATTTTACTTTGTAATCTACTCCGGGTTCTTTTTCTTCATCTGGTGGAACTGGACCTTTTCCGCCATTAGCATCATAGTGTATTTTATAAGCAGGCTTGGTTTTTACACTTGTTGCTGAACTAATATTTCCTGCGTAGTCTCTTACCCAAATATAATATGTAGTATTTGATTGTAAATCTGATATTTTTTGTTTTAAACTATTTGTAACTGTTGCCGAAGTAAATGAACTTAATGAAGGTGTTGTATTATTTTTGCTTATATAATATCCTGATACCCCAGATTCATTATCGGTTGCAGTAAAATTAATATAATTTATACCTATTTGATTCTGATCTATAGCGACTGTTGGAGCTTTTACATCTAACCATACTGCATATAAAGTGATATCTTTTCCATTTGTTGATAAGTTATTTACCCATGCTTTGTCTTTATAGGTTATCAAACTACTAAAATTCGATTTTGTTACCTTGTTTGAATCTTGTACTTTTAAAGCCCAACCTTTAAATTCATAATTTGTCTTTGCAAATTTGTTAGCATTTAATCTTACTGGATAGTCTTTCTGGCAAGTTTGTGCTGACATACTTCCTGATG
>CANQJG010000060.1 GCA_947624185.1 uncultured Clostridia bacterium | reverse complement strand
TATAGTAAAAATGGAGAAATTTTATTTAACAACACCAATTTATTATCCAAGTGGAAAATTTCATATAGGAACAGCATATACAGAAGTATTAGCTGATTTTATAAATAAATATAAAATGTTGCAAGGGTTCGATACATTTATGCTTACAGGAATTGATGAACATGGACAAAAAATCGAAGATAAAGCTAAAGAAGCAGGTTTGGAGCCTAAAGCTTATGTTGATATACAAGCAGAAGAAGCAATCAAACTTTGGAAAAAAATGAATATTAAGTATAACAAATTTATGAGAACAACAGACGATTACCATGTAGCAGCAGTACAAAAAATATTTGAAAGATTTTTAGCACAAGGAGACATTTATAAAGGAGAATATGAAGGCTGGTATTGTAAACCATGCGAAAGTTATTTCACAGAAACACAATTAGTAAACGGTATGTGTCCGGACTGTGGTAGAGAAGTAATCAAAATGAAGGAAGAAGCATATTTCTTCAACATGAAAAAATATGCAAATAAATTGTTAGAATATTATGACTCACATCCTGATTTTGTAAAGCCTGATTTCAGAAAAAATGAAATGATAAATAATTTCATAAAACCACGGATTAGAAGATTTGTGCGTAACAAGAACATCATTTTCATGGGGAATACAAGTGCCAAGCGATCCAAAACACGTTATATATGTATGGCTTGATGCATTAACCAATTATTTAACAGCACTAGGCTATCAATCAGAAAATGATGAATTATTAAAAAAATATTGGCCAGCAGATGTTCAAATAGTAGGAAAAGACATCGCAAGATTTCACCTAATTTATTGGCCTATATTCCTAATGGCATTAGACTTACCATTGCCAAAAACAATTCTAGTTCATAACTGGTTTATGATGAAAGACGGCAAAATGTCAAAATCAAAAGGAAACGTTATATATCCTGAACAATTAATGGAAAAATATGGACTAGACGCAACAAAATATTTTCTATTAAGAGAGATACCAGTATCAACAGACGGAGTATTTTCGCCTGAAGAATTTATCAATAGATATAATTTCGATTTGTGCAATGATTTAAGTAATCTATTAAATAGAACAGTATCAATGGTAAATAAATATTTTGCAGGAAATGTACCACAGTACAATGGTACACCTAATGAAGTCGATGAAAGCTTAGAAAGTGAAGCAAAGCAGACTATCGAAACATTTGAAGACTTGATGAATAAATACGATATAGCAAATGCAATCCAATCAATATGGAATTTTATATCAAGAACTAATAAATATATTGACGAAACACAACCTTGGGCATTAGCAAAAGAAGCGGAAAATGAAACTGAAGAAGATAAAAAGAATAGAGAAGAAAAATTAAAATCTGCAATGTATCATTTAATCGCTAATTTAAAACAAATAGCAATAATGATAAAACCATTTATGGAAAACACATCAGAGCAAATATTGAAACAAATTGGAATAGATTCAACAAATATAAATTGGGAATCACTAAAAGATTATAAAGCAATAGAAAATGCAAAAGTAATTGAAAAAGGTGAACCAATATTCATGAGATTAAATCAAGAAGAAGAAATAGAATATATTAAAAATATGATGAAGAAATAAAGGTTATATATTGCTAGGTGTTGCGAAAGCAATATTATATAAATTTAAGGAAAGGAGTGTATGATTAAATATATCATACAGGAGTAAAATGGAAGAAAAACGAATGAATAAAAAAACAAACAAAAGCAGATTAAAAAGGTTGGATAGTGGAATAACATTAATTTCGTTAGCAGTAACGATATTGGTAATGCTAATCTTAGCAGGAGTAGTATTAAGTACAACAGTACGGAAGTAATGGATTAATCAGTCAAACAGAAAAATCAGTAGAAGAGTATCAACAAGAGCAAGAAGATGAAGAAGACAGGACAGATGAATTAGGTGATGAGATAGAAAAAATAGAGTGGGTAGGAAAAGAAGATAAAACACCTGGAACAATGGCAGGTTCAGGAACACCAGAAGATCCATATTTAGTACAAAGTATAGAAGATTTAGTATATTTATCAAATCAAGTAAAAGCAGGAACAACATATAAAGGACAAACAATAAAATTAACAACAAATCTAAACTTTAAAGCGGAAAATTCTTATGTAAATTATAGAACTAAAGAGTATAAGGATATAAATGGAAATGGAACAGAAGAAGAACTAAAAACAGAACTAACAACAGGAGCAGGATTTCAACCAATAGGAATTTCTTCAGATAATCCATTTGAAGGAAATTTTGAAGGAAACAATAAAATTATAAGTAATTTATATATAGATAATGATACTTTAACACGTATAGGACTATTGGGCTATATAAATGGTAGTAAAATTCAAAACCTAACTGTTACCGGAAATATGCATACAACAATAAGCGCAGTTTGTGGTGGAATTTGTGGTTTTTCCTTAGGAAATAGTGTTATAAGTAATATAAAAAATTATGTAAACATTAAAAGTGAAACAGGTTCCGATTCAGTAGGTGGCATAATAGGAAATATCAATGGTACGGTAGAGATAATAAATTGCGTAAATAAGGGAAATATGGAAAATTCGAACAATACAGGCGGAATAATAGGTTATAATAATGGCAACTTAAAAATAGAAAATTGCTATAATGTAGGTAAAATAACTAATACAAAAGGATTACATGTTGGCGGATTGCTAGGACGAGATAACGCTGATACAAATACAACAACAATAATAAATAGTTATAATACTGGAAGTGTTATAACAAATAGAGATACAGAAGCTAATGCGATATGTGGTGGAATAGTAGGGATGATATATGGAACAGTAGATATAGAAAATTGCTATAATACAGGAGAGGTAAAGAATAATAGAACATCATATACACAATCAATAGAAGTTGAGATAGGTGGAATTATTGGATCATTAGAATGTAAAGCTAATACAAGTAATAAAATTATAAATTCATATAATACAGGTAATATTACAAATGGAAGTCATCTCGGCGGAATAATGGGAACAAATGAAAATGAAAATACATTAATAATAGATAAATGTTATAATACAGGAAAAATTGAGTCCAATAAGCCTAAACGTGAAATTGCTTGTGGTGGATTAACAGGAACACTAACCACTTTATCAGAGACATATATTTTAAATAGTTATAATACAGGTGATATTATGTCTAGTAGCTCAACTGGTTATGGTTATGCAGGCGGAATATCTGGATACTTAAATCAAAAATCAAAAGGAGCAATAATAAACTGTTATAATACTGGAAATGTTTCAAACTCTTTAACTCCGGCTTGCGGTATAATTTATGTGGTAGACAATGGAAGTACAGGTGCTACTGTAATAAATGTTAATAACGTATATAATACAGGAACTTTGACGGCAAATACTACAATATATGGAATATTAAGTGTTTCTAAAACATCAACTGCTAGCAAAGTTCAAAATGTATATTGTGATAGTAGATATACAGCAACTAGTCAAACTAATGTAGGAACAACAATGACCTTAGACAATATGAAGAAGGCAGATTTTGTAACAACGTTAAATAATAATATAAAATCAATTGTTCTAAGTGATGTAAACACAGTATTAAAAGATTATAAGTTATTAACTTGGAAACAAGTAAGTAATGGATACCCAACATTAGATAAATAAATGGAATCGTCATCATGAAAGGAATCCAATAAAACATGAGAATGAAATTTAAACCATGGGCGCGAAAGGAATTGGAAACAAGTCCATTTTACATAGACAATCCGCAAAATTATAAGAATAATTGGAAAACAGCATTCGAAAAAGAACAAAATCTATATATAGAATTGGGCTGTGGAAAAGGAAATTTTATAGCAAAATTGTCTAAATTAAATTTAGATAAAAATTTTATAGCAATCGATTTAGTTGATGCAATGCTAGGAATGACTAAAAGAAGTGTAGAAGCCGAATATGGTATAAGAAAGTCAACTGATGCAGAAGAAATAGAAAATGAAATTGAAAAACAAAAAGTTGTTAAAAATTTAAAAATTACTAGATATGATATATCAAGAATTCAAGACATATTTGGTAAAAAAGATGAAATAAAGAGAATATATATTAATTTCTGTAATCCATGGCCAAGGGGTAAACATCATAAAAAGAGACTGACACATGAAAGACAACTGAAGCAGTATAAAGAATTTCTAAAAGGAGAAATATTTTTCAAAACAGATGATGATAGCTTGTTCGAAGATACATTGAAATATATGGAAAGAAGCGGATATAAGATTGAAAAGTTAACGTATGACTTAGCAAATGAAATTGATTTTTGGAATGGAGAAGAAAATATCGAAACTGAGCATGAAAAAATGTTTAAAAAGCAAGGCATAAAGATAAAAGCATTGATAGCAGTTTCGATATAAATAATAAAATTTTATTAAAATTTTTAGATTAAGGATTTCATAATTTGATCCATTGTAATTGGACCTAAGCGTGAAATCTTTAATTCATTTAAAGTACAATCTAATATTGTGCTGGCTTGACCAAAGGATACATTACCTTCAAGCATTCCATTTAATAAAGGACAGGAATTCTCTATTTCATCTAAATTCTTAGATATTGGTTCTCCACTTTGATTAGCGCTTGTCATGAATATTGGACAACCAGTCTTATGAATTAAATTTTTCAAAAATTCTGAAGTTGCCATTCTAACAGCTATAGTAGAGCTTCCATTATTAACGTAGGTAGGTAATTCCGCTCTTTTTTTCAAAATTAATGTAATAGGTCCGGGCATAAATACATCAATTATTTTTTCTGTTTTTTGACTTACAACAGCAATACTTTTTATTTGATTCTTATCAGCACACATAATGGGAAATAATTTATTGCGGGGTCTATTCTTTACCTTTAATAAATTATTGTATGCTTCCAAAGAATCTATACGTGCACATAATCCATAAACAGTATCAGTTGGAACACTAATTACACCGTCATTTTTGAGTATTTGTATTAATTCATCTATTTGATTTTCCCTATATCTTTTTATCATATATTTAACCCCTTTTTCTCTTCATATTATACTCTAAATTTGTTATGATTTCAACTGTAAAAACATCAAGTGAAAACGTCAAGTGAAATTTTAAATGCACGTATAAAAATAAATAGTGAAAAATAATTGACAATCAAAATTAGTTATTGTAAAATATAAAATGTAAATAGTAAAAACGAAAAAAATGCTACTAATTTTAAAATAAAAGGAGAAAACAAAAGATGAAAAAGCCTGAAAGCGTTGAAACTGTAGAGAGAGAGAGAGAGAGAGTAACAATTTAAAAGAAGATGGAGTAACATTAGTTGCGCTAGTAGTAACAATAGTAATAATGCTAATCTTAGCAGGCGTTGCACTAAATATAGCGATTCGGAGATAATGGATTAATTAGCATGGCAAAAAAAGCGACAGACAAATACAAAGAAGCACAAACAAACGAAGAATATTACTTAGATACAGTATCAAATGAAATAGAAGATGTAAGAGAATCAATGCATAAAATAACAGCAGAAGAATTAAGTGAAAATGCAAAGAAATATTATGGGAGTTATGTAAATTATGGAGTAGATTTAAATGAAGATAACGATTATACAAATGATTGGAGATTATTCTATGTAGGTGGATCAGATACAAATGATAGTGATGATGTAAAAGGAAGGATTTACTTAATAGCAGCAGATTATGTGCCAATGGAAAATGAAGCATTGGAAGGTGTTGTGGCAGAAACAGCAGACGGAGAAAGTAACACAGGATTGAGACGTGCAACAGAAGAAGGCTATGGAACACTATCAGCATATTGGGGAGATAGTGCACCTGCATATCAAGAACTAGAAAAATCGATAGAAGATTCGTCAGATGAATTAAAAATTGATCCAACAAAATTATTTATGCATACGGGATATGATTTAAGTAATAGTAGTAAAAGCAGTAATGCTAATTCAAAATGTGTATCAACATTACTAAATACAGACAATTGGTCAGGATTTGCAGGAGGAGAATACGGTTATGCGGGAATAGGCGGACCAACATTAGAAATGTGGTGTAAAGCATGGAATCAGGTAGTAGATGAGACAGATACAACAAATAAATTAAAAAAGATGTATGCAAATAGAGATAATACAAGCGGAAACGGATATTATTGGGGAACAGAACCAACAACTAAAAATAATACTTATATGTATATGAACGGAACAAGTACCTCAATGGCAAATTTAACAAAATTAGGAGAAAATTATCCAGTATTTTTCCCACACACAACATTAAATGTAACTGCAAATGGAGCTACAGGTAATTGTTATGGATATTGGTTGGCGTCGCCTTCTGCCTATGGTACTAACTGTGTGATGCGCGTGAGCTATGGCGGCCGCGTGGACGGCACCATCTATAGCAACACTAACGGATTTGGGTTGCGTCCAGTAGTTTGTCTACAATCTGGAGTCAAATTGCAAAAAAATACAGCAAAGTCAGATGACACAAAGACTGTGTACGATATCGTGAAGTAAATTTAGGGCGTATTTTCCGTGAAGCTGGGCTGTGGTATGGCTATAAAATCACTTATTAAACAAATAGATTTAGAAAAGGTATAATATAAAAAATGCGTAAGTAAAAATAAAATTTACGCATTTTTTGTAATTTTTTGAAAAAACATATTGACAATACCATAAAATGGTAATATAATACAATAAAATGAGCTGGTAATATATGTTATTAAAATTGATATTACTCAAATAAATTATTTTTTAGATAAGTAAATATTTAATTTTGATATAAATATTCAAATATTTATATAATCTATTAATTTGATTCTTAAATAAAATCACGGGGGACAATTTAATTTAAGATAATTTTTAAAATTTAACTTGAAAAAGTTAACTAAAAATCGTATAATAAGAAAGGAGAGAAAAATATTTGCAAAACAAAAGTTATAACAAACAT
>CANQJG010000059.1 GCA_947624185.1 uncultured Clostridia bacterium | reverse complement strand
AATATAACAGTAGAAGAATTTATGGAAAATGTAAAAAAGATTGGAATAAGTTTAATGGGGCAGACATTAAACCTAGCGCCAGCAGATAAAAAAATATATGCACTAAGAGATGCAATAGCTTGCACAGACAGTATTCCACTAATTGCATCAAGCATTATGAGTAAAAAAATAGCAGCAGGAGCAAATAAGATTGTAATAGATGTAACTTGCGGAAGCGGAGCGTTTATGAAAACTAGAGAAAAAGCGGAATCTTTGGCAAGGATAATGACAGCAATAGGAAAATTAGCTAACAAAGAAACTGTATGCATTATAACGCCGATGGATGAGCCTGTAGGATATGCGGTAGGCAACACTTTGGAAGTAATAGAAGCAGTTGATATATTGAAAAATAAATATATGCCAAAAGATGTGAAAAATATTATTGAAGAATTAGGCGCAAATATGCTGATGTTAGCAGGAAAAGTTTCAAATTTAGATGAAGGAAAGAATCTAATATTAGAAAATATCAAAAATGGCAAAGCATATCAAAAGTTTCTACAATTAGTTGAAAATCAAAATGGAGACATATCATATATAGAAAACACAGATAAATTTGAAAAAGCAAAATATATCGTTCCAATTGTAGCACAAAATGACGGTACAATAGTGCAATTGGATGCTCTAACAATAGGAAAATTATCTTGCTATTTAGGTGCTGGAAGAGAGAAAAAGGAAGATGATATAAATACAAGAGTCGGTTTTGTATTTAATAAAAAAGTTGGAGACACAGTAAAAAATGGCGAAATAATAGGATATATACATTCAGATGATGAAGCAAAAGCACAGGAAATATTGCAACAAGAAATTATAAAAATCAGCTAGAAAATATATGTAAGAACTCTTGATTAGAAAGGATTATTCATGGAAGAAAAATTATTAAGCTTGATAGTAGTAAAAAGAGACGGCAAAAAAGTTACATTTGACGGTACAAAAGTAGCAATTGCAATAAAGAAAGGGTTTGACAGTATAGAAGGAAAATACAACGAATATGACATTAATAAAGTATATAATAAAGTCATAGAAAAGCTTGCAGCTCTTGAAAAAGATAGAATAAAGATTGAAGATATACAAGATTTAATAGAGCAACAATTAAAAGAAAATGGATATGAAGATGTGTATAATTCTTTCTCAGAATATAGGGAAAAAAGGGCACAATCAAGAGAAATATTTTTTGAAGAAAAAAGAAAACACAAATTTTTAAAAGCTTTAGAAAAATTAGGACTAAATACTAAAGAATCTGCAGAAAATGTCGGAAATTCTAAAAACGCATTGCAAACAGTAGAAGCTTATGGTCTTACAGTATCAGGCGAATTTACAACTTCATACTTAATGAAAAAGAAATTTTCAAATGAGCATGAAAATGGAGATATTTTTATAAATAATCTTGAATTTTATCCAATGGGCACAACAGAAAGTTGCCAAATAAACATTGAAAAATTATTTTCGGACGGATTCTCAACAGAAAATAGTTCAATGAGAGAACCACAAAGTATTATGTCTTATGTAATGCTTGCAATAATTGCACTTTCAGAAACGCAAAAAGACCAAAGCGGAGAGCAAGGAATACCAGCATTTGATTACTATATGGCACCAGGAGTATTAAAAACATTTAAAAAGGAATTCAGGCAAACAATATATGATATTCTTGAATATACTGATTACGATAAATTCATTGCAATTAACGGAATTGATAGAGAAATAGATAAAATAAATACAATGGATTTTAACATAGAAGAATTTTATAAATTCACAAGAGGTGCAGAAGAATTAAAAAGGATGTTCAGAATAGTGTACAATAAAGCACTTGAAAAAACTAATAAAATCACATTTCAAGCACTAGAAGCATTTGTACATAATCTAAATAGTATATGTAATTCAAAATTAACAACAATTAATTTAGGAACAGACACATCAGCAGAAGGTAGGATGATTACTAAAAATTTTCTTACAACAATAGGAGAAGGCGTGGGAGAACAAAAAGAAGCTATTTCACCAATAGTTGTATTTAAAGTAAAAAAAGGTGTAAATTATGAAGAAAATACACCAAATCACGATTTACTAGAATTAGCATGCAAGGTATTAGAAAAAGATAAAAAGATAACATTTTCAAATTTAGACGCACAGTTCAATGCACAATTCTTCAAAGAAGGAGATTATGACACAGAAGTAGCTTATCTAAGAAATGGATCAAGAGTAATTGACAATGTTGTAGATAATGACAAACAAATTTCATCAGGCAGGGGCGTGCTTTCATCAACTACAATTAATTTGCCAAGAATAGCATTAAAACATAAAGATAATATAGACGACTTTTTCGCAGAATTAGATGAAAAATTAGAATTAATAAAATATCAATTGCTAGAAAGGATTGAGATACAAGGCAATAAAAAGGTTAGCAATTTTCCATTTTTAATGAAGGAATCAATTTGGATAGACTCAGAAAAATTAAAAGAAGATGACAAAGTAAAAAAAATTTTAAAACAAGGAAGCATGAAGATTACATTTTTAGGATTAAATGAGTGTTTAATAGTTTTAACAGGAAAAAATCATGGAGAAAGTAAGAAAACGCAAGAATTAGGAATAAAAATTGTAAGCAAATTAAGGGAAAAAGCAGATGAATTATCAAAAAAGTACAATCTAAATTTTGTAGCAGCAGGAGAGTACAACGACGAAATAGCAAGGGATTTTATTGAATTTGACAGAGTAATTTTTGGAAGAATAAAAGATGTAACAGACAAAGGCAGCTACACTTTATCATTTGAGCTTCCAAAAGAATATGATAATGCAAAAAAAATAAAAACAGAAGCTCCATATCATGAGCTAACAAATGGCGGACACATAACTCAAATTGAAAGTGATAATATAATGGAAGCCATTGATGAGATGTGTAAAAATGAAATAGGGTACATGATTATAAAACCAAAGTGCATATAAAGTAACAAATGAAAAGAAGTGTTAAGGTATTTTGTAATAAATAAGCGTCAAGAAAGGTCTACTGCTAAGATAGATTTTGGACACGAAAGCGTAGAAATGATATAATAGTTTTATACGCTTGAAGTGTTCAAAGTGGCAAAAAATAAGACGTTATAAATTTAGAAAGGGAAAAAGAAATGATTGTAGATGTAATGGATTTAAAGTTTAAGAATTTTCAATTTACGAAAAAATGTAACAAAGATACTGAAATGAGCGGACGAAGGTTATTTTATATGGAAAATGTAAAAATCAAAAATGTTGAAAAAACAAGAGAAAACGAATATGATGTAGATGCAAGTGTACAAGGATATTATACAAATTTAAAAATTGAAGGTAGCGTAATTACAGACTGTACTTGTTCATGTCAAATATTTGATAATAAAGAAGTTTGTATGCACATGGTTGCCACGGCATTAGAATTATTGTACCCACATAATGCCAGTACTAAAGAAGGAAAAAGAAAATTATTAAAACAAAAAGAAGAAGAAGAAAGAAAGAGGCAAGAAGAGTTAAGAAAGAAAAGGGAAAAAGAAATAGCAGAATATGAATATAGAAAAAAATACATAGATACGATTAGTTTCATTAATGAATACAAGCTTAATGATAGATTAGATAATTCAAAAAATATTGATATAATGGACATGTACACTAGAGTAAGGTCATTAAAAAATGAAAAAGTATCAGAACTTGCTACAAATGTAAAAATAGAATTTGCAATTGAAACAAATAATGCAGATTCACTATTGTTTCATTTTAAAATTGGAAATACTAGGATGTATTCCTTAAAGAATATAAATAATTTTTATAATGCATATAAAAATCAAATGGAAATTAACTTTGGAAAGCAACTAAGACTTATTCCAAAAAGAGAAAATTTTTGTGAAGATTCAAGGTGGTTATTTGATTTTATTATACAATACGCGGAAATGCTTAATATATACAATAGTATGGATGCATATAATAGGTATTATATGCCAAATAGACAACTATTAATTAAAGGAGACAGAATAGAAGAATTTTTTAAATTAATACCGAATAATAAGGTGTTCCTAAAAAGAGGAAAAGAGGAAATTCTTTATGAATTTTCAGAACAAGAGCTTGAATTCATGCCGATAATACAAAAAGAAAAAGTAAAAATGATGTATTTTTATGAAGATTATAAAGAAAAAGAAACAGAAGAATATGTATTAAGGATGAATTTAGACCATTATGAAGTCGTATATTCAAATAGATATATGTATATATTTTATAATAATAAAATATATAAAAAGGAAAAAGATACCAATATTATTAAATTATTAAGTAATATGGACATGTATGGACGAATGCTAATACCTGAAAATAAATTGAGAGAATTTGCTAAATTCGTCATGCCTAATATAAGAATTGATGCGCAAAATTTACCTGCAGAAATACAAGAAAAAAGCTTGATTGTAGATAAACTTGCATCAAAAGTGTTATTAGATGTAAATGATGACGGATATATTATGCTGGAATTAAGGTTTTGTTATTCAAAAGGGGAATTTAATATATTAGAAAATGGATATGAAAAATATGTAAAACAAAATAAAATTATAAGAGATGTACCTGCTGAAAAAGAAGTAATGAAAAGAATTTTTTTAGACGGCTTTGCACCATTATTTAATGAAAAAAGATTTATAATGAAAAATGCAGACGATATGTATGAATTTCTGACAAGTAAAATAAATGTCTACATGAACGATTTTGAAGTACTAGTAACAGACAAATTTAAAAATAAACAAATAAAAAGACCTAAAATATCAAGTGTTGGAATAAAGATAAATAATGGATTATTAGAATTAGATATATCAAAAATGAACATTGATATTAGTGAAATAAAAGGCATATTACAAGATTATAGTGTTAAAAAGAAATATTATAAATTAAAAAATGGAGATTTTTTGGATTTAACAGAAAATGAGGATTTAAATCTATTAGATGAATTAGAAACAACTTTAGATATAGATTATGGTAAAATAAAACAAGGAAAAATTAATCTTCCAATAAACCGCAGTTTTTATATAGAAAAATTGATGAATACAAAAGAAAATATAAACGTTGCTAAAAATGATAAATTTAATGAATTGGTTGATTCGATAGAAAATGCAGAAATGAATTTTGAAATAGATAAAGACCTAGAGAATAAACTAAGAGATTATCAAAAAGTTGGTTATAAATGGCTGAAAACACTTGAAACATACAATATGGGTGGTATATTAGCAGATGATATGGGTTTAGGAAAGACAATACAAATCATAGCGTTATTAAAATCAAGCATAAAAAAAGGCAATAAAACGACATCAATTGTGGTATGTCCAAGTACATTGGTACTAAATTGGAAAGCAGAAATAGAAAAATGGTGTAAATCAATAAAAGTATTGATAGTAAAAGGAACAGCAGGAGAAAGAAAGCAAATAATTGATACTTATCAAGACTACGATTTAATAATTACATCTTATGATTTGTTAAAAAGAGATATAGAAAACTATGAGGATAAGAAATTTAAATATATTATAGCAGATGAAGCACAGTATATAAAAAATGCAACTACTCAAAATGCAACAGCTTTAAAAAGTTTAAATGGAGAAATAAAATTTGCATTAACAGGAACACCTATTGAAAACTCGATTGCAGAATTATGGTCAATATTTGACTTTATCATGCCAGGATATCTATATAATTATAATAAATTTAAGAAAAAATTCGAAGAGCCAATAATAAAAAATGAGGATAAGGAAGCATTAAGCAGATTAAAAAAGTTAATAAGTCCATTTGTATTAAGAAGAGTAAAAAAGGATGTTCTAACAGAATTACCAGAAAAAAATATAACAGTAATGCAAAATGAAATGGAAAATGAGCAACAAAAAATTTATTTATCATATTTAGCACAAACAAGGAAAGAGGTAGCAGAAGAACTAAATGATAGTAGTTTTGAAAAAAGCAAATTTAAGATATTAATGCTACTAACAAGATTGAGGCAAATATGTTGTCATCCAAGTTTATTTTTAGAAAACTATAATGGAAGCAGTGGAAAATTAAAACAATGTATAAATTTGGTAACTGACGCTGTAGAAGCAGGACACAAAATATTAATATTTTCAAGTTACACTTCCATGTTTGAAATAATGGAGAAAGAACTAGAAGCGTTAAAAATAAAATATTTTAAATTAATTGGACAAACTCCAGTAAATCAAAGAATAGAAATGGTAGATGAATTTAATAATAATGAAGACATAAAGGTATTTTTAATATCGTTAAAAGCAGGCGGAACAGGATTAAATTTAACCTCAGCAGATGTTGTAATACATTATGATCCATGGTGGAATATATCAAGTGAAAATCAAGCAACAGATAGAACATATAGAATAGGACAAAAAAATAGTGTTCAAGTATATAAGCTAATCACAAGTAACTCAATAGAAGAGAAAATCAATAAAATGCAAGAAAGAAAAGAAAAACTTTCAAAAGATATACTATCAACAGAAGAGACATTTATAAATAAACTATCTAAAGAAGATATTTTAGATTTATTTGCCTAAGTTGTAATATTATAAATTTGTTTTAAAATGATTCATTGAACCATCAAAGGTTTGTTTTAAAATGGTTCATTGAACCATCAAAAGATTGCTTTAATGAAGAAAATTCCTGAGATTGCATAAATCTGTTTATATTTTTCACATCAACTCCTGATTGAAAAGCCAAACTTTCAGGACTCTCGGGAATATCATTAATAGCTAAATAAGCTCTTAAAGAGCACATATCAACCTCATCTTTAGCTTTGCAATTAGGACAAACCATATCATCTGATTGGAAAAAACATCCACAACGTACACATTTATTGAAATTCATTTTCTATAATTCCTCGTGTAATATGTTTATAGGGTTTATTTAATATAAATTTTATAAACATATTCTTTCTTTCAAAAATTAATATATCATATAATGTAAAAAAATGAAATATTTAAGTTGAAAATTTAATATAAATGTAATAATTTTTGTTAATATTCATAGTAG
>CANQJG010000058.1 GCA_947624185.1 uncultured Clostridia bacterium | reverse complement strand
AAATTCTGTTTTTGTTTGGTAGTACTTTTATCCTAACTTAAATTATTTTATTTAATATATTACTATATTAAATATATATTTTTAGTTTGAATCTTACTACCGCAATTTTATTGGTTTCTCAAAAGATTCATTGTTTATTTTTCAATGTACTTTACATTACGCTTTTGTAGTTGCATAACGTTTCATATTATACTATGCTCTTTCATAAATGTCAACACTTTTTTGTAACTTTCTATGAAAATTTTTAAATATTTTTTCTTATTATTTAAAGTTACTATTATTATGTTATCTATTTTGTTAAAGAGCAAAAAATAAAGAATTAGTTTTTACGTTTTTTTGGTTAAGTGTGCAAACTAATTTCTTCTGTATATTTATAATATTATCACATTTATTAATTCAAGTCAATAGATTTTTTCAAGATTTTTAAGATTTTTTTCAACTTGCATTTACTTTACAGAATTGCATTTATTTTATGGAATTACATTTACTTTTTCACTTGACAGATTTTTTCAAACAAATTACTTTCACGAGAATTTGACACTTTTTACTCAAATAATTCTTGTAATAGTTGATTTTACTGCATGTTACTGTTAATCGAATTGTTCATCTCATAAATAACACCCTAAATAATGAATACCATTTTTATTTTTTGGAAATAATAATCTTGCAAACATTTCGATAAAATAGCTATTTTCTTTGAGGCTATCAATAATTATATACTGAAAGTGAGGACTTTTATTTGATTAACAAGGTAGAGATTTGTGGAATAAACACTTCCAAATTACCTATGCTATCAAATGAAGAAAAAGATGTACTTTTAAAGAAGATAAAAAATGGAGACTTAGAGGCTAGGCAAAAATTTATTTATTGTAATTTGAAATTAGTTTTGAGTGTTATAAAGAGATTTAAGTCTAAAAATGAAAATGCTGATGATTTATTTCAAGTTGGATGCATTGGTCTTATAAAGGCCATTGATAATTTTGACATTTCTCAAAATGTTCAATTTTCAACATATGCAGTTCCAATGATTATTGGTGAGATTAGAAGATATTTACGAGATAATAATCCTATTAGAGTTAGTCGTTCTACGAGAGATTTAGCCTACAAGGCTTTAATGGTTAAAGATAAATTTTTGAAGGAAAATCAAAATGAACCTACTATTGAACAAATTGCTCAAGAACTTGGTGTTGAGAAGGAAGAAGTTGCTTTTAGTTTAGATGCAATCCAAGATCCTGTTTCTTTGCAGGAATCTGTTTCTAATAACGATAGTGATAATCTATGTATTTTGGATCAAATTAGTGATAAAAAGAACACAGATGAACATTGGACTGAAGGAATTGCTATTTCTGAGGCAATGAAAAAATTGTCTGAGAAAGAAATGATTATTATTCAGAAACGATTTTTTGATTGTAAAACGCAAATGGAAGTTGCTGATGAAGTTGGTATTTCTCAAGCTCAGGTTTCTCGTTTAGAAAAAAGTGCAATAAATCACATAAAAAATGCTTATAAGTAATATAATTATTTTAAAGGGTTTAATTTTTGAACGTAAGAGATTCTTAAAAATTGATGATATTTTATTATAGATAGTTTTATCTTAAAAATGATATATCTTTAACATTTTAAAAGAAGGGGATGAATTATATGGCTCAAAAAGGTATGGATTTTAGGCACAAAGAAGTTATTAATATTACTGACGGCAAAAGGCTTGGTTATGTACAAGATGTCTGTGCTGACCTAACAACTGGCAGTATTACTTCTATAATCGTCCCCGGTTCTTCTAAAGCTTTTAGTTTTCTTTCTTCCAATAATGATATTGTTATCACTTGGGATAAAATTAGAACTATTGGAGATAATGTAATTTTGGTTGAAATCTAATTTTTAGAATTGATTTCCACAATTTATGCAGAATCTTGCTTCTGTTGGGTTCAAGTTTCCACATTTTGTGCACATTTTAACTTTCTTTTCTTCGTTATTTACTATATTTTCTGAAGTTGATTGTTGCATTTCTGTTGGTTCTTGTGTTGTTTGTTCTGTTTGGCTTGGTTCTTGTTGTTCTGTATTTTGTGCTTGTGGCTCTGTTTGATTTTGTTGTGGTTGCTCTACTGAGCTTTGCATTGGTTGTTCTGTTGAATTTGGAACTTGTGGTTCTATTTGACTTGGCACTTGTTGTGCTGTGGTTTGAGCTGGTTGTTCCATGTTTTGTGTTGATTGTGTATTTTCATAAGGGTTATAGTTTTGAGAGTTACCTTGCTCGTTTTGATTTTGCCAAGGTGCTGTTGCATTTCCTCCCATCATGCCACCTGTTGCCATATTCATCATACCTATTCCCATAAATCCATTTGCTGCACCACCTGCATTTTCTGCTGCTTTTTCTACGGCGTTTGAATATGCTGTTGTCATCCTTCCTTGTTGCATATATGAGTTAGATCCTAATTCATATTCATTTATCTTCTTTTCTGATTCTTCTTCTAATGTTACTGATTCTACTGAGAAACTTATTAATCTTATTCCCCTTCTTCTTACTGGCTCGTCAAATACTCTTTCTTCTAGCATTTGTTTCATTTCGTCTGTTTGACTTGGCATTTCTAAAACTGGAACTTTATGTTCTGAATTTCCTAATTCATTTAATACATTTTGAAAAGATGCTAAAACTTCGCTTCTTATTTGTCCTACAACAGATGATTTATAATATACATCTGATGTTCCTGATAATTCTTGCATAAATACTGCTGGATTATCTATTTTAAATGTATATGTTCCATAGCAACGTACTTTAACACTTAATGGAGTCATTGTGTTTGTCATCCTATTTGGTATTGGATGAGACCAGTCTTGAAATGGTATTGGTGTTGCTGTGCCAAATTTATTATCCATTATTTCTTTTAAATTGAAGAAGAATACTGCTTGCTGTTTTGATGTTGCTCCATCATAAGTGAATCTTGACCACATTTCTTTAAATGTATCTTTAAATTGTCCTTCAAAAAATGAAGGTGTTGATGAACTGTCAAATGTATATGCTCCGTCTTCTGCTGTAGCGTCTATTACTTTTCCGTTATCATAAATTATAGCACATTGACCTGGTGCTACAATTATTGTACTTCCATTATTAATAACTCCTGTTGGTGTTGTTTTTCTTACCATTAGCATATCGTCTGTCATATCATCACAACGTATTGCTTCCTTCCATTGATCATGTAATGTACTTGATACTGCTCCTATAGCTGATTTAATTAATCCCATATTTTTTCCCTCCTTAAATTTTTATTTTAATTTTTTCTTGTCAAATTAGATAATACCCATCCGTGATTGTCTGTTGTTATTACACTGTTGCAATATTCGCATCTTCCTGAAGAAGTAATTGTTGTTGGAGCTCCACAATTTGGACAATTGGTTGTCTTTAATCCATTTTCTCCTGGTTTTGTAACTTCTCCACTTGTTCTAATAAATGTTAATGTATATGTGTGATAATATTCTTTTGATTTATCTCCTCTAATCACTTGTTTTGTGGTTGCATCTATTATATAGTCTCCCATCCTTGAGAATAAATCTAGCTTTAATATATCATTTCCGCCATACTGTTCAAATGACAATAATCTTACTTGATTTACACTTATTCTTTCCATTACATTTATTTGATTATTTTTTATATATCCTTCTAGTTGTATTTTGTGCTGTTCATATAGCTCTTCGGATTCAAATGGTCTTATTTTTTCCCAATCTCTATCTGTCCATGCATTTTGTAATTTGATAAATACTTCTTTTGCAAATCCCTTAAATTCTTCGGCATTGAAATTCGGATCTACATTTTTTACTTTATTTATTACTGAATTCTCATCATATACAGTTTGAGTTTCTGAACGATTTATATGATTATAAAGTTGATTAATTCTATCGCCTTTTCTATTTTTTCTATAAATCATATACATTATAAATATAAATATTAAAAATGCAATAAGACCACTTGGACCTCCACCAATAAATATTGGTAAAAATCCTAAGCCTCCACTATAATCAGAATCCCAGTCAGAGTCCCAGCTTGAACTCGAGCCCCAGTCCGAATCCCAACTTGAACCTGAATCCCAGCTTGACCCTGAGTCATAATCTTCAAAGCTTCCAACATCTGCTTTTACAGATGTTGAAAATACTAATACTAACGAAATTATTAAAATAAAAATCCTTTTTATTTTTTTCATCGGTTTACTCTCTCTTTTTATTCTTTTTTATTTAATAGTTCATTTACTTCATGGCTCGTTTGCCTTATAACTTGCTTACTTTATAATTTATTTACTTTATAGTTCATTTACTTTATTAACTTGCTTACTTTACAGCTCGTTTACTTTATAATTTATTTACTTCATAGCTCGTTTGCCTTATAACTTGCTTACTTTATAATTTATTTACTTTATAGTTCATTTGCTTTATTAACTTGCTTGCTTCACAGCTCGTCTACTTTATAGCTTGCTCATTTATTTCATAGCTTCTTCTACTGCAACAGCAATTTGAACTGTAGCTCCAACCATTGGGTTATTGCCCATGCCAATTAGTCCCATCATTTCAACGTGTGCCGGAACTGAAGATGAGCCTGCGAATTGTGCATCTGAGTGCATTCTTCCCATTGTATCTGTCATACCATAAGATGCTGGACCTGCTGCCATATTGTCTGGATGCAATGTTCTTCCTGTTCCGCCACCTGATGCTACTGAGAAATATTTCTTTCCTTGTTCTATTCTTTCTTTCTTATATGTACCTGCTACTGGATGTTGGAATCTAGTTGGATTTGTTGAGTTTCCTGTGATTGAAACATCAACATCCTCTAAGTGCATTATTGCTACACCTTCTCTAACATCATTTGCACCATAGCATCTAACTTTTGATCTTTCTCCATTTGAATATGCAATTTCTTCGACTATATTAACTTTTCCTGTAAAAAAGTCAAATTCTGTTTTTACATAAGTAAATCCATTTATTCTTGATATTACTTGTGCTGCGTCTTTTCCAAGTCCGTTTAATATAACTCTTAAAGGTTCTTTTCTAACTTTATTAGCTGATTTTGCAATTCCTATTGCTCCTTCTGCTGCTGCAAAGCTTTCATGTCCTGCTAAAAATGCAAAACATTTTGTGTCTTCGCTTAACAACATTGATGCTAGATTTCCATGTCCTAATCCTACTTTTCTGTCATCTGCGACTGAACCTGGTATGCAAAATGCTTGTAAACCTTCTCCTATAGCCTTTGCTGCTTCTGATGCTTTTGTGCATCCTTTCTTTATTGCGATTGCAGCTCCTAAAGTATAAGCCCAACAAGCATTTTCAAAGCAAATTGGTTGTACTTCTTTTACCATATCATAAGGATTAAATCCTTTTTCTTTACATATTTCTAATGCGTCTTCAAAATCTTTTATTCCGTATTTTTCCATAACTGGTTTAATTTGATCTATTCTTCTTTCATAGCTTTCAAATGTTACTGACATTTTTTATTCCTCCTACTTTTCCCTTTTATTATTAATCCGTTGAAAAAGAATTAAATTTTGGCTAGGAAAACAAGTTTAAAATTTGTGAGACATACTTTCTGTACGTTGAATAAATTTTAAATGAAGTTTGTGGGTGCCAAAATTGTAATTATTTTTAACTCACTACTCTTGTCTTGGATCAATCTTCCTAGCCGCTTCGTCAAATCTTCCATAAGTACCTGATGCTTTTTCAATTGCTTCCATTGGTTCTATTCCCTTTTTAATTCCTTCCATCATTTTTCCTAGATTTACGTATTTATATCCAATTATTTGATTATCACTATCTAATCCGACTTCTGTTATGTATCCTTCTGCTAATTCAAGATATCTTGGTCCTTTCAATTTGCTTGAATAAATAGTTCCTACTTGACTTCTATGTCCTTTTCCTAAATCTTCTAATCCTGCACCAATATCTAGGCCACCTTCAGAAAATGCTGATTGACTTCTTCCATAAACAATTTGTAAAAATAATTCTCTCATAGCAGTATTAATTGCATCACATACTAAGTCTGTATTTAAGGCTTCTAATATAGTTTTTCCTACTAAAATTTCTCCTGCCATAGCTGCTGAGTGTGTCATACCTGAACAACCAACAGTTTCAACTAAGGCTTCTTCAATTATTCCATTTTTAACATTAAGAGTAAGTTTGCAAGCTCCTTGTTGTGGTGCGCACCAACCTATTCCATGTGTAAATCCTGATATATCTTTTATCTCTTTAGCTTGAACCCATTTTCCTTCTTCAGGAATTGGTGCTGGACCATGATCCACACCTTTTTTTACAATACACATATTCTCTACTTCTTTTGAATAGTTCATATTTTTGTCTCCTTTTCTATTTATAATTTTTACTCTTTTTCTTTAAAATACTTCATAATTTAAAAATATTCTAATTCTTTATACTTTTAATATCTGATTTCTTATTTCTTCATACTCTAAATTTGCAATCTCATCAATAAATATTGTTGGTTTTACTCTAGTTTCTCCCTTATAGCTTTTTACTAAGCTTTGATCTTTTTTTTCAAGACTATCTAAAGGCAAATTCAAATATTTATAACACCAAATTATATGTCTTTGCTCATCAGAATATTTTGATTGACGTAAATTCTCATAGTGAAATTCCATTGTGAATAAATTTTTTTCTATGATTATAGTTGTATTTGTCCATGGTAATTTTGAGATTTGTTTTAACTTTTTTATTTTTAAATATAGATTTGAAAGTTCATCATTATATGTGCTTTCATTGAAACCGAATTTATTAGGAATTTCATAACAATTTATTGGTTTAGATTTGATTAGTTTTTTAGGGAAATAGTAAAAATACATTTCCCCTTTTAAACCTTCCACAAAACTGGCATACAAACAAATTTTTTTCCATTTTTCCGGTATTAACTTAATTATTGAATTATATATTTCTTTATATAATTTCCTTTGTCCGCTTTGCAAAACTTTCTCCTTATTTACCATTTTACATTATATTGGATTTATTTACTCTTTTACAAGTAAACTTTCTCCAGTCATTTCTGCTGGTTTTTGTATGTTCATCATGTCCAACATAGTAGGTGCTAAATCTGCTAGTTTTCCTTCTCTTATTTTCACATTTTCCATACCATATAAAATTATTGGAACTGGATTAGTTGTATGTGATGTAAATGGTTCTCCTGTTTTATAATCTATCATTTGTTCTGCATTTCC
>CANQJG010000057.1 GCA_947624185.1 uncultured Clostridia bacterium | reverse complement strand
AATTTGTCATACGTTTTTTTGTCTATACTGCTAGTTTCTGAACCAAAGTTAGCAATTTCAGCTTTCATGTCCAAAATCTTAAATCTATTTTCCTTATAACTACTTCCTTTATCATGCATATATACTGGAGTGTAGTCGACTTTATATAGTGATGCCTTACCTTCCGTGTCTACAAATATTTGTATATTTAATATTAGCTCAAGATTGGCATTTTCTATCGTAAAATCTGATGTATAATCCCCTACCGAATACGCTACAAAGCAATCTTTGAAATTACTGTTTTGTACTACTTCCATTTTTTGTACAGCTGACGGATGTGCTCCAATTATTATATCTGCTCCTTGACTAATTAAATATTTTGCTTGTTCTTCTTGATATTTGCTTACTGTATTTGTATTAACATCTCCCCAATGTTCCATAACTATTGATATTGCTGCATTTTGCTCTGCGTATTCTAAGTCTTGCTTTATTAAATCTTCTGAGTAAATATTTACTCCTTCTTTTCCGTTATCGTATGTATATGCAATTATGGCTATTTTAGTATTTTTGATTTCTACGATTTTTACTCTTTCTTCAGGAGTGCTAGCACTTACTCCAACTGTATTTATTCCAATACTTTCAAGGTATTCCTTCGTTGCATTTAGTCCTTCGTTTCCATTATCCAATGCGTGGTTATGTGCTAGACTCACAAAGTCTATTCCAGTTTTGCCTACTGCATTTGCGAAGTCTTTCGTTTCTTCTGTTATTGTAGTCTCATAAGTTCCAAGTGTTAAATCAGAGTCTTTTAAATATTTTGAAATGTCAGTAAAAATCTCATTATAATTTCTTCCATATTGTCTCAAATTGTTCCCACACAATATGTCACCTACTGCTGATAATCTTATTATTTGATTTGTTTTATAATTTTGCAAATCTTGCATTTTGGATTCTGTTGATGAATATATTTCATCTATCTGAGACCTTATTCTTTCTTGTTCTTCAGCAATTTTCTTTGTTTCCCTTATATTTAATAATTTAATAATTGCCACACAACTTAATATTATTGCTATTAAAATTGTGCTCAAAATCCAAAATGTTCTATTACTTATTGTTTCAACTATTATATTATCTCTTCTTCTTGTTCTTGCTCTTCTATTTGGCATTATTCCAAAACCTTTCCTACTTTTAATTACATTTTTAATTGATTTACTGTATATTTATAATCTTTTGCATTTATCAATGCCGTCCCAACTACTGCTATATCAACGCCTGCGTCCTTCAATTTTTTTATATTTTCTGTATCTATTCCGCCGTCCGCTTCTATATCGATTTCTAAATTATTTTCTTCTATATATTGTTTTAATTTTTTTATTTTCTCAATTGTTCCTGTAATAAGCTTCTGTCCGCCTTTTCCCGGCTCAACTGTCATTATCATTACAGTATGTATCAATGGCAAGAATTCATATACCTTTTCCACATCAGTATCAGGTTTTATTGCAATTCCAACTTTTGAATATTGTTTTATGTAATTTATTAATTCTATAATTTCTTCTTTATTTTTTGTTGCTTCTATATGAAATGTTATATTTCTTGGTTCATTTGAACTGAATATATCTACATATTTTTTTATATCTTCGACCATTAAATGCACATCTAATGGTATGTTAGTAATATTTTTTAAATGGTCTGCATACATTTTCATCATTTCTTCTGTGTTGTTTTCTACAAATTTTTCGTCCATTACATCTATATGAAAATAGTCAATATGAGCTAATTCTAATCTATAAAATGTGTGTGCCGATTCTGCTTCATTTACACTCAAGATAGATGCTGATACTTCCATATTTAATCTCTCCTTTTACCATTTTTTATATTTATTTAGTTCTTCATATATTTTGCAATAATTATCGTATCTTGTACTTGAAATCTTTCCTTGCAAATATGCCTTTTTTACTTTACACTCATTTTCCGATTCCTTGATATGACTGCAACCTACATAATCACAGTCTTTCATGTAATCTACAAATTCAATAAAATAATGTGACAGATCTTCTTTTTCAATTTCGTATATATCAAATGTTGAAAATCCTGGTGTGTCTGCTATAAATGTATCTTTTTCAAGTTCATATAACCTAACTAATGTTGTTGTATTTTTACCTTTTTTATTTTTCTCACTTATCTCGCCTTCTTCAGTTATCTGCTCATTAAATAATGAATTAATTATTGTTGATTTTCCAACTCCTGAATTCCCTGCAAATACTGAACACTCGTCTTTTAGTTTTTGCCTTAATTCTTCTATTCCGATTCCATTTTTAGCACTAATTTCTATTGTGCAGTATCCTATATTTTTGTAAATTTTTGAAACATTTTCTATTGTTTCTTTTTCTACTAAATCACATTTATTAAAAGCTATTATACTTTTTACTCCAATGCTTTCTGCAAATGCTAATTGTTTATCTAACAATAACAAATCCGGATTTGGTGCTTTCATTGATACAACAAATACAATTTGAGTAATATTTGCAATTTTAGGTCTTTTTATATAATTAGTTCTATCATATATTTTTTCTATTACGTTTTCTTTGTCTAAAAATTCAACCCTATCGCCCACAACTGGTGTTATTCCAGTATTTTTAAGTGATCCCCTTGCTAGGCAATTATATACATCTTTGCTGTTTGGATCTATTACCTTATACAAATTAGCTGAATTTTCAATTATTATACCTTTCATTAACACCTATACCTTACAAAATTATAATATATTCAATTAAACCCCTGAAAATAGTTACTTTTTCAAGCCTTGCTGTCGCAAATTCCATTATGCCTTCATGGCTGTGCAATTAATGTACTTTATGAAATACATAATGCCATTCGGCGCTTGTATGAAATTTGCTTCATTCGCCCTACGCTAACGCTCCGGTTGGGCGCTGCGCGGCGTTTTCAAAAGTAACTATTTTAGGTGTTTAATAATTAATGATTTTATTATTCTTTAATGTACCAAGTAGCATTATCGCCATAATCATCTATATTTACTTCTTTAGTAATTGTTTTTGTCATATTTCCTTGAACAACTCTTACTTCAATCTTTTGTACTCCTGAACCTGTTACTGTTCCTAAATCAACATCTAAATCTCCAACTTTTGCTGATTTACCATTTACAGTTGTTTTTCCATTTACTACAACAGTGATTGTAACTGAACTTGAGCCACCTACTGTATTAGATGATGAACTTTCAACTGTTGGAACTTTTTCTAATACTAACTTAATAGTTTTCTTTTTATCTTCTACTTTATTTACTTTTATTTCGATTTCTGTACCTTCTGCAGTTTCTTCTCCTGCTTCAATGCTTTGTGATAATACTTTTCCATTTTCTTTATCTTCTTCAGATACATAAGTTACTTTTGTTTTCAAATTAGCATTTACCAATGTAGCATTTGCAGTACCTTCGTCCATACCTATTACATAAGGCACTTTTGTTTTTGCTGTTCCTGCACTTACTACTACATTTACTGTATCTCCTGATTTTACCATAGTTCCTGCAGTTACATCTTGGCTTACAACATATCCAGCTTGAACTTTATTATTATTTTGCATTTCTTCATTAAGAGTTATTCCACTTTCTAATGCCAAATTCCTTACATCTTCTATTTTCATGCCTACAAAGTTCTGCAATTCTGTCATTTCCGGACCTTTACTTACAACTACCTTAATTGTCTCTCCTTCTTTTAGTTTTTCTCCTTCTTTAAACGGTGGTTCTTGTGATATTATTCGTCCTTCTTCAACTTCACTACTTGCAGCTTCTGTTTTTTCTAATTTTAAATTTAGAGAATCCACTTGTGATTGTACTTCTTCCAATGTCATATTTACCAAATTAGGAATTGCTACCTTTTTCTTGATTCCGCCGTCTAACGCTATTTTAGTAACTAAAAATACTATTACAAATAGCAATACTATTGCTAATAGGTATATTAATATCTTGGTTTTTGGATGTTCTTTGAAGAAATTTTTCTTTTTCTTTTCCTTCTCATCAACAGCTTTCATTACTCTAGTGTATTGACCATTTTTATTTTCTATAATTACAAAATCTCCGTCAGGGTCTTTTAAAGCTTTTGCTAAATCTTGCAACATTTCTGTTGCTGTTTGATACCTTTCATTTGGGTCTTTTCTCATAGCTTTAACAACTATTTGATTGATTGCTGTTGGTATATCTCCATTTATTTCAATAGGTTCTTTTGGTTCTTCTTGCATGTGTTTCAATGCCACAGATACTGGAGTATCTGCATCAAATGGCACTTTTCCTGTTAACATTTCATACATTACAACACCCAAAGAATAAAGGTCTGATTTTGCATCTGTAACTCCACCTTTTGCTTGCTCTGGTGAGAAATAATGTACTGAACCTATAGTTGTTCCAAATGCAGTTATAGTTGAATTTGAAACTGCTTTTGCTATTCCAAAATCTGTTACCTTTGCAACTCCGTCTTCTGTAATTATTATGTTATGAGGCTTTATATCTCTATGAACTATGCCATTTTTATGAGCTTCTTCTAATGCAGACGCTATCTGCATGGCAATATTTACGGCCCATTTCCAAGATATTACACCGTCTTTTTTTATGATTTGCTTCAAAGTTTTACCTTTTACAAGCTCCATAACTATATAGTATAAATTATTTTCTTCTTCAAATCCTACGTCATAAATTGAAACTATATTAGCATGTGAAAGTCCTGCTGCAGACTGTGCTTCCGAATTAAATCTCTTTATGAAGTCTGAATCTGTTGTGTATTCATCTTTTAATACTTTTACAGCAACATATCTATTAAGTACATGATCCTTAGCCTTGAAAACTGTTGCCATACCTCCGTTTCCAGCTTCTTCTAAGATTTCATAACGATTACCTATTATTTTACCTATTAAGTTCATAATAAATTTCCTTTCCTGCTTATATCACAATTTTTTTCATAATTTAGAAAATTTTATTTTCCTACCTTATGATTATTGCAGTTATATTGTCATTTCCACCTAGGTCATTTGCTCTTTGTACTAATAACTTTGTAGCATCTGTTGGATTTTCTTTTAAAATGCTTTTTATTTCCTGTTCTGACACCATATTTGTTAATCCGTCTGAACACATAAGTATGGTATCTCCTTTTATAAATCCATGTACTGATGCGTCAGGTTCAACAAAAGTTGTACATCCAAGAGCTTTCATAAGCATATTTTTCTTTGGGTGTTTCATACTTTCTTCTTTTGTAATTTTTCCTTCGTCAACTAATTGTTGCACATAACTATGATCTTTTGTAAGTCTTCGAATTACTTCTTTTCTAATTCTGTAAATTCTGCTGTCTCCAATATGTGATATAAAAGCTTTATTTTGATATATTAGGCAAACATCAAGTGTTGTGCCCATATTGCTTATCTCAGCATTTGCTTGTGCTTTTTCAAACACTATCATATTTGCATACTGAGTGCTACTTTTGACTAAGCTTAATAAGTCATCCTTGTTTTTTTCATAATTTGTTTGAATATAATTTTTTGCCGATTGCACAGCCAGTTTGCTTGCTACTTCGCCACCGTTATATCCACCCATGCCGTCCGCTAAAATAAATAGCTGAATCTCATCATCAGGATAACTTATATAAAAATAATCTTCATTAATTTCTCTAGCTTTTCCTACATCTGAAGTTGCAAAAGCTTTTGCCATTAATAATTTCCTCCTAAATTCCTTTCGTTTAATTTATTTACACTTTATTTTTCCTATGCTTTTGTTTTTTGGTTTAGCTTTTTTAGTTTTGTTAAACTTTTATTTGTTTTTTTCTTAAGTTTTTATTTAGCTTTTTTTATTTTATTAAGCTTTTATTCTTTTCTTAATTTTGGTTTAGCTTTTTTATTTTGTTAGACTTTTTATTTAGACTTTTCTTAAGCCTTTGTTTGTTTTTCTCGAGTTTTGATTTAGCTTTTTTATCTTGTTAGGCTTTTGTTTGTTTTTTTCTTAGGTTTCTATTTAGTATTTTATTTTTTTAATTTTTGTCGCTCCTATTACTCACTATTTATATTCTGCCTTCTAAGTTGCCCGCAAGCTGCATTTATGTCAGAGCCAAGTTCTCTTCTAATTGTTGCCACAATTCCATGATTGTTAAGATAATCTCTAAATTTAATAATATTTTCTAATGAACTTTTTGTGTAAGCTCCATTTTCAATTTTATTAATAGGTATCAGATTAACATGACATAACATACCTTTCAGCAATTTTATTAATTCATCTGCATCTTTTAAATTGTCATTATTATCTTTTGCCAAAGCATACTCAAAAGAAATTCTTTTATTAGTCTTTTCTATATAATATTTGCATGCTTGTATAAGTTCTTCTATATTATATGTATTATTTATTGGCATCATACTTGAACGCGTTTTATTATTTGCACTATGTAGCGATATTGACAATGTACTCTGAATATTTTCATCAGCAAATTGATAAATTTTAGGTACAATTCCACTTGTAGAAATGCTTATATGTCTTGCTCCAATGTTTAGACCTTTCGGATTGTTCAATATTTTAATTGCATTTATCACATTGTCATAATTATCAAAAGGTTCGCCAATTCCCATAAATACAACATTAGAGATTTTTGAATTTGTATCTTGTTCTATTGCCAAGATTTGCTCTACAATTTCGCCCGAACTTAGATTCCTTATAAACGGTATTCCAGTTGAAGCACAGAATTTGCAACCCATTTTGCATCCAATTTGTGAAGAAACACAAACTGATTTTCCAAAATGATATTCCATAAGAACTGATTCTATTGCGTTTCCGTCTGACAAGCCAAAAAGATATTTTTTTGTACCGTCTACAGATTCAAGTTTTTTAATAATTTCAAAATTACATATATCATAATTTTGTTTTAGCTTTTCTCTCAAATCCATAGACAAATTAGTCATTTCATCAAAACTTTTCACTTTGTCAACATATAACCATTTAAAAATTTGTTCAGCTCGAAAAGACTTCTCTCCTAAAGCTTTTAGTTCTTCTTTTAACTCATCTATGTTATAATCTTTTATATTTTTCAAAAATTGTCCCTTTCTTATTATAATTTATATCACTTATTTAATATAAATGCAACATTATGTTTTTAGCTTTTGTTACTATAATTTTGAATTACAGAATTGCATTTACTTTTTCACTTGACGCTATACTTATTATCAATGCTTTCAAGCATTTTTAGTAAACAT
>CANQJG010000056.1 GCA_947624185.1 uncultured Clostridia bacterium | reverse complement strand
GTCTGATACCATTTTATTCCTCCTACAAAAATTATTTTATAGATTTATATGCTATAATATGTTTTCTTTAATATTCGAAAATATACTGTAACTCTCCATACAATACTATTATACCATTTATGTTAACAAGATACAAGTGTTAATTTAATTTTTTTCTTATCAGGTATAATTTTCTTAATTCTTACACTAACTTCTTTTCCATATTCAATATCTTGTTTGTATTCACACAGTCCCACTAAATTAGGTTTAAGTTCAATAAATATTCCGTCTCTATTTTTAGTAACTTCCTTTGCTATTCCCTTCACTACACTGCCTTCTTCTAAGCCCTTCACATTGTCTTCCCAGCTTCCAAGCATTTCCTTATATGATAAATAAAACTTTTTATTAAGCTTATCTATTTCTTTAATTTTAACTTTTATTTTTTGTCCTAGCTGTAGCTTTTCTTTTGGAGTTTTCATTCTTGCAACAGAAATATCATTTATGTATAAAAGTCCTGCTACTCCGCCACCTATTTCGACAAATGCTCCATAAGGCTTAATATTTCGTACAATTCCGTCTACTATATCTCCTTTTTCCAAGTCGTTAATTACCCATGCCAAGCTCTCATCTTTTACCGCTTTCCTAGAAAGCATACAAAGATTGTCTCTTTCGTTTATATCTCTTACTTTGAATTGGACATAATTATTTCCTTTTATTATTTGACCAAGTTCTCTTTTAGGAATTATCCCTTTTATGTTATTTCCTAATTCCAAATACGCATTATAGTTACTGTCTATTGTTTTTATTTTTCCCTGTAAAATGCTATCTTCGGCCTGTGCCTTTTTTAATTCACTCATTGAATATATATTCTGTTCTTGTTTCCAACCTTCTGGAAAAAATCTTTGGTATATCATTTTTTATCATCCTTTGTTTTTATCTTATCTATTTTAATAGAATTTTGATTTCTTCTTTAGTTAAATATCTCCAGCTTCCTATTTTCAAGTCTTTTACATCAATATTGCCTATTTTAGATCTGTGTAATGCTAGTACTTTTTTCCCTATTGCTTCACACATTTTTCTTATCTCTCTATTTTTGCCTTCATGTATTGTGATTTGTATTCTTGACAAATGTTTTTCTTCATCAATTTTTAAAATTTTGACTTTTGCAGGTTTCGTTAAATATTCATCATTATTACTTAAATTAATTCGCACACCATTTTTTAACTTTTCACAATCTTCATTATTTACTACACCAGCAATTGTAACATTGTAAGTCTTTTCGATCTCATTTTTAGGATGTGTCAATTTATTTATAAACTCTCCGTCATTTGATAAAATTAATGCTCCTGATGTGTACATATCTAATCTTCCCGCTGGGATTAATCTTTCCTTTACAACTTTGATTAAATCAGTAACTTTATCTCTTCCAAACTGTTCTTTTACAGTTGTTACATATCCTATTGGTTTATTTAGTAATATATACACTTTATTTTCTTCTAGTGTTATTTTTCTATCATTATACATAACTATATCTTTTTCCGGATTTACCTTGCTTCCAAGCTCTTGTACTACTTTTCCATTTACTTTGATTTTACCTTGTGATATAAGTTCTTCTGCTTTTCTTCTTGAACAAATCCCACAATCTGCTATGTATTTTTGTAGTCTTACATTTTCCAAGACTTACTCCTTGTATAATATATTTAGGTTTTTAAAAGGTTACCCATAAACTTATTATCTAATTTAGCTAACACATCTTCAAAATACTGTGGAAGCTTTGCTTCAAAGTGCATTTTTTCCTTAGTAATTGGATGAACAAATTCTAATATTGTGCTATGCAACATTTGTCCATGAACATCAAATTCATTTTTGCCATTTGAATATACTTCATCTCCAACTACTGGATACCCTATTTTAGCCAAATGAACTCTTATTTGATGAGTCCTACCAGTATCAATCTTAACTTTTAACAGAGTATAATTGCCATATCTTTTTATGACTTTTATATGTGTTATGGCTTCCTTTCCGTCTCGACTGACTTCCATTTTCTTTCTATCTTGCTTACTTCTTGCTATTGGCATATTTATTGTTGCTTGTTCTTCTGCGATATTGCCTTTCACTAATGCTGTGTATATTTTTGTTACTTTGTGTTCTTTTATTTGTTGTGAAATATCTAAATGTGCTTCATCACATTTTGCTACAATAATAAGTCCTGACGTATCTTTATCAAGTCTATGTACTATCCCTGGTCTTATTTCTCCACCAATTCCCGAAAGGCTATCTTTGCAATGATTAAGTATGGCGTTTACTAGTGTTCCTTCTTGATTTCCATTGCCTGGATGCACTACCATACCTTTTTCCTTGTTTATAACTAAAATATACTCATCTTCATAAATTACATCCAATTCAATATTTTGTGCTTTCAAATTAGTTTCCTTTGGTGGTTCTATTAAAATTTTAATTTCATCATTTTCTTTTACATTATAAGATTCTTTTTGAATTTTATTATTTACAGTTATTGTTCCATTTTTTATTTTCTTTTGAGCCATACTTCTTGTAAAACGCACATCAAGGCTTGCTACATACATATCAAGCCTTTGATTAGCATCTTTTAAATTAACCTTATATAACCTTTCTTCCATACTTTATTAAATCTCCACAAGAACTTCACTCAACTTCGAAATTGATTTTCCTTTAGAAATGTACTTACATCAAGCTTATTCTTCTAAGGTTCTCTCATAAATTATAAAATTAGAATCCTTATATAATTCTTTATATTTTTCATCTCTTTGTAAAAGCATTTTCAACTTAGAATTTACCTTACAAATTACATGAGTTATATCATATTCTTCAAACTTTGTATCATACCATGTTGAAATATTTGAAATATTAATATAATCTGTGAATATATCTTGTCCTTCATATTTCTTTTCATCTTTATTATAAGTGCCGTTGAATTCTGGAGTATATAAGTCGCATCTCGAATCTATAAATACTGGCACATCATTCATAAGCATATAACTTCCATAATTATAGTCGTTAAACATTTTAATATTTTTATAATCAAGATTTTCTTTTATCCATTTTACGGCTTCTATTGGATAGTTGTTTTTATTTATATATTCAACATTAATATTTTTCTTGTACATACCAATACTTACAATAAATACCAGCAATACAGTCAATATCTCTCCTAAAATACTTGTTGCATATTTCATAAAATCTTCTGTTCCACTTTTATCATACATTTCTATAAGATTGGCAAGCATTGATGCAATAACTGTTCCACCAAATAGTACCAGCATTGATACCTGTCTTCTAGTCATTAATGCTAAAAATGTAAGTCCACCAAATAAGAATATATCCCTTAATCTTACCTTAAGCTTTGTAAATATTGCAAGTGCCATAGTAATTGTCAATGTTACCAAAATTGGCATATTATCAATTAATGTCAAAGGTAAATGCTCACTTATACTTTTGGTTGTATTTCCTTGCATAATTTTATAAGTATACATATAAGGCATATCTTTTATTGGCGTAAGTAGTCCTGTAAATAAGCATATAATCATTATTATAAATAATTTTATTACATTTTTATTTTTTTCTATAACTACTTTATAAGGTTTCTTTCTTCTATCATTTTGTTTTATCAAATTCATTTCAAATGTAGAATTAGATTTTTCTAGCTTTTTATTCAAATCTTGTAAACAAGTCTGATATTTTTCAACTTTATCCTTTGAAACTTTTTTCAACTTTTTGTTTGTCGATTTTATTCTAGCATTTATCCACAATTGATACACTTTATGTGGAAGATGCCAGTCTATAATTGATGCTATTGCGTACTCTGCTAAAAATGGTAGATATAATACGAAGTAAAATGGAAATACTGCAGAGTGTATATTCGCAATTAAAATTGGAATTATTATCAATCCTATTGCATATCGTACCTTTGGTTTTTCTAAGTATTTTACTATCAGCAATAATGTCGCTACGAAGAGAATAAATGTAACTAGCTGAGCCCTTACAGCAATGTATTCTCTCATTATTTCCATTTGTCCAATTGTAAGTACAAACGATATAAGTGAATTTTTTGATATTTTCTTGTTTGTAAAATATAGCAACACACCAAGTATTACTGAAAGTATCATTGTTGAAATATATAACCCTGTATATCCACCTGCGAAGTCAAATATCAACGATATTATCACATCATATAACCAGTGTGGATACATGTAAGGTAAATTTTCATGCCACGAAAAATGATCTTGATA
This sequence comes from uncultured Clostridia bacterium, assembly GCA_947624185.1. Taxonomy (GTDB): domain Bacteria; phylum Bacillota; class Clostridia; order TANB77; family CAG-508; genus CAG-793. The sequence continues at coordinate 3,016 of CANQJG010000056.1, read as the reverse complement.
ATCTATGCCATTTTCTCTAATTAGTTGTCCTATTTTTATTGTATAAAACGTATCATTTTGTAAACCTTTTGGCACTACTGATATGCAGAATATTGCTATACAAAATATTGCTAGAATATTAAATGCAATGTTCAATGATTTCTTATCTTTACTTCCTGAGTCTTTTTTAGATACTTCCTTTTTCTTTTTTATCAGTTTTTCTTTGCCTTCTTTAACTTTTGATTCGTTATTCTTTGATTTAGCCATTTTTAATCTTATTCCTTTCTAATGCACTAATTCGTTGAAAATTGATTGCAACTTTTCAAAATTTTCTCAATAATTCTCTCAATAATTCAACTATTTTATAACTATATTGTAAATTCTATTTGGTACATATATTTCTTTTACGATTTCTTTTCCTTCAATGTAAGCCTGTATCTTTTCATTTTCATGAATTTTTGCCTTTATGCTATCTTTATCTTCATCTTTTTGAATTTGAATATTTGCTCTTAATTTTCCATTTATTTGTACTGGCAAATCTATTGATTCATCAATTGTTTTTTCTTCATCATATTTTGGCCAAGGCTCATAAGCAAGCTGATTTGTGTGACCTAATCTCTCCCATATTTCTTCAGTAATATGTGGTGCAAATGGATTTAACAATTGTAAAAATGTTTCATATTCTTTTTTATTTATTTTCTTAAGCTTGCTAAACTCATTTACCATTGTCATAAATGTTGATACTGAAGTATTATATTTCATTTCTTCAATGTCATTAGAAACCTTTTTTATTGCCTTGTGCATCATATTTTCTGTCTCTTTTGAATATTGATCACCTTCTACTAAAATGTCTTGCAATGACCAGACTCTGTCCAAAAACTTATTGCAACCCCTAATACTGTCCATAGACCACTCTGCTGTTTGATCAAATGGTCCCATAAACATTTCATATACTCTAAAGCTATCTGCTCCAAACTCTCTAACTATATCATCAGGATTTATAACATTACCTTTTGATTTAGACATTTTCTCGCCATTTTCGCCAAGAATCATACCATGTGATGTACGTTTTTGATATGGTTCTTTTGTTGGAACTTTGCCTAAATCATATAGAAATTTATGCCAAAATCTTGAATATAATAAGTGAAGTGTTGTATGCTCCATACCGCCGTTGTACCAGTCAACTGGTGACCAATACTCCAATGCTTCCTTAGAAACGAATTCCTTGTCATTATGTGGATCCATGTATCTTAAATAATACCATGATGAACCAGCCCATTGTGGCATAGTATCAGTCTCACGTTTAGCTGGTTTGCCACAATGTGGACATTTTGTATTTATCCAGTCAGTCTGTTTTGCCAAAGGTGATTCGCCATTTTCTCCTGGTTCATAATCTTTTATTTCAGGCAATTTTAATGGTAACTCTTCTTCAGGAATTGGAACCCAACCACAGTCATCACAATAAACCATTGGAATTGGCTCTCCCCAATATCTTTGACGTGAGAATACCCAATCACGTAGTTTGTAATTTACTTTTCTACTTCCTAATTTATTTTCTTCAATATACTCTATTGCCTTATTTATTGCATCTTTTGACTCTAATCCATTTAAAAATCCTGAATTAATTGCAACTCCATTTTCTACATCTGTAAAAGCTTCAGTCATTTCTTTGTCATCTATTTTGCTATTTGCTTGTCCTTCATCAGCCTTGTATTTAGCAAATTCTTCCTTAGAAACTATTACCTTTTTAATAGGCAAATTGAACTTTTTAGCAAATTCGAAATCTCTGTCATCATGTGCTGGTACAGCCATTATCGCACCTGTTCCATAAGTAATTAAAACATAATCAGAAATCCATATTGGAATTTCTTCATTTGTCAATGGATTAATAGCTTTTATGCCTTTTATTTCAACACCAGTTTTTTCCTTGTTCAATTCAGATCTTTCAAAATCAGATTTCATAGAAGCTTTTTCTTGATACTCTTTTACTTCATCCAAATTCTTTATCATATCTTTGTGCTTGTTAATAAAAGGATGCTCTGGAGAAACAACCATGTAAGTCGCACCAAATAAAGTGTCAGGTCTAGTTGTATAAACAAGTAGACTATCATCACTATCTTTGATTTTGAAATTAACTTCAGCGCCTTCACTTCTTCCAATCCAGTTTTTCTGTTGAGCTTTAATTTTATCCAAGAAATCCAAATCATCTAAATCATCAATAAGCCTTTGTGCATATTCTGTAATTTTTAACATCCATTGAGATTTTTCCTTTTGAACAACTGGACTTCCGCATCTTTCGCATACGCCATTTACAACTTCTTCATTAGCTAATCCAACTTTACAGCCAGTGCAGAAATTAATTGGCATTGTAGCTTTGTAAGCCAATCCATGTTTAAATAATTGGATAAAAATCCATTGAGTCCATTTATAATAATTTGGATCTGTTGTATTAATCTCTCTAGACCAATCAAAAGAAAATCCAAGTGATTTTAATTGTTTCTTAAAATGTTCAATATTTTGCTCTGTAGTTATTTTAGGGTGTATATGATTTTTTATAGCATAATTTTCAGCTGGTAATCCAAAGGCATCAAAACCAATTGGATATAACACATTATATCCTTGCATCCTTTTCTTTCTTGCAATTATATCCAATGCAGTATAACTACGAGGATGTCCTACATGAAGACCTTGTCCTGAAGGATATGGAAACTCTATCAAACCATACCATTTTGGTAATGTGTAGTCATTTTTTGCATTAAATGTACCTTCCTTTTCCCACTTATCTTGCCACTTTTGTTCAATTTCTTTAAAATTATACATTTTAAAATTAATTCCTTCCTAGAAAAAATACATAGTTGTAGATTTTCTTTTAATGTCAACGTTCATTATTTATAATAAACGTCAAGTACATTATACTACAACTATGTATAAAAAGCTATATTTTTTGATTAAAAAATGAATATTGTGAAGTGAAAATTTAAATTCCAGTTTTAAAATAGGAAAAAGGAATTTAGTCTTACACCCAATTCCAGTTGAA
>CANQJG010000055.1 GCA_947624185.1 uncultured Clostridia bacterium | reverse complement strand
CCTTATATGATATAATTTTTTTCGGAAAGGAGCTTCGTATAAAGGCATTTATGCGAGAGAAAATTATATGAAATATGATGTAATTGTTATTGGTATGGGACCAAGCTCTGTATTTTTAGCTTATGAGCTTATTAAATTAAAGAAAGCTCAAAATATCCTTTTAATAGAAGAAGGAAAAAGAGTTGAAAATAGAGTTTGTCCTATTGAGAAGGCTGGAAAATGTATAAAATGCAAACCTTTTTGCAATATAACAAGTGGTTTTTCCGGTGCTGGAGCTTTTTCTGACGGCAAGCTTTCTCTATATAATCCTGAAGATGATGACATTTATGTTGGTGGCGAACTTCACAGATATATTGGTGTTCAGGAAACTAAAGATTTAATTGATTATACTGATAAAATTTATTTAGATTTTGGTGCTGACAAAAAACTTGAAGGTACAGAATACAAAGATGAAGTTAAGAAAATATATGATAAAGCCAAGAAAAATGACATTAATTTGATTAGTATTCCAATTAGACATTTAGGCACAGAAAAAAGTCATGAGCTTTATAATAGAATCGAAAATTTTTTATCTGATAACAATGTTAATATGAGATTTAATTGTGTTGTGTCTGACATTATTACTGAAAATAATGAAGCAAAAGGCGTCATAGTTAAAGATGCTGATTTAGCAAATGATGACAATGCTCCTACTGAAGAAATTTATGCTGATAATGTAGTTATTGCTGTTGGTCGAAAAGGTGCTAACTGGCTTACTAATTTATGTGAAAAGCATAACATAAAAACCGAAGCTGGAGTTGTAGATATCGGAGTTAGATATGAACTTCCTGACGAAATAATGAGAGATGTTAATAAATATATGTATGAAGGCAAATTCATTGGCACTCCAAGTCCTTTCGGAGATAAAGTACGAACATTTTGTCAAAATCCTAGTGGATTTGTTGCTCCGGAAGTTTATGATAATAATTTAACCTTAGTTAATGGTCACTCTTATAAAGATAGAAAAAGTACCAATACAAATATGGCAATTTTAGTATCTCATCATTTTAATTATCCATTTAACAAACCTATTGATTATGGAAGAAATGTGGCTAAAAATTTAAATGAACTTGGTGGTGGAAATGTTGTTGTTCAAAGACTTGGAGACATTTACAGAGGCAAAAGAACGTGGCAACACGAACTTGAAAGCAATAAAGTAGTTCCTACACTTAAAGCTGCTGTTGGCGGAGATATTACATTTGCTCTTGGCTATAGAACAATGACAGATATATTGCAATTTATTAGGCAACTTGACAAAGTAATTGAAGGATTTGCCGACCCCGCTAACCTTCTTTATGGTCCCGAGATAAAATTTTATAGTAATAAAGTAGTAATTGATAATAATCTAGAGACAAGCGTTAAAGGCTTATATTCTATTGGAGACGGCGGTGGACTAACTCGTGGATTAATGATGGCATCATGTTCAGGTGTTTACTTAGCTAGAATTTTGGCAAAAAACAAGCTTAAATCTTAATGATTTAAGCTTGTTTTTATTTATAATTTATTGCAGTTTGAACAAACTAATTAATAAATTTTCATTAATAGCTAATAAATTTTAACTAATATAATTAATCTAAATTAGACATGCTAATTCAAAATTATTCTGCTTTCTTTGCTGTCTTTTTTGTTGCAGTTTTTGTTGTAGTAGTTTTCTTTGCTTTTGAAGCTTCTTTCTTTTCTGTAGAAACTTTTTCTTCGCTTTCAACGTTTTTTGTTTCAGCTTTTTTAGTTTCAGTCTTTGAAGCTTCTGTGCTCTTTGTTTCAGCTTTAGCAGATTCTACACTTTTTGTTTCAGTCTTTTTTGCTGGAGCTTTTTTTGCTTCTGATTTAACAGCAAGTTTTTTATCTAAAGAAGATTTTTTTCTTGAAGCTGCGTTTTTCGAAATAACACCTTTAGATGCTGCTTGATCTATAGCTTTCTTAGCTAATCTCAATAATTCTGTTGCTTCTTTTTCTCCTTTGGCATTTGCTACTTCATATTTCTTAACAGCTGTTTTATACGCTGATTTTATCATATTATTATTTAATGTTTTCTTTTCAGCAATTTTTACTCTCTTTATAGCTGATTTAATATTAGGCATTTTTGCACCTCCTCTTAGCGTATTAATTTATAACATTATTTATTATATCACGATTTTTTATCTTGTGCAAGATGTTTGAGCAATTTTGTAACAACTTTTTGAAAAATTTTGTATTTTTAAAATTATTAAGCCTTTTTATTCAAAGGAAAAACCATTATCTAAAAGTAAATATTACAATAACTGTTTTGCCTAAATTGCCTTTAATTATAATTGCTTTTACATTTTATATAATAGCAAACAAGGAATCACTCTTTAGAAGTAATTCCCTGTTTTAATAAAAATTATTAATCTTACGTTTATATCTTTCTAATTATTTGTTAAGACTTATTCAAAAACTATTTCATTTCTGATTCAGCTCTTTGAATCATTTTCTTAACCATGTTTCCACCTATTCTTCCAGCGTCTCTTGCAGATATATCACCATTGTATCCATCTTTTAAAGAAACACCAACTTCATTAGCTACTTCATATTTGAATTTGTTTAATGCGTCTGTAGCTTCTGGAACTGCCTTATAGTTGTTATTTGTTGCCATGATTTTCACCTCCTGAATATCGATTTAAAAAAGTTTAAAAATTAATTTTATTACAAATTAAAATCAATTTTTAATTTTCTTTTTCAATATATAGGATGTGCAGTAATTTTGTTTTTACTCTGGTAATTTATAGAATTTTTTAATTTTTTTGGAAAATTTTAAATTTAAATGTAATTTTTTGAATTATTAAAATGTTACAAATTAAAAAGTAAATATAGCTATTTTTTCATGCCTTGCTGTCGCAAATTCCATTATGCCTTCATGGCTTTGCAATTAATTTACTTCATAAAGCTTACATAATGCCATTCAGCGCTTGTATGAAATTTGCTTCATTCGCCCTTCGCTAACGCTCCGGTTGGGCGCTGCGCGGCGTATTCAAAATAGCTATTTTTACTTTTTAATTATCAACTTAATTATATATTTTTCAAAAAATTCTTATTTTTTAATTTCGTTCCTAAGGCACAAATCTAGTTGGAGAAGAATTGTAATAATTTTTCAAAAATTCCTATTTCTTTAATTCTTCCAAAAACATTTCGTTTAACATCTTAGGATTTGCCTTGCCCTTAGTTTCTTTCATTGCTTGACCTACCAAGAATCCTAATGCTCTATCTTTTCCAGCCTTATAATCTGCAATTGATTGTGGATTTGCTTCTAAGATTTTTGTGATTACTTCTTTAATTGCATTTTCATCTGATATTTGAATCCAACCTTTTTCTTCTACTATTTTTTTAGGACTTCTTGGATTTTCAAATAATTCATCTAAAACTTTTTTTCCAATGCTTGAGCTTATAACTCCACTGTCAATTAATGAAACTAATTCTGCCAAATCTTCTGCTGAAAATGGGATTTGTTCTGCTTCTAATTCTTTTTCATTTAATATTCTCGCTATATCAGAGTTTAACCAATTGCATACTGATTTATAGTTTTTACATATTTCTCCTGCCTTTTCGAATATATCTGAAAATGCTTTTGAAGATGTTAGACTGTTTGCATCTTTTTCTGACAATCCTAATTCCTTCATGTATTTTTCTTTTCTTTTTTCAGGTAATTCAGGAAGTTCTTGTTTCATTTTTTCAATATATTCTTCACTCAATTTTATTGCAACCAAATCAGGCTCAGGGAAATATCTATAATCTTGCGCATCTTCCTTATTTCTCATCTGATATGTTCTTCCGTCTACATCATCCCACCTTAAGCTTTCTTGATATATTTTATTTCCATGTTCTAATTCATATATCTGTCTTTCTCTTTCATATTCAATCGCTCTTTGTATTGATTTAAATGAATTCATATTTTTCATTTCTGTTCTTGTGCCAAATGGTTCGTCTTTTTTATGTACAGAAACATTGACATCTGCTCTCAAAGAGCCTTCTTGCATTTTACAGTCTGATACATCAATATATTGCAAAATAGATTTCAATTTTTTCATATATCTGTCTGCTTCGCCACTTGATCTTAAATCAGGCTCTGAAACTATCTCTATAAGTGGTACTCCTGATCTATTTAAGTCTACTAAACTTTCGCCTGTAAATTCATTATGGTTTAATTTTCCAGCATCTTCTTCTATATGAATTCTTAATATTCTTATTTTTTTAGGATTTCCAAAATCATCTTCTATTTCAATATATCCATGCTCACAAAGTGGTTTGTCAAATTGAGATATTTGATAAGATTTTGGTAAGTCAGGATAAAAATAATTTTTTCTATCGTTTTTGCTGTCTTGCGAAATTGTGCAGTTGGTTGCTAATCCTGCTTTTACTGCATATTCTACAACTTTTTCATTTAATACAGGCAATGCTCCCGGCATAGCTGTACATATTGGACATATATGTGTATTTGGTTCTGCTCCAAATTCTGTTGGACATGAACAAAATATTTTTGTTTTTGTTGATAATTCTGCATGGACTTCTAGTCCAACTATTAATTCATAATCCTCGTTTGCCATTTTCAATTAACTTAGTCTCCTTCCTTTTCATTACATCACTTTCAATTACTTCTTCATTATATTATTTTTAATTTACTTTACGCTTATAATTTAGTTTTTTGAATCTTAGTTTAATCACTCTTTACATTTGAATTACATACAAGCAATTTGTTAGGTAAAATGTGCCAAAACTATTATCTTTTTAAGATTTAGACATATTTCTTTAATTACTAGTTTCTCTTAAAGCTTGGCTTATGATTTTCTCTAAATTTAATTTTTTGTTCAAATGTATAGGCTGCATTTAAAATAGTTTCTTCTGAAAATCTGTCTCCGATTAATTGCATCCCAATTGGCATGCCATTGCTGTCTACTCCGCAAGGAATCGATATTGCTGGCACACTTGCGATATTTATTGAAACTGTGCAAATATCTGCAAGATACATTTCCAACGGATTTTCTTTTTTCTCTCCAATATTAAATGCTGTTGTTGGAGATACTGGAGTAAGTAACACATCATATTTTTTAAATTGTTCATCAAATTGTTTTTTTACAAATGTACGAGCCTTCTGTGCTTTCTTATAATAAGCATCATAATATCCTGATGAAAGCACATAAGTTCCCAAGATAATCCTTCTTTTTACTTCGTCTCCAAATCCTTCTGTTCTTGATTTTACATACAAATCTTTTAAATCTTTGATGTTATCAGCTCTATATCCATATCTTAGTCCGTCAAATCTTCCAAGATTTGAACTTGCTTCTGCACAGGCAATTATATAATATGTCGCTAACGCATACTCTGCAACATTTAAAGAACACTCTTCTACTTCTGCTCCCAGCTTTTTGTAAGTTTCTATCGCTTCGTATAATTTATCTTTTACTTCTTTATCAATTCCGTCTCCAAAGAATTCCTTTGGAACGCCGATTTTCAAACCTTTTACATCATTTTTTAAAGATTTTACATAATCCTTTTTAGGCATATTATAAGATGTAGTATCTTTTTCATCATGTCCTGCTATGACATTTAATAAAATTGCAGCATCTTTTACATCTTTTGTAATTGGTCCAACTTGGTCAAGTGATGAAGCAAATGCTACCAAGCCATATCTTGACACAAGCCCATAAGTAGGTTTTAACCCAACTACTCCACAAAGTGATGCGGGTTGACGGATTGAGCCACCTGTATCTGAGCCTAATGCAAATGGCACCATATCAGCTGCTACTGCTGCTGCAGATCCACCTGATGAACCACCTGGCACTTTGTCCAAATTCCATGGATTATGTGTTACCTTTATTGCTGAATTCTCTGTTGAACTTCCCATAGCAAACTCGTCCATGTTTAATTTTCCCAAAATTGGCATTTTTTCACTTTTCACTTTTTCAACTACTGTCGCATCATAAGGAGCCACAAAGTTCTCTAACATTTTTGAACTACAAGTTGTTTTTATCCCTTTTGTGCATAGATTATCCTTTATTCCAATTGGAATTCCTGCAAGATTATTACTGCTGTCAATATTTGATTCATCAATTTTTGTGCTATCATCAAACTTGCCATTTTCAATAATTTCATCAATTTTTTTAGCATTTTCAATAGCTTCATTTTCATTTATTGTTACAAATGCTCCAACGTCTTTTTCTTTTTTATTAATCCTATCTATGTAAGCCTTTGTAATCTCATAACTTGTAAGTTCTTTATTTCTTATTTTTTCTTGCAATTCGTGTACTGTAAGCTCTGTAATATTCATTAATTTTTATCCTTGTATAATATATTTAGGTTTTTAATAAAGGATTTACCTATAAACCTTTTGCTACTTTGATTAGTCTTTTATATGTTTCATAATTTCATTAAAAATCTCATTTGATATATCTTCAATAGTTCTTAGTTTTCCATTCTTCACACAATCAACTTCAAACCAGCCATATTTTTTAGCAACATAGCACGCAGCTTTATGCGCATTTATCAAATGATTTTCATCTTTTTCATGTATATCTTTTTCTTTTTGGTGTGAAAATTTATTATCTCTGTTTTTTATAAGTTCTATTGCAACTTCTACTGGCATATTTAGAAAAAATACTTCTGTTGGTTTTGGAAGTCCATACAATCCATATTCAAAATTTGTAAGCCACTCTAAGAATTCATCTCTTTCTTTTTCGTCACTAATTTTTCCAGCTTGATGAACCATATTGGCAGTTGTGTATCTATCAGCAATAATTATTCCACCATTATTATAAAATTCTTCAAAATCTTTTTTAAAAGTAGCATATCTATCAGCTGCATAAAAAGTAGAGGCAATATATGCACTTACATCATTAGCATTTTGTCCAAATTCTCCTGATAAATACATCTTAACAAGAGATGAAGAAGGGCTGTCATAGTTTGGAAAACTTGCAACTTTATAATCTATATTATTTTCACTCAATCTTTTTTTCAATAATTCAAATTGTGTCTGTTTTCCGCTTCCGTCTGTTCCGTCAATTACAAATAATTTTCCCATAAATAATTACCACCTTTTTTTCATCTTTTTGTATTTTCATTTTCTTATTTTCATTATTGTAATACTTTTGGTATTTTGTACATATTATTTTCTAATCCCGGTGCATTTTCCAATAACCCATTAATATTGTCAAAATTCTTAATTTCATCTTTTCTGAATACGTTTATATTATCGTTCGCACCTATGGTTTCATCCAAGTCGCCTATTGGTGCTTTTTCTAATATTTTTACATAGTCTAATATAT
>CANQJG010000054.1 GCA_947624185.1 uncultured Clostridia bacterium | reverse complement strand
AAATCATTTGTAGAGGTATTATTAGAAGAAAAAATAGACAAAATAACAATAAATAGTGATAAAGATTTAATACGCAAGAAACCAACAGATAAATTAGGAGTATTAGATTTACAATTAGATATAAATGATACAGAGAAAGTAGATGTAGAAATCCAAATAAGTGACAAAGGGGATTTTGTAAAAAGACTGTTGTGGTATTATTCAAAGTTATACAGTAAGCAAATGTCAAAAGGAAAATATTATGATACAATAAAAAAAGTAATATTAGTATCAATAATAGATTTTGACTTAAAAGAGATAGAAGACTTAGAAGAAATGGAAACGATATGGAAAATAATCGAGACGAAAAAGCGAGAAAAAATCTTGACAGACAACTTTGAAATGCGTATAATAAACTTAAAGAAAGCGAAAGAGCTGTATGAGCAAGACAATAAAAATGAGAAAGCCCAATGGATGTTATTCATAGACGATCCTAATGCGAAGGAGATGAGTCAAATCATGGATGAGAATAAAGAAATCGAGAAAGCGGTAGTAAAAGTGAAGGAAATGACAGAAGATGAAGAAATGGAGCGACTAGCCTTTTTAAGAGAGAAAGCAATCATGGATGAAAATGCGATAAAAGCAACGGGAGAAAGAATAGGCGAAGAACGTGGGAAAAAAATAGGTGAGCAGATAGGCGAAGAGCGCGGTAAAAAATTAGAAAAAGAAGAAATAGTAAAATCGATGTTAAAAGATAGTCTAAATGATGAATTAATAAAAAAATATACAGAAATAAGTGATGTAGAATTAGAAGAAATAAAACAACAATTAAACGAAGAGAAAAAATGAAACTTAAAAATCAAAAATTGTTGACAACATAAAATCTAATATAGTAAAATACAAATAGTAAGATTCAATAATAAAAATAGAAAAATAACAATGAAATAAAAGGAGCAAAACAAAAGATGAAAAAACCTGAAAGCGTTGCGAGAGTACACACACACACACACACACACACACACACACACACAATTAGTTTAAAATTAATAGAAATAAATGGAAACATAGAAATCAAAGCTATGTATTTTAGTGAAAGCTAAAATGCATGGCTTTTTTGACGTTGTAACTATAAAATTTTAGATTAATTATAATTCCTAATCTTAAAAATATTATAGTTTTTGTGCCTTGCTGTCGCAAATTTCACAATGCCATGCGGCAAGTAAATGAAATTTGCTTCAAACGCCCTACGCCTAAAGGCTCCGGTTGGGGTCTAGCACGGACGCTATCAACTATAATATTTTTAAGATTAATAAAAAAATAATTAAAGGAGAAAAGAAAATAGATGAAACAAAGAAAAAAGAACGAAATGAAAAACATGGATAGCTTGAAAGAAAAAGGTATAACCTTAATTTCGTTAGCAGTAACAGTATTGGTAATGCTAATCTTAGCAGGAGTAGTATTAAGCACAACAGTACGGAAGTAATGGGTTAATTAGTCAAACAGAAAAATCAGTAGAAAAGTATCAACAAGAGCAAGAAGATGAAGAAGATAGGACAGATGAATTAAATGACGCACTAGGTAAATTAGACTGGGTAGGAAAAGAAGATAAAACACCCGGAACAATGGCAGGCTCAGGAATACCAGAAGATCCATATTTAGTACAAAGTATAGAAGATTTAGTATATTTATCAAATCAAGTAAAATCAGGAACAACATATAAAGGACAAACAATAAAACTAACAACAAATCTAAATTTTAAAGAAGAAAATTCTTATGTAAATTATAGAACTAAAGAGTATAAAGACATAAATGGAAATGGAACAGAAGAAGAATTAAAAACAGAACTGACAACAGGGACAGGATTTCAACCAATAGGAAATACAAACAATCCGTTTGAAGGTAATTTTGAAGGAAATAATAAGATTATAAGTAATTTATATATAAATAATAAAAGAACAACAGATACCACAACTAATTTAGGACTATTTGGAAATATAGAAGATAGTCAAATTAGTAATTTAACTATTACAGGTCAAATTAATACGCCAATAGAAGAAGATTGTGGGGGAATTATTGGAATGGCAACAGGAACGAGTAGTTTAATAAATCTAAAAAATTATGTGAACATTGAAAGCCAGTCGTCAAGTAGCTCAATAGGTGGAATTATAGCATGTTTATCGAATAATGGTACTCTGACAATAACAAATTGTATTAATAAGGGAAATTTAAATAACTCTAATAATGTAGGTGGTTTAATTGGAAGTAGCAATGGTACTCTAATAATAGAAAATAGTTATAATGAAGGAACAATCACTAATACAAAAGGACAATTTGCAGGTGGATTATTAGGAAGAGAATTAGAAACAAATAATAAAAAAACAACAATTATAAATAGTCATAATACAGGAAATGTCATTACAAATAGGGATACTGAATCTACAGCAACATGTGGTGGAATAGTAGGGACAATATATGGAACAGTAGATATAGAAAATTGCTATAATACAGGAGAAGTAAAGAATGGAAGAACATCATATACTAAAGCCGTAACAGTACGCTTAGGTGGAATTGTAGGCACAATGTATTGTAACAGTACTACAAGTAATAAAGTTATAAATTCATATAATACAGGTAATATTGCAAATGGAAGGTATCAAGGTGGAATAATAGGAAGTAATGAAAAAGAAAATACTTTAATAATAGATAAATGTTATAATACGGGAAAAATCGAATCAAATATGCCAAAATCTGCAATAGCTTGTGGTGGATTAACTGGAGCATTACAAAATTCAACACAAACATATATCTTAAATAGTTATAATACAGGTAATGTTATATCTAAAACAGATGCAGATTTGGCTTGCTATGCAGGTGGAATAGCTCCATATCTAAATACAAATGCTAAAGGCACAATAATAAATTGCTATAATATAGGAGATATTACATGTTCTTATGCTTTTGCCTGTGGTATACTGCATATGGTTGATAATGACGCTAATGCTAATACTATAATAAATATTAATAATGTATATAGTACAGGGACTTTGACTTCAAAAACAACAACATATGGAATATTAGATATTCCTTCAACAGCAACTACTAGTAAAGCTCAAAATATATACTGTGATACCAGATATAAAGCAACTAACAAAACTAATGTAGGAACAACAATGGCATTAGCAGATATGAAAAAAACAGCATTTGTAACAACATTAAATAATAATATAAAATCAATAGTTCTAAGCGATGTAAATGCGATATTAAAAGATTATAAGTTATTAACTTGGAAGCAAGGAAATAGTGGTTATCCGGATTTAGATAAGTAAATATAATTAAAGTAAAGCTATTATAAAAAATAAATAATAGCTTTATTATTATTTGAGAAAACCACATTTCTTTTAAAAATTTATCATAAAATACTTGTAAAATTAAGCATATATTGATATACTTAGAATATCATAAATTATAAGGAAGCTAATATTATTTGATATGGCTTTAATCCTTAAAGTAAAAATGAAAGGAAAGGTATTAATTATGAGTGAAGAAAAGAAACAAGAATTAAAGGAAAATAAGGGAGAAGTAGCAGTAGAAAATGCAGAAAACAATATACAAATATCTGATGACGTAGTTGCTGTAATTGCTGGTATGGCTGCATCAGAAGTGCCAGGAGTTGCTGACATGGCAGGCGGATTTGCAGGTGGAATATCAGAAGTATTAAGTGGAAAGAAAAATTTATCAAAAGGTATAAAGGTAGATGTAACAGACAAATCTACAAAAATAGATGTCAACATAATTGTTGAATATGGTGCAAGAATACCAGAAGTTGCATTTGAAATTCAAAAAAGAGTTAAAAAATCAGTTGAAAGCATGACTGGTTTAAATGTTGAAGAAGTAAATGTTCATGTACAAGGTGTAAGTACATCGAGAGAAGACAAAAAGTCTGTAAAGAAGGAAGAAACAGATACAAAACAAGATAAAGAAAATGACAAAAAAGTTGAAGATAAAAAGGTAGATGTTAAGAAATCAACTAGTACCAAAAATACTGGAAAAAAGACAGTTACAAAGAAAACAACAAAAAAATAATAAAAAAGCAAAAAGATAAAGTATCAATGACATTAAAAAGCAATTTAAAAATAATAAAAAATTGAGAGGTATAAAGTAATGAAATTTTTAGATAAATTAGGACTAGCTTTATTTTCAATAATAGTTTTAATAATTGCAGTAGTATTATGTTTAATAAGTTTTGGCTGGATGGAGCAAACTATTTTTAGTATTTTAATTGGCAAAGTATTAATTAATGCTACATATACGAACATATTAGTAGGCGTATGTATCGTATTAATGCTTCTAGCTATTAGATGTTTATTTTTCTCAGATATGGGTGAAAAAGAAGAAGGCGATGAGGGGATTCTTTTGCAAAATGAAGACGGAAGACTACTAATCACAGTTTCTACAATTAAAGATATGGTTAAAGGTGTTATTCAAGAAATTCCTGATATAGTTGATTCTGAGTCAAGTGTTGAAATAACAAAGCAAAACGATGTTATTATTAATGTAATTATTGATATTACTAATAAAACGGTCATAAAAGAAGTATCATCTAAATTACAAGTTAGGATTAAAAAAGCAATTAAAAGTGCAACAGATTTAGATATAAAATATGTCAATGTTAGAGTGAGAAACGCTGAATCTATTTCTGATGTTGTTTATGAAGAATCAAATACTGAAAAAAATGTTAAAGAAAATGATAAAGATATTAAAAAAAGTAATAAAAATGCAGAAAATTCTAATGTAGAAAATATAAAAAAAGATAACAAGAATTTAAATGATAATAAAGAGAATAAGAAAGCGGAAACTAAAACAAAAACTAAGACCACTTCAAATAAATCTGTGTCAAAGACTAAATAGTGAAAAGCAATATAAGATTAAGGCTAGAGCTTAGAAAGGAATGTGATTAAAGTATGGAAGACTTTAAAAATTTTTTAACTAAATATTGGGGAGCAATAGTTGGCGGATTAATTGCGATTTTGCTAGCTTGTACAGGATTTTATAAATTAATACTTGTAGTAGTTTTGATTGTTCTTGGAATTTGGGCAGGAAACTATTATCAACACAACAAAGATGAAGTAAAGGAAAGAATAAAAAAATTTATTGATAAAATGTAACATTAAATAAGTCAAGTAATTTTACTTAACAATTGAAAAGGGGTAGTTTTGGAAAATGAATAGGTCAAAGGCAAGAGAAGAGGCATTTAAGTTATTATATAGCGTGCAAGTATCTGAAGTAGATGATGTTAACGAGCAAATTAAATATTTTGTTGAAGAAGAAAATATTGCAGATGATGAAGCTATTGAGTACATTGAAGATATAATAAATGGAATAAAAAATAACGAAAATGAAATAGAAGAAAAAATAAAAGAAAATATAAAAGAAGATTGGACAATTTCTAGAATTTCTAAAATTGACCTAACATTATTGAAGCTTGGAATCTATGAAATATTGTATTCAAAATTACCTTATAAGGTTGTTATTAATGAAGTAGTAGAACTGGCTAAATCGTATGGAGATGATTCATCAAAAGCTTTCGTCAATGGTGTGCTTGCAAGTATTGTTAAGGAAGATTTACAAGAAAGTTAAGCTCATAAAATAATTAAAATAAAAAGGTAAGATTAATGGATATTAACCCAATTACAGTTGAAGAACTTAATAAATACATAAAAAATAAAATTGATTCTGACGAATATTTAAACAATGTATATGTAAGAGGCGAAATCTCTAATTTCAAATTACATTATACAGGACACATGTATTTTACTTTGAAAGATGAGAAATCACTTATAAAATGTGTCATGTTTAAAAGTTATACAGGATATTTGAATTTTATGCCCAAGGACGGGATGAAAGTCTGCGTCTTGGGCTCTGTTTCGGTATTTGAAAGAGACGGAGTATATCAGATATATGTTAAAGCCATAAAACAAGACGGAATTGGTTCACTTTATGAAGAATATGAAAAATTAAAAGCGAAACTTGAAAGTGAAGGATTATTCGCTGAATCTCATAAAAAGAAAATACCAATGTTTCCTAAAACAATAGGAGTGCTTACGTCATCTACTGGAGCAGTTATAAGGGATATAATAAATGTTTCGACTAGAAGAAATCCAAATGTGAGAATAAGGCTTATTCCAGTTCCAGTACAAGGAGCAGGAGCAGAAAAAGAGATTGCACAGGGAATAGAAAAAATGAATAAAGAAAAGCTTGCTGACGTTTTAATCATTGGAAGAGGTGGCGGATCTTTGGAAGATTTATGGCCTTTTAATGAAGAATTACTAGCAAGAGCAATTTATGAATCAGAGATTCCAATAATTTCAGCAGTAGGACATGAGACAGATTTTACAATAGCTGATTTTGTGGCAGATTTGAGAGCACCTACACCTTCTGCAGCAGCAGAATTAGCGGTTCCGAATATATCAGATGTAAAATATACAATAGATTTATATAACAATAGACTAAAAACTGCTTTGAAGAAAAAAGTTCAACTAATGCAATTAAGATATGAAAAATGTATGACTAGAAGAGTGTTTAAAGAGCCATTGCAAAAGATAAATGAAAAATATATTTTAATTGATAACCTTGTAAAAAATATAAATACTTTCATAACAAATAAATTAAATAATGCAAAGATGAGCCTAAGCAAAAATGTTACTAAACTTGATGCTTTAAGCCCAATGAAGACAATTGCTAGGGGATATGCAATCACTGAAAAAAATGGAAAGATTATAAAGAAAATCGAAGACTTAAATATTGGTGATTCAATAAATATAAGGTACATTGACGGAGTGGCAAAAGCAAATGTAATAGAAAAGAAAGGAAAAGCGTATGAAGGATGATATTAGTTTTGAAAAAGCAATGACAGATTTAGAAAAGCTTGCTGATGAATTAGAAAAAGATGATTTAGATTTAGATACGTCTGTAAAAAAGTTTGAAGAAGGCATGGAGCTTTCAAAAAAGTGCAACGAAATGTTAAAAAATGCTGAAAAGAAAATAACAATATTAATTGACGGAGAAGAAAAAGATTTTGTTGCAAAAGACGACTAACTTTTAAAGTATAGATTAAGGAATAAGTAATTATAAATAGATGACAAAGATTAAAATGAAAGCAAGTAAAAAATGAAAGCAAGTAAAAAATGAAAGCAAGTAAAAAATGAAAGCTAGCAAAAATGAAAGCTAAGAAAAACAAAATTAAGTATAGAAGTAAAAAGCAATTAAGATTAGGAGTAAGATAATAAAGGCATGATACATTTTTTCGAAAATTACAAATTAATAATAGTGCCAGCCATTACATGGATTTGCATACAAATATTTAAGGTGATCTATAAAAGATTTGATGAAGGCGTATGGGATTTTTCAAGATTTTACGGAGCAGGCGGGATGCCAAGTTCACACTCGGCTTTAGTAATGTGTATTACTACAATGATTGGAAAAAGTGAAGGCATTAATTCACCGTTATTTGCAGCGTGTGTGGCTTTTTCATTAATTAT
>CANQJG010000053.1 GCA_947624185.1 uncultured Clostridia bacterium | reverse complement strand
TTTATGGCATAAATGATTATATATGTTTCATCTAATTTTCTTCTTAATAATTCTTTTAAAGTAAATTGTTCCATATTTTTTCTCCGTTCTTGCACCTTAAAATAGTGCATAAATTTTATTATTTTAAAATTTACACACTATATAATACACTATCATTTTCCGTGAAAATGGGATGTGGTATGGCTAGAAAATCACTCATTAAACAAATAGATTGCAATTATAATGTTCAGTAGCTGACTAAATCCCAACACAAAACAATCAAATAAATTACGTTAACAAAATAGTAAGATTGTAAATATAATATAGCAGGGGGAAAATATATGATAGATCCAATCTTACTATTTTTTGTATTTCCACTCGTTACAATAGTATTTGCAATAGCACTAGAAAATATTTTTGACAATCCATTTCTAGTTGCATCAATAGTATTTGCGATATTTTTGATTGTAACATTTACTGCATTTACAGTGGACTTTTTGATATATGCCATTGCTTATAGTATATTAGCATTAGTTACAGCTCTGATTTATAGAACGATACAAAACTTAATTAACAGATTAGACAATTTAGATAATAATGGTAACAATAATCGGAAATAATAACCGGAAACAATAATGGTGGCAACAATAACGGTGGCAACAACAACGGTGGTAATAACAATGGTGGCAATAATAATGGTGATAACAATAATGGCAATGGAAACAATAGCAATAACAATAGTGGAAACAACAATAACCGGCAATAATAATAGTGGTAATAATAACAATGGCAACAATAACACTGGAAATAACAACAATCGGAAATAATAATAGCGGAAACAATAATAATGGCAACAACAATAGTGGCAATAATAATGGCGGTAATAATGGAAATGGTAACAACAATTTCCCTAACACTTGTGCATGCAGAAGGTGTTGCTGTCAAAGGCAAGTATTAAGACGTTTAAGTGGACTATAATACAAATTGCATGAAAATAAGGCTGTGGCATTTGTCCAACAGCCTTATCTTAACTTAACTTCAAGGGTAAACCACGTGTTATACCAGTGTATTGTTATATCTATATACATGTCAGATTATTACATTTTCAAATTAACAATCGTAACTCCATAATCACCTTCGCCATATCCAGCTATGTTAAAGCTATCTACATATTTGGATTTTTTTAAATATGCATGAATTCCTTGTCTTAGTTTACCAGTACCTTTGCCATGCACCACTCTTACTTGCTTTAAATTCGCCATTTTGCAATTGTCAAAATATTTATCCAAAATTTCAATAGCAGAGTCAACAGTTTCGCCTAAAAGATTAATTTCAGCAGATACAGTTTGAGCTTTATTATTATTTACGTGAACTTTCCCTGAATTACTAGCGCGATTATTATAATGGTTATTAGTCATATTTTTATTTTTGACAGAGTCTTTTTGAACAGAGCTATTTTTAGCCTTGGTATCTTTTGGATTTTCAGAAGCATCTAACGAATCGTTACATTTTTGGTTGAGTGATAGTAGCACGCTCAAATCCAAACCGTCTCCGCCAATTTCATTAATTGAATCATTTAGTTCATTTCTAATCGCATTTGCTTTCTTTACATTATTAGTATTATCAAGCTCTTTAATGACTTCGCTGGCTTTATTTTTGGCATTTATTAAAATTTCTTTTGCTTCTCTTTTGGCATTTTCTATTTTTTCTTGCTCTTTGATTAATTTATCATTATTTTGAGTTTCTAAATCTTTTCGTAACAATTCAACTTGGGCTAAATTTTTCTCAATCTCAATTTTCTGCTTTTCAATTTCAGCTTTATCGTCATAAATCTCTTTCATAAGTGTTTCGATATCTGTGTCAGGCTTAGAGATAAGAGAAGAAGCACGTTCAATAATATCATTAGATATTCCAAGTTTTTTGCTTATCTCAAAAGCATTGCTCTTGCCGGGGGATGCCTAAAAGCAAGTGATACGTTGGTTTTAAAGTTGCCAAATCAAATTCGCAACTTGCATTTTCAAAATCATCATGTGTTATGCAATAATTTTTAATCTCATGATAGTGTGTAGTAGCAATGGTTAGAGCCTTTTTACTTGAAAAATGTTCTAGCAAACTGATAGCTAAGTTAGCACCTTCAAGTGGGTCAGTGCCTGAACCGAGCTCATCAACTAATATTAGGCTATTTTCTGTGAAATTATTTATTATTTGCACAATGTTAGTAATGTGAGAAGAAAATGTACTAAGTGATTCTTCAATGCTTTGCTCATCTCCAATGTCTGCAAAGATATTGTCAAATACCTTAATTTTGCTACCTTCTCTTACTGGTATACATAAACCAGCTTGAGCCATGGCGCACAAAAGACCGACTGTTTTTAATGTGACAGTTTTACCACCAGTATTTGGACCAGTAATAACCAATGTATGAAAATCCTTGCCTAAATTAACATCAATCGGAACGACCTTATCTTTATTAATTAATGGGTGTCTAGCTTGTTTGAAATCAAGATAAGAGCCGATTTCGGGTTTGGTGCAATCGTAATCAATTGAAAATCTTGCTTTGGCAGATATGAAATCAAGCATACCAATCAAATTATAAGTTTGCCTTAGATTATTTACAATAGGAAAAAGCAGAGCAGATAAATTATTTAGAATTTTCTCAATTTCCTTATTTTCTTCAACTATCAAACTATTAATTTTATTATTCATTTCAAATATTGCCATTGGCTCAATATAAACAGTAGAGCCACTACTAGATGTATCGTGAATAAATCCCTTTACATTATTTCTGTACTCTTCTTTGACAGGGATGACGTAACGATTATTTCTAATTGTAACAACTTGATCCATTATGTATTTAGAATATTCACTAGAACGTATGATGTGATTAAGCTTTTCCTTGATGCCAGCTTCAATATTTTTTTTATTTCTTCTAATTGAAGATAGCTCGCTAGAAGCATTATCAGCGATTTCATCTTCTGAAATAATACACGAAAATATTTTCTTTTCAATGTCAAAATTCGAATATAACTGAGAAAAGTACACATTTAAAAATTCTAAATCTAATTCAGCTTTATTATAAAATTCCTTCAAATCTTTCGAAATCCTTAATAATTCAGCCATTTCCAATAAATTCTTAGCATTTAGACTAATACTACTTTCTAGCATTTTTAAGCACAAACTTAAATCGCTCATTTCACTAATTGGAAATGAACCTGCGTTAGAAATCAGATAATTAGCTTCACTAGTTTCACTTAAGTATTTATTTATTTTGTCTACATCTGTATAAGGCTCAAGATTATCAGCAATGTTTTTGCCAACAAAAGTTTGACAATATGTTGATAATTTACCACGTATTTCATTAAATTCTAATCTATTTAAATATTTCTTTAGCATAAAAACTCCATTTCTCAAAATACTAATTATAATTATACCATGAATCTGCCTTTGGGTAAAGAAAAAACAAAATACAATTGAAAAATGTTACATTAAATGATATAATGCAAAAAAATGCAAGGAGCAAAAAGTAATGTTAGAAGGGAAATTTGTTCATTTACACGTTCATAGTGAATTTAGTTTGTTGGACGGAGCAAATAGAATAAAAGATTTGCCAGTAAGAGCAAAAGAGCTTGGTATGGATGCAATGGCTATAACTGACCATGGCGTTATGTTTGGCGTAATCGATTTTTATAAAGCTTGTAAAGCAAATGGTGTAAAGCCTATCATTGGTTGCGAAGTTTATGTCGCACCAAGAAAGTTGACAGACAAAGACCCTGTGCTTGATAGCAGATACAACCATTTAATCTTATTAGCCAAAGATAATGAAGGGTATAAAAATTTGACCAAAATCGTTTCACTTGGCTTTACAGAAGGATTTTATTATAAACCAAGAATAGATAAAGAAGTATTAGAAAAATATCATGAAGGATTAGTGTGTTCTTCAGCGTGTTTGGCTGGAGAAATCCCAATGTACATAAATAATGGCGATATAGAAGGAGCTAAACAAGCCGCCTTATGGTACAAAAATCTATTTGGAGAAGATTATTATTTAGAAATTCAAAATAATGGAATTAAAGAACAGGCTTTGGTTAATCAAAAATTGATACAGATTGCAAGAGAACTTGATATACCACTTTTAGCAACAAATGATTCACACTATTTAAAGAAGGAAGATGCGTATAATCACGAAGTTTTGCTATGTATTCAGACAGGCAAAAGGATGTCTGATGAAGATAGGATGAGATTTGACACTGACGAACTTTACATAAAATCACCTGAAGAAATGATTGATTATTTTAATGCTGTGCCTGACGCAATTGAAAATACTGTAAAAGTAGCTGAGAAGTGCAATGTGGAGTTTGAATTTGGACATACCATACTTCCAAATTATGATGTGCCTGAAGGATACGAAACTCATTTTGACTATTTGAAAAAACTTACAGATGACGGAATCAAAAATAGATACGGAGAAAATGTATCACAAGATATACTTGATAGAGAAGAATATGAACTTGACGTAATCAAAAAAATGGGATATGTTGATTATTTCTTAATTGTATGGGATTATGTTCATTTCGCAAAATCACACGATATTCCTGTAGGACCGGGAAGGGGCTCAGGAGCAGGATCAATCGTAGCTTATGCAATTGAAATCACAGACATTGATCCAATAAAATATGGTCTTATTTTTGAAAGATTTTTAAATCCGGAAAGAATAAGTATGCCTGATTTTGATATTGATTTCGACTATGAAAAAAGGCAAGAAGTAATAGATTATGTTGCAGAAAAATATGGAGCAGACCATGTATCTCAGATTATTACTTTCGGCACAATGGCAGCCAAAATGGTAATAAGAGATGTAGGAAGAGTATTAGATTTTCCTTATGCTGAAACTAATAATTTAGCAAAAATGATACCAAACGAGATACATATCACAATAGCAAAAGCATTAGAAATCAATAGAGAACTCAAAGAAATGTATGAAACAGATGAACAAATAAAAAAATTATTAGATATAGCAATGGCATTAGAAGGTATGCCAAGGCAGGCGTCAACCCATGCTTGTGGAATAATTATATCAAGAGAACCAGTAGTTGACTATGTGCCACTTTATGCAAGAGACGGAGTAATATCAACACAATATATAATGACAACATTGGAAGAACTTGGACTTCTAAAAATGGATTTTCTAGGATTAAGAACACTCACAGTAATAAGAGATGCAAAAGAATTAATTAAAGAAAATCAAGGAATTGATATAGAATTTGATAAAAACATGGATGATCAAAAAGTATATAAATTATGGCAAGACGGTGATTCAATAGGAATATTCCAATTTGAAAGTCAAGGTATGACTAATTTCATGAAGGAATTAAAGCCTGACTGTCTAGAAGATATAATAGCTGGAGTATCATTGTATAGACCAGGACCAATGGATCAGATACCAAGATATATAGCAAATAAAAAAGACCCGGACAATGCAGTTTACACTCATCCAGCATTAAAGCCAATATTAGAAGTAACGTATGGATGTATGGTTTACCAAGAACAAGTTATGCAAATAGTAAGAAATCTAGCAGGATATTCTCTTGGAAGAGCAGATTTGGTAAGACGTGCAATGGGAAAGAAAAAACTTGATGTAATGGCAAAAGAAAGAGAAAATTTTGTAAACGGAAAACTTGACGAAAATGGAAATGTAGAGATACAAGGCTGTGTAAGAAATGGAATAGATGAAAAGTCAGCCAACAAAATTTTCGATGAAATGGCAGAATTCGCAAAATACGCATTTAATAAATCACATGCAGCATGTTACGCAGTAGTAGCATATCAAACAGCATATTTAAAAGCATATTATCCAGCAGAATTCATGGCAGCAATGTTAAATAGTTTTTTGGGCAATTTAGGAAAAGTGCCAGTATATATAAATGAGTGTAAAAGGCTAAATTTAAGTATTTTAAAACCTGATATAAATAAAAGTTTTACTAAATTTACAGCAAAAGGAAATGCGATAAGATTCGGATTAGGAAGTATAAAAAACGTTGGAATAGCAGCAGTTGACGCAATAGTAGAAGAAAGAGAAAAAAACGGAGAATATAAAGATTTCACAGATTTTGCAGAAAGAATTTACGGAGAATCAGTCAATAAAAAATGTATAGAAAGTTTAATAAAATCAGGAGCATTTGACAATTTAGGCAAAACGAGAAGCACGCTAATAGCATCTTTTGAACAGATAATAGACACAATTGCAGACGCAAATAAAAAGGACTATTCTGACCAAATAACAATGTTTGACATATCAACAACAGAAGAAGATATACAAAAAATGAAATATACCTTCATAGAACAAAAAGAATATACTGAGAAAGAACTATTATCAATGGAAAAAGAAATGCTAGGAATATATATATCAGGGCATCCACTTGAAAAATATAGAAAGCAAATAGAAGAAACAACTAATTTGAACACAATGCAAATAGAAGAAGCATTGGAGCAACTTCAAGAAGAAGGAATATGTGAATTAGAAGACGGAAAACAGGTAAAATTCGCAGGAGTAATCACAAATATAAAAAAGAAATACACAAAAAATAATAAAATCATGGTATTTGTAACAGTAGAAGACTTGTATGGAAGTTGTGAAATAATTGTATTTGAAACATGCTATAATAGATGTAACAGACTATTAATGGAAGAAAATCTAATTATGGTTGACGGCAGAATCAGCATAAAAGACGAAAACGACATCAGCATAGTAGCAAATAACATCACAGAATTAAAATCAAATGGAAGAAAGCATTTAGAAATTAATTTGGACAACATAAATGACAGCAAAAAAGATAAGCTAAGGGGAGCAATTAAATTCTTCACAGGAGATAGAAATAATTTATCAGTATATGTTAATCAAAATGGAGAACTAAAGCCTTCAGGAGCAATCTTTGCAAATGATGACACTATCAAGGAATTCCAAGAAATTGTAGGAAATGAAAATCTTGCATTGGTGGAAGAATAGGTCTTGAAAGTGTAATTATTTCCTAACTAGATTTGTGCCTTAGGAAGGAATTAGATTAAATATAGAAAATAGATATGCATCAAGGAAAGAGATAAATGCCATTTACCGTCAAATGAAAAGAAAAACGTAATTTTGTAAAGAAGTGCAATAGTGTATTATATAGTGTGTAAATTTTAAAATAATAAAATTTATGCACTATTTTTAGGTGTAAAAACGAAAAAATAATATGAAACAATTTATTTTTAGCTTGTCAAGATAGTGTATTATAGGTTTGAAAAGTTCTTTAATGTTGCAGAAATCAATGATGACAAATTTTAACATTATTTTCTAGAAATTATTGACAAATGGTAGAATATGTCATATAATGGAAAATGTTAAATTACCATATATTGCATATTAAGAATAGGAAAGGAGTTGAAAATTATATCTAAAATAATTACATCAAGTTCTTGTAGCAGACTTAAACTACAGAAACAAGATAGTGAAGCTTAGTCTATAAAAATAGAATATAAAAATACTATCCAAAATTAAGAAACAGGAGGAAAGAAAATCAATGAAAGAAACACAAATTAAAGATAATGAAACCAAGGAAAAGGAAGCCAAAAGAACAAAAGAAAATAAAACAAATGAGTCAACAGAAAAAGAAAATCAAGGGAAGGAATTGTTAAAGCCAAAAATAGATATAGTATTTCAATGTTTATTTAGTAAAGACAATGAAGAAATAACAAAATCGTTTGTAGAAGTATTATTAGAAGAAAAAATAGAGAAAATAACAATAAATAGTGATAAAGATTTAATACGCAAGAAACCAACAGATAAATTAG
>CANQJG010000052.1 GCA_947624185.1 uncultured Clostridia bacterium | reverse complement strand
GAAATGCCAAACGCCAAATTTACAGTTGTAATTAAGCCAAAAGAAGAATTTGATAAACGTGGTTTAGATGAGATAGAATTCTTTATATCAACTAATTTAGGAGAAGATGCAAAAGAACTTTCAAAAATAGCTTCAGGTGGAGAAATGTCAAGAATAATGCTTGCAATAAAAACAGTTTTAGCAGACACAGACAGTACACCTATATTAATATTTGACGAAATTGATACAGGAATAAGTGGTAAAGCAGCTAAGTCAGTTGGTCAGAAATTAAAAATCATTGGAAAAAATCATCAAGTAATATGTATAACTCATCAACCAAGCATAGCTGCAAAAGGAGAACAAAATTATTATATTAGCAAGATTACATGCAATGAAAGAACACACACTCAAATAAAGAAACTTGAAGAAGAAGAAATAATTAATGAAATTGCAAGAATATCCAATGGAGATATTACAGAAATTGCAAGAAAGCATGCATTAGAGCTTAGAAAATCAGCATAAAAATTGAAATTCTAAAATGTAATATAAAAATGTTTACAAATTGCCATTTTTAGGGTATAATTAAATGGATTCAAAATTACAAATTATTAATTATTAATATTATTGATGGTATTAATTATATATAATATATTTTTATTGTATATATTATGTATAGTAATAATTAAATGAAAGGAAAGAGAAGATGCGAGAGAACAATATCAAAAATGAAAAAACAAACAATATGAATAATCAAGTAAATGATGCTGAAAATCAAGAAATAACAGAATTAGATGTAAATCATCTAATGCAAATTAGAAAAGAAAAATTAGATAAATTAATTGAAGAAGGAAAAAATCCTTATGAAATTACCAAGTTTAATAGAACACACACAAGTAAGCAAATAGTGGATAATTATGCAGAATTAGAAGGAAAAGATGTAACTATTGCTGGAAGATTAATGGCAAAAAGAATAATGGGAAAAGCCTCTTTTTGTCATATTCAAGATTCAGAAGGAAAGATACAAAGTTATGTAAGCATAAATGACTTGGGAGAAGAAAGTTACAAAGAATTTAAAGAATATGATATTGGAGATATAATTGGAATAACAGGATTTGTATTTAAAACTAGAACTGAGGAAATATCTATTCATGCAAAAGAAGTAACATTACTTTGTAAATCATTAAAACCATTACCGGAAAAATTCCATGGATTAAAGGACACAGATCTAAGATATAGACAAAGATATGTGGATTTAATAGTAAACCCTGAAGTTAAAGACACTTTTGTAAAAAGAACAATGATAATAAAAGAACTAAGAAGAATACTAGATGAAAAGGGATATTTTGAAGTAGAAACTCCAATATTAAATAATTTAATAACAGGGGATGCAGCAAGACCATTTGAAACACATCATCATACACTAGATATTGATATGTATTTAAGAATTGCACCTGAACTTAATTTGAAAAGGCTAATAGTAGGTGGATTTGACAAGGTTTATGAAATATGTAAAAACTTCAGAAATGAAGGTATGGACATAAAACATAACCCTGAATTTACCAATATGGAATTGTATTCAGCATTTGAAGATTATCATGATATGATGAATATAACAGAAGAAATTATCTCAAAATTAGCACTTAAAGTAACTGGAAACACAAAAATAACATATCAAGGAACAGAAATTGATCTAACACCACCATTTAATAGAGTTACTATGATAGACGCAATAAAAAATGAAACTGGAATTGATTTCAATGAAATAACAACGGACGAAGAAGCACAAAAAATAGCAAAGGAAAAAAATGTACAATTAGAAGAAGGAAAAACAACAAGGGGACATATTATAAATGAATTCTTTGAAACATTTGTAGAAGAAACACTTATTCAACCAACATTTATAATGGATTTCCCAATTGAAGTATCACCACTTACTAAAAAGAAAAAAGACGAACCAAAACTTACAGAAAGATTTGAATTATATATTGGTGGAAGAGAATATGCAAATGCTTATTCTGAGCTTAATGATCCAATTGATCAATATGATAGATTGAAAAAACAAGCAGAAGCTAGAGCTAATGGAGACGAAGAAGCAGGTATGATGGATGAAGATTTTGTAAACGCACTAGAAATAGGTATGCCACCAACAGGAGGTCTTGGCATCGGATTAGATAGATTAATAATGCTATTAACTGATTCACCTTCAATTAGAGATATATTACTTTTCCCTACAATGAAGCCACTTTCAGACCATTAAACCACAATTTAAGATAAAAAAGGAGAGATAAATGTTTTTTACAAATAGTTTTTCAAACCCTTGGATGATGATATTGCTAATAGGGTTAATTATAGAAAATATTAGTTATTATCTTACAACACCAGGAAAATTTATGGAATTATTGTTATCAATTCCAGCAATTTTAATAGCCATTACATTTCATGAATTTGCTCATGCATGGATGGCTGATAGACTAGGGGATGATACCCCTAGAAATCAAGGAAGGCTTACATTAAATCCATTGAAACATCTTGATCCAGTAGGAGCCATATTGCTTTTAACTGCTGGATTTGGCTGGGGAAAGCCTGTGCAAATCAATTCAAATAATTTCAATAGAACTATAAGTATAAGAAAAGGAAATGCACTTGTATCATTGGCAGGTCCAGTAATGAACTTTATACTAGCAATAGTATTTTCGATAATTTATGGCTTGCTAGCTGCATTTGGTTCCAGTTTCTTGTTAACAACTACAGGTTACGTAATAGAACAAATAATTTTATATACAATTTCAATAAATGTTGGACTAGGAGTATTTAATTTAATACCATTACCACCATTGGATGGCTCAAAAATATTATTAGGATTTTTACCTTCAAGAGCAAGAGCGTGGTACACAAATCATGAATACATTTTATATATAATATTTATCGCAATTTGGATTACACCAATTGCAGGATTAATAATAAAGCCAGTGATTGGATTTATAAATGAAAGATTAATAGATTTAATTAATATGATAATAAGATTAGGAGCATAGATGAAAGACATATTTGTATTAGGAATTGAATCAAGCTGTGATGAAACTGCAGCATCAGTTGTAAAAAATGGCAGAGAAGTTTTGTCAAATATCGTAAATTCACAAATAGATATACATAAACTTTATGGTGGAGTGGTGCCTGAAATAGCATCAAGAAATCATATACAAAACATTTCTGAAGTTACAAAACTAGCTGTAAAAGAAGCCAATATAACATTTGAAGATGTTGATGCAGTTGCATGCACGTATGGACCTGGATTGGTAGGTGCCTTATTAGTAGGTCTTTCTTATGGAAAAGCATTAAGCTTTGCAATGAATAAGCCATTAGTTGGAACTAATCATATAGAAGGACATATTGCAGCAAATTATATTACACATAGCGACTTAAAACCACCTTTTATATGTGTTATGATGTCAGGTGGAAATACACAAATAATACATGTAAAAGATTATACAGATTTTGAAGTATTAGGCAAAACTAGAGATGACGCCGTAGGAGAAGCATTTGACAAAGTCGCTAGAATAATGGATTTGGGGTATCCGGGCGGCCCTAAGATTGATGAATTAGGAAAAAATGGACAAGCTAATATAGAATTACCAAAAACACATTTTGAAAATTTGGATTTTAGTTTTAGTGGAATAAAAACAGCAGTTATTAATTTACATCACAAGAATCCTGATGTTAATAAATCAGATTTATGCAAAAGTTTTGAAAAAACAATTGCGGAAATCTTAGTCGAAAATGTAAAAAAATCAATAGAAAAAACAAATATAAACACAATAGTATTGGCAGGCGGAGTATCTGCAAATAGCTACATTAGAGAAGAATTTATGAAACTTGAAAATGCAAAAGTATATATGCCTGATTTAAAACTTTGTACTGATAATGCAGCAATGATTGCTTCAGCAGGATATTATAATTATATAGCAGGAAAAATAAGTGATTTAACATTAAATGCAAAACCAGATTTAAAATTATAATGTTTATAAAAGAAACGGAGGAAAATAATTGTCAATTTATGCGATAGGAGATTTACACTTATCTTTTGGAACAAACAAACCAATGAATATATTTGGTGAAAATTGGGATAATTATGAAGCAAAAATAGAAAAGAACTGGAATAATACAATTACAGAAAATGATATTGTATTAATTCCAGGAGATTTCTCATGGGCAACATATTTAGAAGATACAAAATTAGATTTTGAATTCATAAATAAACTAAAAGGAAAAAAAGTTCTGTTAAAAGGAAATCATGATTATTGGTGGTCTACATTGAAACGCATGAAGGAATTCTTAGAACAAAATAATTATGAAAATATTGATTTTGTATTCAATAATGCTTATGAAACAGAACAAGCAATGATAGTTGGAACAAGGGGCTGGGCTTTTAATGATACAGAAAATAGTGAGAAAATGCTAAAAAGAGAGTGTGCGAGATTAGAGCTTTCAATAAAAGATGCTTTGAAAAAAAATATAAATAAAAAAATAATTTGCATGATGCATTATCCACCGATTACTAAAAATATGATAGAGAAAAAAGAAAAAAGTGAATATATAGAATTAATGAAAAAATATGGAATTCAAGAGTGTGTATATGGACATTTGCACGGAAATTTGCATGATGAAGCTGTAATAGGAAATGCTTGTGGAGTTAATCTAAATTTAGTAAGCTCAGACTTCCTAGAGTTTAAGCCCTACAAGTTAGAAAACTAAAAGAAGGGAAATAGATGTATGGATATTACAAAAGTAGAAGAATTGAAGAAAAAAGCAAATCAAATAAGACAAGATATTTTAACAGAAATATATAATGCGAAGTCAGGTCATCCAGGCGGATCATTATCTTGTGCAGATATCTTGTCAGTTTTGTATTTTGACGAAATGAATATTGATCCAAATGAGCCTGATAAACAAGAAAGGGATAGATTTGTGCTATCAAAAGGGCACGCATCATCTGCACTTTATGCAGTGTTGCAAGAAAAAGGGTATGTTTTTGAAGATGATATAAATTCATTTAGAAAAATGGATAGTCAATTTCAAGGACATCCGGACATGAATAAAGTGCCGGGAGTGGACATGACAACTGGATCTTTAGGACAGGGATTGTCAGTTGCTAATGGAATGGCACTTGCGGCAAAAATTGATAACAAAAAATATAGAGTATATTGTTTACTTGGAGACGGAGAACTACAAGAAGGACAAATTTGGGAAGCTGCAATGACTTCTAATAAATATAATTTAGACAATTTATGTGTAATAGTTGATTGTAATAATTTGCAACTAACTGGAAAAACTGAAGAAATTAAATCATTAAATGCTGAAAATATTGCAGAAAAATTTGAAAGTTTTGGATTTAATACAATAATCATAGATGGACATAATATAGAAGAGATAATGTCTGCATTTAGCAAAGCAAGAGAAAATGAGCAAAAACCTACAGTAATCGTAGCTAAAACAATTAAAGGAAAAGGAATATCTTTTATGGAAGATAATGTTGCTTGGCATGGAAAAGCAATGGATGAGAAAGAATATAAGCTAGCAATCGAAGAACTAAAAGAAGAAATTAGGAAAAATAAGGTTGAAAAATAATTACAATTTTGGTGTTGTCAAACTTCATTGCCAAAATTTAATTCTTTTCCAACTAGATTTGTGACTAGAAGGGAGTGATATTAAAAATGGAAGAAGTAAAAAAAATCGCCACTAGAGAAAGTTTTGGAAAAGAACTAGCAAATTTTAAAAACGAAAATATTGTTGTACTTGATGCTGATTTAGATAGTTCAACTAAAACTGAAATTTTTAAAGAAAAATATCCAAATAGATTTATTGAAGTTGGAATTGCAGAAGCGGACATGATAGGAACTGCAGCAGGATTAGCAACGTGTGGTAAAATCCCATTTGCAGCCACATTTGCAGCATTTGCAACAGGAAGAGTATATGACCAAATTAGAACAAGCATAGCATATCCAAAGTTAAATGTAAAAATTTGTGGAACGCACGCAGGAATTACGGTTGGAGAAGACGGTGCAACACATCAAATGTTAGAAGATATAAATTTAATGAGAGGTTTACCAAATATGGTCGTAATATCTCCTTCAGATGATGTGCAAACAAGAAAATTAATGCGCAAAATAGCGGAATATCAGGGACCAGTATATTTAAGATTAAGCAGATTAAAAACTCCAGTAATATATGAAGAAGATGTACAATTTGAAATAGGAAAAGCAGTACAAATTGGAGAAGGTTTAGACGGCACTATATTTGCAACTGGAGTGACTGTCTCACAAGCTTTGCAGGCACAAGAAAAATTGTTAGAAGAAGGCATAGATGTAAGAGTTGTTGATGTTCATACAATAAAACCTATTGATGAAGAAATAATTATAAAATGTGCAAAAGAAACTGGAATATTGGTATCTGTGGAAGATCACAATGTAATAGGTGGATTAGGAACAACAATAGCAGATGTGCTAACTGAAAAATATCCAAAAAAATTAATTAAAATGGGAAACAATGATTGTTTTGGCATGTCAGGAAAACCGGAAGAATTAATGCATCATTTTGGAATAGATAGTGAGTCAATAATTAAATTGTTTAAGCAAAAATTTCATACATCAGTAAATTTATAAAAAATGAATATAGTATTAATAAAAATGATGTAATATTAAAATATAGTATTAATAAAAAGAACATAATATTTACAAAACAAATATAGTAATTATAAAAATCATAATAATTAATAAAGAAAGGGTATAATTTTATATTATATAAGGTGAAGAAAATGTCAATTTTAGTAACAGGCGGAGCTGGATACATAGGTTCACACACAGTTGTAGAGCTATTAAATTCAGGATATGATGTGGTGATAGTGGATAATTTTTCTAACAGCAAACCACAAGCATTAGAAGCAATAAAAAAAATAACAGGAAAAGATTTCAAATTTTATGAAGTGGATATTTTAGATAAACAAGCATTAAATAAAGTATTTGATGAAAATCCTGATATAACTGCAGTAATCCATTTTGCAGCATTAAAAGCAGTAGGAGAATCAGTAGCAAAACCAATAGAATATTATCAAAATAACATTACCGGAACACTTGTATTGTTAGACTGTATGAGAAGTCATGATGTAAAAAAGATAGTATTTAGCTCATCCGCAACTGTGTACGGAGATCCAGCAACAGTTCCAATAAAGGAAGATTTTCCAAAATCAGCAACAAATCCTTATGGACAAACAAAGGTCATGATAGAGCAAATTTTACAAGATGTGTATGTATCAGATAGTGCTTGGAGTGTAGTTTTATTAAGATATTTCAATCCAATTGGTGCACATGAAAGTGGATTGATAGGCGAATCACCAAACGGTATCCCAAATAATTTAATGCCATATATAAATCAAGTAGCACTTGGCAAATTAGACCATTTAAATGTTTTTGGAAATGATTATGACACACATGACGGAACAGGTGTAAGAGATTACATCCATGTTGTCGATTTGGCAAAAGGACATATTAAGGCAATTGAAAGAGCAGACAAAATGAAAGGTGTGGAAGCATATAATTTAGGAACAGGAACAGGATATTCCGTTTTAGATATTGTTAAAAATTTCGAAAACGCAACAGGCGTAAAAATTAAATATGAAATTACAGCAAGAAGACCAGGAGATATTGCAGAGTGTTACGCAGATCCAACAAAAGCAGAAGAAATGCTAGGCTGGAAGGCTGAAAAAAATCTTGAAGATATGTGCAAAGATTCATGGCGATTTACAGAAAACAATTTAAATCAATAATAAATACTATAATAAATGCAAAGTATAATAAAATACAGAATTATTAAATTTAAAATATAATAAGTGCAAATATAATAAAATACAAAATTACTAAATTTAAAATATAATAAATGCAAAATATAATAATCAAAAAATTG
>CANQJG010000051.1 GCA_947624185.1 uncultured Clostridia bacterium | reverse complement strand
TTACACTTCCATAATGATTGGTAGAATCATTGGGTTCCTTTTTGTTTTGTTGAATACAAAATCTCTAACTCTATCTTTTAATGTAGATTTTATTATTGACCAATCTGTTACATGATTTGCTTCTAAATCCTTGATTTCATTTCTAATGAAACTTTTTACTTCTTCCATTAAATTTTCAGATTCTCTAACATAGACAAATCCCCTTGAAATAACATCAGGTCCTGATACAATTTCTCCTGCTCTATCCATAGACATTACTATTACTATTAATCCGTCTTGTGATAAATGCTGTCTATCTCTTAAAACTACACTTCCTACATCTCCAACTCCAAGACCGTCAACCATTACTCTGCCTGAAGGTACAGTTCCACCAAGTTTTGCTTCGTTTTCATTAAGCTCTATTTCTCTACCATTATTTGAAATAAATATATTTTCTTTATCTATTCCCATTTCTATTGCGGTGTCTCTGTGTGCTATTAATTGTCTATATTCTCCATGAACTGGGATAAAATATTTTGGTTTTGTTAAAGCCATGATGAGTTTTTGTTCTTCTTGACAAGCGTGTCCTGAAACGTGAACATCAGCCAATGCACTATAAACGACTTCGGCTCCAATTTTAAGTAATTTATCAATTACATTAGATACTGCTTTTTCATTTCCTGGAATAGGATTTGCTGAAATAATTACTAAATCATTTCCTGTTAGAGTAACTTTTTTGTGCTCTCCATTTGCCATACGTGTAAGTGCTGACATAGTTTCGCCTTGACTACCTGTTGTAATTATTACAAGCTCTTCATCTTTATAATTCTTGATTAAATCAATATCTATAAATAAGTTGTCAGGTGCATCAATATAATTTAAGTCTCTTGCAGCATCTATCATGTTCATCATACTTCTGCCTGATACCGCAATCTTTCTTTTATATTTTACAGCTGCGTTTACAATTTGTTGAACTCTGTGAACATTTGATGCAAAAGTTGCAACAACTATTCTTTTCTTGCATCCTTCGAACAGATTATCGAAAACTGGACCCACAGATTTTTCAGACATTGTAAATCCTTTTCTTTCGGCATTTGTACTATCTGATAATAAAGCAAGTACTCCTTCTTTTCCAAGTTCAGCTAATCTTCCTAAATCCATCATCTGTCCATCAATTGGTGTATAGTCAACTTTGAAGTCCCCTGTATGCACTACAGTTCCAACAGGTGTATGAATTGCGAACATTACAGCATCTGGGATACTGTGTGAACTTCTAATAAATTCCACTTGCATTTTTCCGACATTAACTGTTTCGCCTTGTTCTATAGTATTGATTTTTGCTATGTTCATTATACGTTGCTCTTCTAATTTATGCTCTATTAATTTAGTTGTAAGTCTTGTCGCATAAATTGGCATGTTGACTTGTTTTAACACATAAGGTATAGAGCCTATATGGTCTTCGTGACCGTGAGTAATGAATAATCCCTTTATTTTATCTTTATTTCTAATTAAATATGTTACGTCAGGAATTACTAAATCTACTCCTAACATATCATCTTCAGGGAATTCCAATCCACAGTCTACCAATATTATCTCATCTTCATATTCAAAAACTGTGATGTTTTTTCCTATTTCATCTAATCCGCCTAATGCAATTATCTTTAGATTACTTTTCTTAAAATTAAAGTCTAATATTGACTTGTCTTGTTTTACTGATTTTCCGCTTCTATAGTTTCTCCTATAGCCGGTTTTTCTCGTGTCTCTCTTGTTTTGTTTTGTTTCCATTTTATCTTTTCTCTCCATTTCTTAATACGCCTAAATAGAGATAGTTTTTCGCATGAAAAAACTACCTTAATATTATTTACTTTTCTCTCTTCTCTTAAACATATTAAATAAAATCTCTTCTTTATCCTATTCGGATAATAACTATTATTAATTATACTACAAAAACTATTTAATGTCAAACCTATTATATTTGATCTAGTATTTCTTGTCTTGATTTTGTTCCTATATATTTATAATCATTTCCTTTGAATTTCGGATTAAATTGGCAAATCGACCTATATTCACAATATCTACAAGGAGTATTCTTTTCCTTCATATCATAGTAAGGTTTTAAATCTATTCTACCTTCCAAAATTTCTTTAGAGATTTGTTTTATTATCTTGTTCGTATATTTTTGTAGTCTTTCAAACTCATCTCTTGTAACCGTGCTAGATTTAGAATAATTGATTTCTCCACTATTATTTAATGTAACAGGAATAACAGCAGATTTACCAGTTGTTAGATTTGAATCCATTGCCTTTATTACATTGACATCTGCCAACACTAATCCCTGCATTTTATAATTTTCTTTAATTAATTTTTCAATTTCTTCCTTAGTAAAATTTTTTGTGTTTCCTAATAATTTAGGCTCTAACAGAGTGAAATACAATGCTCCTGCTGGTTGTAATTCTTCATCTTTATTGCACATTGCATCCACATAAGTTATCAATTGCAACTGAAGCCCTGCAATTACTTTATTTAAGTTAATATCTTTGCTTGATGATTTGTAATCTATTATTCTGATAAATTTGCCGTCAGGCATTTTTGCAATATCTACCCTATCAATTTTTCCTTCTATCAATACCTTTCTACCGTCATCTAAATTGATTTCAATAGCAGGATTTTCTCCTTTTCCAAAACTTATTTCTGTTCCTAATACATCAAATTGACTTTCCTTCAAGCTTTCAACTATGTACTTCATTGATAAAAATAACACTTTTTTTAATCTTTGCACCAATACTCTGTACTTAGCTGTAAGCATGAATTTACCGCCATTTTGCAACTCTTCATCAATAATTTGTTCTAATATATTTTTTATGTCTTCATCAGACAAATTTTTTATATCATTTGCTCTTTTAAAGAATTCATCAATTGTGTTATGCATAAATGTACCCGTGTCAACTGGCTTTATATCAAGCTTTTCTTTGTCTGACAAATTTAAACCATATTTCAAAAAATATGAAAAAGGGCACGCTCTGTATGTTTCCATTTTTGAAATGCTTGTCTTTAGATTTTCTCCATACAATTTTTTTACTTCTTCTTTATTTAGATTTTCCGGTACATTTGAGTATGAAAGACCTGAAATCGCTGCTTCTAATTTTTCAGGGAAATTTTTCTCATACCATTTATAAACTTCGTTCCAGTCATCATTTTCTAGGTTATTTAATAATTTTGAAAATGTAATTGTTTTTGTTAAAATTTCATCATCTTCTTGTGAGATTTCGGCTAATTTTGGGAATATTCTTTTTAATTTAGATATTATCAAAGATTTTCTTAATGCCTTCCCGTCAACATCACTTGAAGCATACGAAATAAACAGCTTTTCTTCAGCAGTTGAAAAAGCCTTGTATATGTTGAAATTTTCTTCATATAGCTTTTCTTTACTTCCTTTTGCTAATTCAAAACCTTCTTGTTTTAATTCTTCTCTATCTTTATCGTTGAAAAAACCTTCTGATGACATTACACTTGGAAATACACCGTCATTTACGCCAATTATGAAAACTGCTTTTACTTTATGAGTTCTACTTCTATTAACATCTCCAACTGTTACTTTATCTTGAGTTTGCGGAATCTGTCCTAATTCCTTGGCTCCAAGACCAGTTTTCAATAGCCTTGAATAATGATCAAAAGTGATATTTTCATCTTCAAAAATATTTGCAATCTCTTCAAGTACTTCATATATTATTTCTAATGCTTCTAACTCTTCTTCTGTTAATTTTTCTTTGTTGATTTGTTCTTCTATAAAATTGTAAAGTTTTTCACTAATTTGCCTTGCTGTTTTTGTACCTTTTAACTTTTCTTTTAATTCTAGCAAAGGGCCTACTATTATTTTTTGCTCATTATTAAAATTGGTGCTCCTTGTTTTTTCGTAATTCCAAGGTTCTTCATACCATTTTTTCCCTTTAATACCCCACTTCAAGCAATAGTTTTCCAAATCATAGACATTGTCTATATCTATAAAACCAGTTTTTAGATAATTAAATACCGCTTCATAAGACCAATTTTTTGTAAAGATTTCTAGTATTGATAACACATATTTTATCAATAAATTTCGAGTAATATCTTTCTTAGTATCTATAAATACTGGGATTTCGTATTCTGCAAAAATAGCTTTGCACAAGCTTGAATACTCATCAATATTTTTGCATATTACAGCTATGTCCTTATATCTGTAATTTTCATCTCTAACAAGCTTTACAATATTTGTAGCAATGTGCTCTATTTCAGCATATTTGTTCTCTGCCAAATACAATTGTATATTATTAATTTCCTCGTCATACACATAATATGGCACAGCAAATAAATTCTCTTCCAAATGTTTCAATTCATCATTTTTAAATCTGTATTTTTGAGTCAATTTTATTTGAGAATCTTTGTCTATGTCGTTTATTTTACTAAGAGATTGAACCGTTTGCTTATTATCGTAAAATATATCTATTTCAGGCGATTGGGTTATTCTTAGTTCATCTGTACAAACTGTGATGTAAAGTTCTTTTGCAATTTTATCTAACTTCTCTATGACCGAATATTCTTGCTTTGTAAAGCCTGAAAATTCATCAATATAAACAACAGCATTATCAAATAAATGGCTCTTTTCTATATTTTCAGCCAAGATAGTAAGTAAATCATTTTCATCTAAAAATACATTTTCTATTTTTGATTCCAAAGCTTTATACATAATTAACATATCATTTAATTTTGCTTTTAGATACTCATTTTTAGTCAAATCTTTCTGTTTTTCTAACATTTCAATTGATACATTGTGTTTCTTAAATTCCGTAATTTGAGTAATAATTGTATCAACATTTTCTTGTGATTTTCCTAAAAATTTTAATTCCTTTTGATTTTTTGCTATTGCATCATAAATAATCTCAGCTTTACCCGATTTTCCTATATTATTAAGCTTATCAGTGATGCAAGCATTTATTACTCTATAAGCAATTCTCTCAAAAGAAAGCACTTCACAATTAAGTGTTGCTCCACTTTCTAACTTATCTAATAATTTCTTTTCAGCAGTAAAAGAAAACTGCTCTGGAGTAATTATGTATATTTTTTGAGCAGTTTCATTTTTTATTTTTTCAAAAATATATTCACTTTTTCCAGTACCCGACACACCATAAATTATTTTCAAAATCGTTCTCCTTATTAAAATTTTGTACATTAATAACTTGTCCAATAATAATATAAAATATTTTTGTTGGCATCATAAACTCCTATCTCCCAACCTGTTGCTTCTTCAGCTGTAAAATAACTTTTCTTTCTCTCATCTCTTGTTCTGCATACTTTTGAATAATTATAATATCCATTTTCTATTAATAATATCTCTTGATTATATTCAAAATTAGCCAACTTTTCATCGTCTAGTCTATTTTTACTCCATTTAGAGCTTTTTTCTAATGATTCTCTTATTTCTTTTCCCTGTTCTTCATTAAATTGATATGTATAATAATCTGTCCCATCATTTTGCGGTCCGCCCCTTACGCTATATATCTCCCTTGTTATATAATTATTTGTTTGTATTCCCAATATGTTACTATAATCATTGTGTTGTTTATAAGGATTACTTTTAAGATAATATAATTTTGCATTTTTTACATCAAATATTGCATAACCCTTCTTATAGTAATATATATCTTCCCTATCTATTGGAATTTCTTTACCATTTTTGATTTCATAAAATTCTGACATAATATATTCATAATATTTTTCTCTACTCCATAATTCGCTATTTTCTAATTGTATTTTTAAATCGTTTATACTACTACTATTTATCTTATATGCTTTATACTCTTCAAACACATCTTCTTCATATACTGTATAATATTCTATGTCATGTTGTTTCATGTCAATTCCAAGCTTTGTATAATCATTATCTGCTACCAAAAGATACTTTAATATGAATATATACATAATTAAGGAAAATATAATAAATAAAGCTAGTATCAGCAAAATATTTTTTTGCTTTTCTGTTTTTTTCAATAGAAAATACCCCCCTATTAAATTTTAAAATTCTCCTTCCTTTGTTTTAAATTTAATTTTTAAATTAAATGTTTGGATAACTCCATAATTACAGCTCTAAACTCTTTTCATCTAAAAGAAAATCATATATTCCGATAGTTGTAATTCCATAATCATCTCTTCTTGGCATAATATTATCTTTGACAACAATAATCTTTTTAAATGAGTCGTCAATATTTTTAAGTGAATTTTTTTCCTGTTTTTCTTTTTTCTCACTATTCATATCAAATGCTGATTGAATATAATATTTTTTACTTCCCTGTGTTGCAATAAAATCGACTTCATAATTTTTAAATAAAGTTTTTCCCTTTTTATCTGCTTCAAAAACTTCGACAATACCTACATCAACATTGTATCCACGAATTTTAAGCTCATTATATATAATATTTTCCATTATATGATTTTCTTCAGTTTGTCTAAAATTTAATCTTGCATTTCTTAAACCAATATCTTCAAAATAGAATTTATATGGAGAGTTTATATATTTTTTTCCTTTTATATTATATCTTTTGGCTTTGTTTATTAAAAATGAATCTTCAAAATATTCAATATAATTATTTATTGTTTTATCACTAATAACTTTATTTTTTTCACTTTTGTATGTCTTAGATAATTTTAGCGGATTTGTTAGTGAACCTATTGAAGATGATAAAATATCTAATAATTCATCTAATTCTTCTTTATTTCTTACCTTATGTCTTTCAATAATATCTGATACATATACTTTATCAAATAGCGATTGCAAATATGCAGACTTTTCTTGTGGTGTATTATATGATAGTACAAGTGGCATCCCACCATAAGTAAAATATTTATCCCATGCTTCTTCTTTTGTTCCTTCATATACTGAACAAAATTCTCTAAAACTTAATGGATATACATGTATTTCATCTCCACGTCCTCTAAATTCTGTTATTACATCAGAAGATAGAAATTTCGAATTACTTCCTGTTACATAAATATCAACATTATCAATATGCATCAAACTATTTAAAACTTCTTCAAATCTATCCAAATATTGAACTTCATCTAGCATAATATAATATAGGTTGTCATCTACTATTTTTCCTTTTATAAAATCTAACATATTATATGGATCTCTCAATTTTTCATTTGACAAATCGTCTAATGCTATGGAAATAATATGAGATTTTTTTATTCCATTTTTTATTAGATATTTTTGGAAAATATTAAATAATAAATATGACTTTCCCGACCTTCTTAGCCCAGTTATAACTTTAACCAGCCCATTGTTTTGCCTTGATATTAATTTATTCAAATAATCATCTCTTTTAATTTCCATATTTAATCTTATTCCCTCCTAAGGCACCAATCTAAGTTGGAAAAGAATTAAATTTTGGCTAGAAAAATTTATTAAGCGTACTTTTTGTACGTTGATTAAATTTTAAATGAAGTTTGACAACGCCAAAATTGTAATTATTTTTCAATCTTCTCCTTTGATTTCATTATATAAAATTATTACTATAAAGTCAATATTCTATTACGAATTTTCTTGGATTTCCAGCTTTTTTCGTAATAGAATATTGACTCATTTAATGCTTTTATATTTTTTATTATATCTATATATCTTCTAATTTTCTAATTATTATCAATTCTTATGCTTCTCTTTTCCAGTAAAATAGATACTGTTGAGCTATACCTTGCAATGCTCCAAATTTTTCATCAGCTATTCTTTGTATTTCTTTTTTACTAACCTTATTTTCATCCGGATTATGTATATATAGCTCGTTCATGACTCTTCTAACCCATACATCAATTGGAAACACATCAAATCTTTTTAAATCAGAAAACAACAATATACAATCTGCTACCTTTGGTCCTACTCCTGAAAGCTCTAAAAGTCTTTCTCTTGCTTCATTTGTTGGCACATTATATAGCTCATCTAGCTTTATTTTTCCTGTCACGATTGCGTTTGTGGTTTCGAAAACTCTTATATCTCTAAATCCTAATCCAAGATTTCGTAAATCTGCTACACTAGCATTTGACAATTCCTTTGCCGTTGGAAATGAATAATAATCTTTTCCATTGAACTCTATTTTTTGCCCATACGCTTTTGAGATTCTTTCTATTATTCCCTTTATTCTTGGAATATTATTATTAGCAGATATTATAAATGAAATAATAGTTTCCCACAAATCTTGATTTAAAATCCTTATCCCTTTTCCATAAGAAATACTATTTTTTAAATTGTTATCAACTAC
>CANQJG010000050.1 GCA_947624185.1 uncultured Clostridia bacterium | reverse complement strand
TAAGGTGGAACGAACTTCTAGCAAAAGAAGAAATGACAAATAGATAAAAATATGCAATCAAATTTTAATAAAAAGTACGTGATTGGTAAGTGAAAATGTCTCAAATTTTTATAATGTTAGCAAATAAAAATGCCTTAAAAATTTAATAAAAAAATAATTGCAAAATTAAAAATAATATGATAATATAACGTACATAAGAGAACAAAATTAATTGTGAATTATCATAAAATAAAGGAGCAAACGGAAGATGAAAAAGCTTGAAAGCGTTGCGAGAGTACACACACACACACACACACACACACACAAATAGTTTAAAATTAATAGAAATAAATGAAAACATAGAAAATAAAGCTATGTATTTTAGTGAAAGCTAGAATACATGGCTTTTATTTATGACATGAAATTTGCTTCAAGTGCCCTATGCCTAAAGGCTTAGGTTGGAGTCCTGCACGGAGCTTTAAATATAATATTTTTAAGATTTATAAAATAAATAGTTAGCAATTAATGAAAATCAAAGGAGGAAAGTAAAATCAATGAAAAATCAAGAAGTAAAAGAAAAAGGTGTTACACTTGTTGCGTTGGTAGTAACTATAATCATAATGCTAATCTTAGTAGGAGTAGCTTTAAATATAGCCTTAGGGGATAATGGACTAATTAATCAAGCAAAGAAAGCAACAGAAAAATATGAAGAATCACAAGGCAAAGAAAAAGAAAGTTTACAAGATTTAGAGGATGATTTAAAATCTACATTAAAGGAAGCAGGAGAAGAGGCAGATGTTCCACATAATGCAAATTGGGATACAAGTAAGGTAACACCAACATCAGATGGAAAAGGAAGTGTAATACCAGTACCAAAAGGATTTTATTATGCAGGAGGAACCAAGAGTACAGGTTTTGTAATATCTGATGTATCAGGAGATGATTTAAATAATAGCAAACATGGAAATCAATTTGTATGGATACCATGCACAGCAGATGAATATGAAAAGGCAAAAGATGATGTAATGGATTATGATTGGAGTCATAATTCTCAATATGAAACAAATGGAGCATCAACTGAAGGAAATGGATTAGCATGGAGTGATGATTATTCAGAAACAGACAATACATTTATAAATAATACTTACAAGGATGCAAGCGATGCACCAACATTACCAACAAGCTCATGGGAAAATAATCAAACAACAGTAGCAACAGGAAGCCTAAAAACATATGGAGGTTTTTATATAGCAAGATTTGAGGCAGGAGTGCCAAGTGATGCATCTTTCTATTCTACAGGTTCAACATATAATACATCAAGAGGAGGTCAAGCAGATACGACATCAATAAAAAGCTATAAACCAATAAGTCAAAAAGGAGTACAGGCATGGAATTACATAACTCAACTAAATTCAAAAATGGTAGCAGAAAATATGTATAAAAACGGAGCTAATGGAACAGGAGAAAGTGTAGGAAGCTATCTAGTAGATAACCAAGCATGGAATAGAATTTGTCATTTATTCGATAAAATATTGGGAACAAGTGAAGATGAAAGAACAATAACAGATTCAACAAAATTAGGAAATTACTATAATAACAGTACAACAGATTACTCAAAAGTAAAAGGCTTGTGGGCAAAACATGGAGGAACAGTAACAGGCTGGGCAGCTGCTAGCAAATATGAAACGAAACAATTAACAGCAAGTGATAGAGTAGATCAAAAAAATAGTTCAACAGGGTATTCCTACATAGAACTAACAACAGGCTCAAGTGATGATTTTAGAGTATATAATATATACGATACGGCAGGAAATATGTGGGAGTGGACAACTGGACATAACGTAAAAACTACAGGAGAAACAAAACAAATGTACGTTGTTGCTCGCGGTGGCTGCTTCTATAATCCGGGAAGTAGGAACCCGATCGCTTGCGCGAGCGGTCTCGAAGTACTAACTAGTTACAAAGCTCACATTGGTTTTCGTGTCGTGCTTTATGTAAAATAACATATTTTTCAAAGATTTAAAATTATATAAAAATTAGTAAAATATTGTGAAATAGCATGGTGGAGCTTAAAAACTATCAAAATGATTTGAAATAATGAAAAAAGAAAAATAAAAGCAATAAATTGAACTTAGATTGTTAGATAAAAAGTTTAACAGTCTAAGTTCATTTTTATTAAATATACTTGCAAAAACGATTATTTTGTAATATAATTTATACTTGAATTTTAGAGAAAATCTTTTGTGTATTTAAGGGGCTAAAAGAACGAAAAAATCGTATTTTTAATTATGTTTGTACCTTAGGAAGGAAAGGGAGTAGCAGTGGAAACAAACGTTAATGGAGAAAGATATAGAATTTACAGACAAATGATAAGCTCGTTTTATGAAGATGAACAGACAAAAGAGCAAGCAGAAAAATATGTCGGCGAAAAAGTCACACTTCAACCAGTTGTAATCTTAAAGCAAAATTCTTCAAAAATAAGATTGGAATTCAAAATTGGCTCAAAGCAAATGTACAGAATAAAGGATTTAACGAGATTTTATGATGATATGCTTAATAAAAATAAGTTCAGATATGGCTTGAAGTTAGAGCTATTGCATTGCAGAGAAGCTTTTGAAAAGGAGAGTTTGCCACTTCTTGACTTTTTGATGAAATATGCCGAAATTATTAAATACACAAGCGATAATAGTGATTCGTTTTATGCGAATTCGGTTAATAAATCATACATATTGCTTTCAAATACAGGAATTGATGAGTTTTTTGAAACTGTAAGTGGAAAAGAAGTTGAGATAAACTCAGAGTATTCAACAGAAAGAGTAAAATTTGTGGAAAACGAACCGGAAATCAACTTCAAAATTGTAAATAAAAATGACGAAGATTATGCCTTGACAACTGATGAAGATATATTTAGTTTTTACACTATAAAAGGCAAAAATTATATATATTTTTTAAGAAATAATAAGCTACATAGATGCTCATTAGATTTTGAAAAATCTATACTTAAGCTACTAAACATATTTAGAATAAATTTTACTAAAGAAATCATATTAAAAAAAGACGAATATGCCTACTTTTATTCTTTAGTTGCA
The DNA here is from genome assembly GCA_947624185.1 of uncultured Clostridia bacterium. Taxonomy (GTDB): domain Bacteria; phylum Bacillota; class Clostridia; order TANB77; family CAG-508; genus CAG-793. Next base: position 5,245 of record CANQJG010000050.1, on the reverse strand, counting down.
CCAAAGCTAGAAGGTAGAATAAATGTAGATGAAATTAATCAAAACGAACTTGACAAATATAAGCCGAAAGAGCTAAAAGTAAAGACATATTTGGATTATACAACAAGCGGAATAATAACGGCTGATGTAAAATTCGAATATGAAGGAATTGAATTTAATCCGTTTGACAAAGTGAGTTCAAAAGTTCCAAGAAATGCGATAGCAGAATCAAGAGCATTGGATAAATTTAAAAATTCCGGATTTATGCTTGATGCTAACAAAAAATTAGTGTTGGTTAATGAAGATTATATTTTTGAATTTTTGAGTACAGGAATAGAAAGTTACATTTCTGAATTCGAAGTTCTAGCTACAGAGGAGTTTAAAAAAAGGCAAGTAAGAAGCCCTAAAATTAGCTCAATTGGAGTTAAAATCGAAAATAATTTATTAAGTATTGATTTGTCAGGAATAGATTTAAAACCACAGGAAATAGAAGAGATAATGAAAAGATATAAGCTTAAAAAGAAATTTTATAAGCTTAAAAGTGGCGATTTTATAGACTTATCAGAAAATGACACATTATCAATGATTGACAAAATTGCAGAAGGTACAGGAGCAAGTTATAAAGAATTAATAAGTGGAAATCTAAAGCTTCCAATATACAGAAGTTTATATTTAAATAATATTTTGAAAAAATATGATGTGGTTGTAAAACAAGGGGAAGATTATAAAAAGTTGATAGACAATGTTTATACAAGGAATCTATCAGAAAATGTAAATCTGCCACAAGGCTTGAAGGCTGATTTAAGGGAATATCAGCAAATCGGATATGAGTGGCTAAATAATTTAGATGAATACAATTTGGGTGGAATTTTAGCAGATGACATGGGTCTTGGAAAAACTGTTCAGGTTCTAACAGTCATACTAAAATATGTTGAAAGCACCAAAAAATCGGAGAGAAAGCCAACATTAGTCGTATGCCCAAGTTCATTATCACTTAACTGGAAGGAAGAGTCAAATAAATTTACACCAACATTAAAAACAATAGTAGTATCAGGCAATTTGGAAGAAAGAACAAAAATCATAAAAGAAATACCAAAATATGATTTAGTAATGACATCTTATGATTTGTTAAAAAGAGACATAGATATTTACAAAAAGTGTGATTATAAGTTTAGATATATTGTTGCAGATGAAGCACAGTATATAAAAAATAATAATACGAAAAATGCGAGAGCAATAAAGGAAATAAAGGCAGAAACGAGATTTGCACTAACAGGAACACCGATTGAAAATTCCCTTTCAGAATTGTGGTCAATATTTGATTTCATAATGCCGGGATATTTATTTAACTACAACAAATTCAAGACATTGTATGAAACGCCAATAACAAAAGAGCAGAGCGTAAATGCAAGATATAAATTAAAATTAATGATAGAACCATTTGTATTAAGAAGAATAAAAGAAAAAGTCCTAAAAGAATTGCCTGAAAAAACAATAACTATCTTAAACAACGAAATGGAAGAAGAACAGCGAAATATTTACGTTTCATACATGAAGATAGCAAGGAAAGAAGTAAAAGAAGAGATAGAAGAAAATGGTGTGCAAAACAGTCAAATAAAGATATTAGCTCTATTGATGAGATTAAGACAAATTTGCTGTCATCCAAAATTATTTTTGGAAAATTATGAAGGCGAAAGTAGCAAGCTAAATCAATGTATGGAAATAATAAAAAATGCAGTATTTGGAGGACATAAAATATTATTGTTTTCAGGATATTCATCAATGTTTCCATACATAGAAACTAAATTAAAAGAAGAAAATATACGTTTTCTAAAGCTTACAGGACAAACAAAGGTCGATGATAGGATGAAATTGGTAAATGAATTTAATAATAATGAAGACGTAAAAGTATTTCTAATATCGCTAAAAGCTGGTGGAACTGGACTAAATCTAATAGGGGCAGACGTAGTAATTCATTATGATCCATGGTGGAATTTATCAGCCGAAAATCAAGCAACAGACAGAACATATAGAATAGGACAGAAAAGAAATGTACAAGTTTATAAGTTAATTACAAAAAATACAATTGAAGAAAAAATATACAATTTGCAAGAAAGAAAAGCAAAATTGGCAGAGGACATGTTAAGTCAAACTAGAGAAACATTTATCAACTCACTATCGAAAGATGAAATCATGAATTTATTTGAATAAAAGTTGTAATGGGGTTTATTGGTAGCCATTAAAAACCTAAATATTTTGTATAAGGAGAAAATCGTATACTTTTAGTGCGATAAATAAAAATGGATGAAAAAGAGTATATAACTGTGATAGGCGGTGGACTGGCTCGGATGTGAAGCTGCATATCAAATCGCCAAAAGAGGAGTAAAGGTCAAACTATATGAAATGAAACCGCATACATATTCTCCAGCCCACTCAAATCAAGATTTGGCTGAGATAGTATGTAGCAATTCATTTAAATCAAAGTTACACACCAATGCTTGCGGACTTCTAAAAGAAGAATTGAAGAAATTAGATTCAATGCTAATTCAAACAGCTGAAGAAACTGAAGTGCCAGCAGGACAGGCATTGGCAGTAGATAGAGAAGAATTTTCAAAAAAAGTAACAGAAAAAATAAAAAGCAATCCGCTAATTGAAGTAATTAGAGCGGAAGTTAAAAGTAAATATGCTGAAAATCAAAAAGAAAAAAATAAGATTTCAGCAAAAGAAATTGATGGTAAAATTCCTAGTGAACAAGAAGAGCATGAAATTTACATAGAAGATTTAGTAGAGCATGGGATTGTAATCATAGCAACAGGACCACTTACATCAGATGCACTCTCAGTAGGAATAAAACATTTAATAGGAGAAAATTCACTTAGCTTTTATGATGCAGCAGCACCAATAATAGAAAAAAGTTCAATAAATATTGAAATTGCATTTTATGGAGATAGATACGAGCAGGAAAGAAGCAAAGACGAAAGCATAGAAGACTGGAAAAAACGAATAGAGAAAATATCAAAAGGAAGTTATATAAATCTGCCAATGAATAAACAAGAATATGAAAATTTTGCAAAAGAGTTGGTGGAAGCGGAAATTGTAACATTACACGAATTCGAAAAAAGAGAAATATTTGAAGGATGTATGCCAATAGAAATAATGGCAAAAAGGGGATTAGATACACTAAGATTTGGACCACTTAAACCAGTAGGATTCACAGATCCACGCACAGGAAAAAGACCATATGCAGTAGTACAATTAAGACAAGACAACAGTAAGGCAACTTTGTATAATATGGTAGGATTTCAAACTAATCTAAAATATGGCGAACAAAAAAGAGTATTCCAAATGATACCAGCATTAGAAAATGCGGAATTTGTAAAATATGGCGTAATGCACAGAAATACATACATCAATTCAAGTATTTTATTAGACGCCACTTATAATATGAAAACAAATAAAAATGTATTTTTTGCAGGACAGATAACTGGAGTAGAAGGATATGTGGAATCAATTAGTTCAGGACTTGTGGCAGGAATAAATGCAGCAAATAAGTTAATGGGTGAAAAGCAAGTTGATGAAACAAATAAATGCGAACAAAATAAAACCAATTCAAGAAAATGCAAAAAATCAAAAGCAGAAGAACCAAATAGTAAAAAAGTAGTAATCTTTGATGAAAGAACTATGATAGGAGCATTAGCAAAATACATTTCAACTCCTAATGATAACTTTCAGCCAATGAATTCTAACTATGGTATATTGCCAGAATTAGAAGAAGATGAAGAACTAGATAAAGAAGAAAATGAAATAATTAATGGAAGTACAAATAACAATGCAAATGAAAGAGCAAACAAAGACGATAACGAAAGTACAGAGAAAGTTGAAAATATAAATGTAAGTGAAAATAAAAAAGAAAAGAAAAAAGTAAAAGATAAAAAATTAAAATACACAAAATTGTCAGATAGAGCATTAAGGTACCTTGATACAAATATTTGAGACTATAAGTCATAAAGTGTTAGTTTGAAACATAATTGTAATCGAAAAGTAATGAAAATGTAATTGCAATATTGATGTATATAGGTATATAATGCAATCATACAAAGGAAACTAAGGAGAAACACAAAAGATGAAATTGCTTAAAATAGTTGAAAGCCTTGTGGCTATCAAAAGTTATACTCTAATGAGTAAATGTTTAGGCTTATTCATCTGCTTTGCAAATCAAAATAACATAGGAATAAATTAAGTATTAGAAGTAGTAAAGCTATGTGTTTTAGTGAAAGCTAGATGCATGACTTTTTTATGTTAATGTCAAAAACTTGCTTTTTTTTCGTTATTATGGTAAAATAAATATGTAAGGGTTAATTCCTTATGGAAAATAAATTAAAGGAAGGAGTATATGATTATTTAAATTAATGAATAATCATACAATGAAAAATGGAAGATTTTTTAAATGAATATAATTCAAGAAATGAAGAAATTGAAAAAATTGAAAATGAATTAAAAAATGCAGAATCGGATAGACAAAGGGCAGAAATATCTTTAGAAAATGCTAAAAAAGAATATGGTGATATAAGGTATAAAGCAGATCCTTATGATACAAAGACAGTAGAAGAATACCAAAATCGTTCTGCACATGATTTTGTAGCAGAACATTTCCAAAAACCAACATTTAATATTGAAGGTTCACTGGTAATTGCAGAATATGAGAAAAGACTAAAGGAAGAAAACGAAAAAATTAAAGCTGTGAAAAATAAGTTAAATAATGCTAACAAGAAAAAAGAAACTTTAGCTGTTAGAAAAAATATTATTATTGTGAACCGCGAGTTAATAGATTTGGATAAAAAAATATCTGAAAAAAACATAGAACTAAAAAATGCAGAATTAAAATATGACGAATGGTTTGCAAAAGATGATAAAGAAGGAAAATCAACATTAGATTTTTATAAAGAACAAGATAAAATTAAGGAAGAAATATCACATTTACAAAAAAGAAGGGCTGAAATTGCTAAAATACTTGGTGAATTGGAAAGTATTAATTTAGTGTGGTACGAACAACATAATAGTGCAATGATAAAACTAGATCAGAATTCCATGAAAACACCAGCACAAGAAGCACCAGCACAAGAAGCACCAGCACAAGGAGCACCAGCACAAGAAGCACCAGCACAAGGAGCACCAGCACAAGAAGCACCAGCACAAGAAGCACCAGCACAAGGAGCACCAGCACAAGAAACACCAGCACCAGGAGCACCAGCCCAAGAAACACCAG
>CANQJG010000049.1 GCA_947624185.1 uncultured Clostridia bacterium | reverse complement strand
CATCAATAATAGCACAAATACAATCATCATTACGCCTAATAAAAGTATCAATTTTTTTCCTGATACTTTTATTAGACCTTTATTCTTTTTACTTATTTGAACTATTTTTTTATTTGACATTTGTTTTTCCTATAAAAAATTTTTCATTATTCTTCAAATATTGCGTCAAATTCTTCCCCTGTTATTTTCTCTCTTTCGATTAATATTGCTGCAACTTTATCTAATTTGTCTCTGTTATAATTTAAAATCTCTTTAGCTTTGTTGTATGCAGAATCAATAATCTTTTTAATTTCTTCATCTATTATTCCTGCTGTCTCTTCTGAGTACGATTTTTCTTGTGCAAAATCTCTTCCTAAAAATACTTCTTCTTGATCTGAGCCAAATGAGATTGTGCCAACTCTGTCACTCATACCGTATTTTGTAACCATTGCTTTTGCAATTTTTGTTGCTCTTTCTATATCATTGCTTGCACCTGTTGATATATCTCCTAAAACTAAAGATTCAGATACTCTACCACCAAGCAATGAAATAATATTTTCGTTCATTTCAGTTTTTGATATAAATGATTTATCTTCAACTGGTCTATACATAGTATATCCACCAGCCATACCTCTTGGTATAATTGAGATTTCATGTACTGGGTCTTGTGTTGGCAAGAATTTACTTACTACTGCATGACCTGCTTCGTGATATGCAACTAATTTCTTTTCTTTTTCACTTCTTACTCTAGTTTTCTTTTCAGGTCCCATTGTAACTTTTACCATAGCGTCTTCAATTTCTTTTTGACCTATTTCATGTTTGTCTCTTCTTGCTGCCAAAAGTGCTGCTTCGTTAAGTAAATTTTCCAAATCTGCTCCAGTAAATCCTGATGTATTTTTTGCAATGATTTTTAGATCTACATCAGCTTCAAATCTTTTCTTTTTGCTGTGTACTTCTAATATTTGCTCTCTTGCTTTAACATCTGGTGATGGAACTACTATTTGTCTATCGAATCTTCCTGGTCTCAATAATGCTTTGTCTAAAACATCAGGTCTGTTAGTTGCTGCTAATACTATAACACCTTCATTAGCTGCAAATCCGTCCATTTCAACAAGCATTTGGTTTAATGTTTGCTCTCTTTCATCATGTCCTCCACCAAGACCTGCTCCTCTTTGACGTCCAACTGCATCAATTTCATCTATAAATACTATGCATGGTGCATTTTTCTTAGCTTCTTCGAATAAATCTCTTACTCTTGAAGCTCCAACACCAACAAACATTTCAACGAAATCTGAACCACTTATAATAAAAAATGGTACTCCTGCTTCTCCTGCTACTGCCTTGGCTAGCAAGGTTTTTCCAGTTCCAGGAGCTCCTACTAGTAAAACTCCTTTTGGAATCCTTGCTCCCATTTCTGTAAATTTTCTTGGATTTTTCAAGAATTCTACTATCTCTTGTAATTCTTCTTTTTCTTCATCTATACCTGCTACATCATTAAAAGTAATTTTATTTTTAGCAGAATTGTTTAACATTTTAGCTCTACTTTTTCCAAATGTCATTGGTCCTTTAGCTTGACCTTGGGCTCCACCCATGAATAACATTAATATTAAAAGTATCATTATTATTGATGATATTGGTAATAGTAGATTTGAAACAATTAACCAAAATGGTTCATCTTGATATGTTACATTTACATTATTTTTTTGCATTGATGTATTCAAATTTTCCAATAAATTATCTACACTTGGGATGTTAACTGTTTTTACATTTGGATCATCTTTAAGTTTAACTCTAGCTCCTTCTCCCTGATACTCTATCTCTATATCTGTGACTGAGCCTGATTCAACCATACTTAATAATTCTGAATAAGTAAGTTTGTTATTTGCATTGTTTAAAATTGCTGGAAGTACAAATATTACTATTACTCCTATAACTAACCATATTGCTAATGTTTTAATACCGCTTTTCAATTTTTATTCCTCCTATTTTGTACTTTATTTAAATAATGTTTACTCTTTAAAAATCGTATCACATAAGTTCAATTTATGCAATACTTTTTCGAAAACTTTTTTCTTGTAAGTATTGATATAAGTGGCTTTGTGCCTACGGAACATGACTATATAATAGTAAAAAAAATTTTTTTATTTTTTATATAAATTTTTATTTTTTTATTTAATTCCATATATTTATTCCCAACGTTATTTTCCGCTAGCTTTACAATGTCATCAATATTCGCTTTTTCAATATTTCTTGTACTGCCAACTAACTCATTTATTGAATTTAAAGCCAAATGCTCCCTTATCGTTATCGGCTGGGAATTGAAATCTTTTAATTCGAAACTTATGTTGCCTACGGAACTTGAACTTATGGAATTGTAAACATTTTGAGCATTTTGGTTTACATACTCATTTTCTTGTCTTACAATCTTAGATGTTCTGCTTAAAGATTCCTCAATATTTGGATTTATCTTCTTAATAATTGGCAATATTTCATTTCTTATTATGTTTCTATTGTATATGTTTTCCTTATTTGTGCTATCTATTCTAGGATTTAACTTATTTTTTTCACAATAATCTTCGATTTCTTTTCTCGAAATATCAATGAAAGGTCTAATGTATTTGCCATATTCTATTGGTTGTATCCCTTCTAAGCCTGCCATGCCAGTACCTCTAATTAGGTTAAGTAACATCGTTTCCGCATTATCATTTTTATTGTGTGCTATTGCTATTTTATTAGCATGTTCTTTAATATATACTTCATCAAAGAAATTATACCTAACTTCTCTACCAGTTTCTTCAGTCCAGAGGTTTTCCACAAATTGTTCATCATCTGTGGAATCTTCTCTTATTAAATGATTAATATGTGCACAAATAAGTTTATAATTTAGTTTATCCTTGAATTTATTTAAGCAATGCAAAAGCGCAATAGAGTCTGGGCCACCTGAAACCCCGACTACTATTACGTCGTTTTCTTGTATTAGATTATTTTCTTTAACTGTTTTTAGAAATTTTTCTTCTAAAACATCTAATCTTTGTGCCATTTTTTGCTTCCTTTAATTTATCATTTATTATTATTATTTGTACATCTTAAAAATATAATAGTTGTAGCAACCGCGCAGCGCCCAACCGAAGCGTTAGCGCAGGGCGAATGAAGCAAATTACATACAAGCGCCGAGTGGCAATTATGTAAGCCTTGTGAAGTAAATTAATTGCATAGCCATGAAGGCATAATGGAATTTGCGACAGCAAGGTGCGAATAACTATTATATTTTTAAGATGTACAAAGATATCAAAAATAATAGTTATATCAACTGCACAATGCACGGATATTTTTAAGATTCCTATAATTTCTATATAATCTTAATTCTAATAATTAATCATAGACTAACCATTATACTTGTTTGCAAATTTCGTAAAACTTGGCATCCATAATAATTCTACAGTTCCTACAGGACCGCTTCTGTTTTTAGAAATTATTATTTCAGCTATATTGGTTTGCTCTGATTGTGGATTATAATAATCATCCCTATAAATAAACATAACCATATCTGCATCTTGCTCAATAGAACCTGATTCACGCAAGTCTTGTAGCATTGGTCTATGGTCAGGTCTTGCTTCCGGAGCACGAGATAATTGTGATAATGCGATTACTGGAACTTCTATTTCTTTTGCTAGAATTTTAAGTGATCTACTTATCTCTGCTATTTCTTGCTCACGACTACTTGTTTTTCCGCTTCCATTAATTAATTGCAAATAGTCAATTACCACTAATCCAATATCTTTTTCTAATTTTAATTTTCTGCATTTTGCTCTTATTTCTGCAACTGTAATTCCTGGTGTGTCGTCAATAAATATTCCTGCTGATTCAGATAATTCGCCTGATGCCATTGCAAGCTTTGTCCACTCGTCATCACTTATTTCGCCCTTTTGAACCTTACTGCTATCTACCATTGCTTGTGCACATAGAATTCTGTTAGCACATTGCTCTTTTGACATTTCTAGGCTAAATACTGCAACTGGATAATTGCCGCTAATTGCTGCGTTTGTAGCTATATTTAATGCAAATGCAGTTTTTCCCATAGCAGGTCTTGCTGCAATTAATATTAAATCCGATTTATGAAAACCAGATGTTTTATTATCTAAGTCAATAAATCCGGTTGCTACACCAGTTATATGTTGCTTTTTATTATATAATTCTTGTAGTTCTGTAAATGAATCTACTAAAATGTCTTTGATTGACTCATATCCTTTTTGTGATTTTCTTTGCATCAGATCAAAAATCTTTTTTTCAGCGCTGTCCATTATTGTCTCAATTTCTTCATTTTGACTATATCCTAGATTTACTAATTCATTAGCAGCTTTTATCAAACTTCTTAGCAAGGATTTTTCTTCTACTATTTTTACATACTTTTCTACATTGGCAGTTGTCGGAACTTTATCAGGCAAACTTGCTAAATATTCAAGTCCGCCTACTGCATCTAATTTACCCATTGCTGTTAATTCATCTTTTAGAGTGATAATATCTATCGGTTCGCCTTTTCCATATATATTCATTATTGCTTCATAAATAATAGCATTATCATTTCTATAAAAATCTTCTGATTTTAACACTTCTATTGCTGCAACAACAGCTTCTTTATCAGTAAGTGCACTTCCAAGAACAGCTTGTTCTGCTTCGTCGTCATGTGGTGGTATCTTTTCTAGTTCCATATTAATCATAACCTTTCTATGTAATGGTGATTCGTTTTTTACTTGCTCGTAATGTAATCAATAGGAAATTCGCTATTTTTAGCGACTGATTACAGATTACAAGATAAAGAGTGTAACTTAGATTATTTAATTTCCAATTACATTAACTTTTAGTTTTCCTACGACACCTTCAAATAGCTTTAAGTCTACTGTGAATAATCCTACCATTTTTATTGTATCTTTTAAATCTATTTTCTTTTTATCTAGTTCTATTTTATAATCTGTTTTTAATTTTTCTGATATTTCCTTTGATGTAACTCCTCCAAATATTTTTCCGTTTTCTCCTGCTTTAACAGAGATTTGTAAAGTTATATTACTTAGTTTTTCTTTTATCTCTAAGGCTTTTTTTCTTTCTTCTTCTTTCTTAAAAGCACTAGAATCTTGTTTTGATTTTAATTTTGCTAGATTGCTATTATTTGCTTCTACTGCAAGCTTTTTAGGTAACAAAAAATTTCTTGCATAGCCGTCATTTGCATTAATGATTTCGTCTTTTTTTCCTACGCCTTTTACATTATCTAAAAGAATTACTTTCATTTTAGAACTCCTTTCCTACCTTCAATCTATTTTTAGGCACAAATTAATTATAAAATTTTAATTTTTCAATTGCATGAATATAATTATTTTTTCTAGCCTTGCTGTCGCAAATTCCATTATGCCTTCATGGCTATGCAATTAATGTACTTTATGAAATACATAATGCCATTCGGCGCTTGTATGTAATTTGCTTCATTCGCCCTGCGCTAACGCTTCGGTTGTGCGCTGCGCGGCATATTCAAAAATAATTATATTCATGCATTTTGAATCAACTTATAAAATTTTAGTATTAGTTCTCAATTTCAAAAAAGTACTCATTTATTCTGTTGATTAATTCTTGTTTTGCATCTTCCAAACTAATATTTTCAAGTTGTGCTCCAGCTAGTGTGATGTGACCACCACCGCCTAACTTTTCTAATATAATTTGAACATTGATGTCGCCTATTGATCTTCCACTAATATAAACCTTTTCGTTAGTTCTTCCTAAAACAAATGATGCAGTTATATCACCTATTGTTAATAATTCATCAGCTGCTTTGGCTGCAATTATATTTGCATTTTCATCATCTTCTTCATAAACTGAAATCGCGATATTATCATTTATCATCTCAGATTTAGAAACAATATTTGAAATTGTTTGATAAGTTTCTAAATCACTTTGGAACCATTTTTTTACTTTAATTATATCCACTCCACATTTTCTTAAGTAAGCTGCTGCTTCAAAAGTTCTTACACCTGTTTTAAATGTGAAGTTTTTAGTGTCTAGCATAATTCCAGCATATAAAGCTTCTATTTCAAGGTTTGTAAGTTCAATATTTTCTTGTGAATATTCAAGTATTTCGGTAACAAGCTCTGATGCTGAAGATGCATAAACTTCGTGGAAAGTTAATACTGCATTTTCTATGTAATCAGTACTTCTTCTATGGTGGTCAATTACTACAACTCTTGGCACCATTTCTAAAAGTTCTTGAGATTCTACATAATTTTTCTTGTTGGTATCAACTATAATTAAAAGAGTATTTGGTTTTACCAATTCTTTGGCGTCTTCCACATTTATAAAACACTCACTATATATTTCTTCTTTTTTGGCTGTTTCAATAAATTTTTCTAAGCCTATTCCTGAAGCTTCACTGACAATTTTAGCATCTTTTCCAAGTGTTTTAGTAAGTCTGTATAATCCCATAGCAGAACCTATTGAGTCCATGTCTCCATTTGAGTGTCCCATAATAATTACATTGTCTGATTCTTGTATTAATTCTTTTAGAGCATGTGACACCATCCTTGCCTTTACTTTTGTCCTTTTTTCTAGTTCTTGTGTTCTACCACCAAAGAATTCATACTTGCCGTCTATTTTAACAATTGCTTGATCTCCACCTCTTCCAAGAGCAATGTCAATAACAGCCCTTGTAGAAGTAGTTTTTTCGATAAAAGTTTCTCCGTCATCAGAAAATGCTATACTTAATGTTGGTTGGCTGATTTCAGATATATCAACATCAGGCAATTTTGTATTTTTTATATCATCTAATATGGTCATTTTATCTTCTTTTGCTTGTGCTAGGTCTTTTTGCTCAATTACACAATAAAAGGTATCTCTATCAGATTTGATAATAAGAGCATTATATTTGTTTGCCCAATCATAAATTATTTTTTCAACTTGTGTTGTGATTAATGGCAAGATTTCAGCAGATATTCTTTGATTTATTTCTTCATAATTATCGATCATAATTATTCCGATACAAATATCTTCATTCTCTGCTTTCTGCTCTAATTTCTTTATATTTGTGTTATCAATGAAATATAAGATTGTGGTATAATCTTGTTCTTTTTTGTGTGATTTTTTTGATTTCACATAAGAACCTAAAATTAAATAATCTTTTCCGTCAATTTTAGTATTTGTATTTATATTTCCTTTTTCTTTGTTTTCTGAATTTTCAATGTTTGATTTTATTTCATCAAGTATCTCATCTACCATGTTGTCAATATTATTTTCACTAAATTCCTGAGCAAATTTTTCACTTTTCCAAATAATATTTCCATTGGTTTCCAGCATAATCAAAGGAAATGGCGAATTGATTAAAGTAGTTTTGGCTGTGTTATTTACATCTAATGTTAAATCTCTTAACTCTCTAGATAGTTCCGCCTTTCTCTTTTTATTTGTGAAAACTGTATAGATAATTATAGCTGCATATAAGCATACAAATAATGGTATTAATCTGTAATTATATATACAAATTAAAATCATTAATACTGCTATAATTACTAAATATATCATTGTCTTGGAAGTAAATTTATTTGTATTTATATTATTTCCGTTTGACATTTATTTTTTGTATGATTTTTTTATAAATTAAATCATACTCTCCTTGTATAATATATTTAGGTTTTTAATAAAGGATTTACCTATAAACCTATTGCCTTTTTATAACTTGCTGTATTTCGTAAACAATTGATTTTTCAATAATATTTGCCTATAATATTACAATTTATATTGTACTATTTTTTTAGTGTTTTGTCAATTTTTTAATATTAAAAGCCATGTACCTAAATACATGACTTTTACATTTTTTGTTTAGAAGTATATTCGTTGTGTAAAATTTTTAGATAGACCTAATAATCACGGAAAATAAATACTATAAATAATGCAATAGTAATTATTTTACTATTGCAAGTTATAATATTATTTTATATAAAGCACGACTCGAAAGCTACTATCTTGTTGATTATTTGTAAGCGTCAATTGTGCATGAGCACGTACAACTGGTCTAGTTTCTCCGGGACCCGCAAATCCACCACCACGAATAACAGCATACATATTATCCTTACTAATGTTATGTTCTGTTGTTAATTCCCACACATTTCCTGCCATATCATATATATTATATATTCTAAAATCATCACTTGCTCCTGTTGGTAACTCAATATATGTATTTCCAGTTGAACCATCTTTTCTGTCTTCTTCTGTTAATATTGTTGATTCATATTTTGTAGCAACTTTTACACCTGTTACTGTTCCACCATGTTTTGCCCACAAACCTTTAACTTTTGTGTAATCCGTTGTGGTATTATTATAATAATTTCCTAATTTTGTTGAATCTGTTATTGTTCTTCCATTTTCACTTGTTCCCAATATTTTATCGAATACATGACAAATATGATTCCATGCCTGACTATCTACCAAATAACTTCCTACAGTTTTACTTGTTTCATCATTTCCATTTTTATACATATTTT
>CANQJG010000048.1 GCA_947624185.1 uncultured Clostridia bacterium | reverse complement strand
GCAAACATAAAATTATAATTATTTGATAGAAATAAATCATGGTAGAATTAAAGGGAGAATTTTGTGAAAACAAAGATAACTAGCAAAAAGATTTTAAGTGCAATAGTAATTATTGCTATTGTGTTATTAATTTTTTTTAGTAATTTAATAAAAAAAGATAAAAGTGATGATCAAAATTTTAAAATTTTAACATCTTTTTATCCAATGTATGTAATCACTCTAAATATAGTAGAAGGAGCAAATGGAGTGGAGATAGCTAATATGGCTGACCACACTACTGGGTGTATTCATGATTATACACTAAATACTGCAGATTTGAAAAAATTTGAAAATGCAGATGTATTTGTGCAAAGCGGAAAAGGATTGGAAAGTTTTACAGAAAAAATCACAGAACTGTACCCAAATGTTAATGTGATAAATAGTGGAGAAGACATCACTAATTTGATACAGGAAGAAGATGAAATAAATGCACATATTTGGCTTTCAATTGATAATTACATATTGCAAGTTAAAAAGGTTGCTGAGAAGTTAGCGGAATTAAATCCTGATAATGAAAGCGTGTATTCAACAAATTGTGAGCAATATGTGGATAAGCTAAGTGATTTAAAGTCAGAATACGAAAATATAATTTATGAAAAAGATAATTATGTTTCTGAAAATAATAATTATGCTTATGTAGAAGATAGTTATGTTCATGAAAATGATGATTATGCAAATGATAAAAAAGCAATATGTTTAAATGAAGCTTTAGAGTATTTATTGAAAGATTTAAAAATTGATGTTACAAGTATTGAAACAGACCATGAGCAATCAGTTTTATCAGCACAAAATTTGAAGAATATAATAAATAAAATGAAAGACGAAAATATTAAAGTGATATTTATTGACAAGGAAGATGATGCAAAAACAGCTGAGATTTTGTCAGAAGAAACTGGTGCAAAAATATATAGGTTAGATTCAGCAATGAGTGGAAATGGCTCAAAAGAAGATTATATAAATATTATGAAGAAAAATTTAGAGATTATAAAAAATGTAGATTTTTAATTTACACAAATTAATAGAATACAAATAAAATTGAGCCAAAGTTGGTAGAACCAAAATAAAATCGTACCAAATTAATAAATAAATAAACAACGAAAGGATTAGTAAAATGGAAGCTTGTGGATTGCATTGTACTAAGATTAAAAACATATCTGTAAATATTGAAAATCAAGTGATATTAAAAGATATAACATTTGATGTTCATTGTGGTGAGCTTACAATGATAATTGGAAGAAATGGAGCAGGAAAATCAACGCTTTTAAAAGCTATTCTTAATGAAATCGAACATACTGGCGAAGTAGAATTTATAGATATGAAGGAAAATAAAAATGCAAAAATAAAAATTGGCTATGTACCACAAACGTTGAACATTGAAAGAAATATGCCAACAACAGTTTATGATATGTTTGCTTCTTATGTTTCAAATAAGCCAGTATTTCTAAAGAAAAATAAGGAATTATACGAGAAAATTAAGAAAAGCTTAAAAGTATTTGGAGCAGAAAAATTAATTGATCACAGAGTTGGTAACCTTTCAGGGGGAGAGTTGCAAAGAATTTTGCTATCAATTGCAACATACGAAGTTCCAAATTTGCTAATACTAGATGAACCAGTTTCAGGAGTTGACAGAAATGGAACTAATGACTTTTATGAAATCTTATCAGAACTTAAAAATAAATATGATATGTCAATTATATTGGTGTCACATGACTTGGAATTAGTCCAAAAATTTGCAGATAAAGTAATTCTCTTAGATAAAGTAATAAAAAAACAAGGAACTGCGAAAGAAGTATTTGATAGCAAAGAATTTAAGGAAAGTTTTACAATATAATTGCAAAATCTTAAAATACAGTATAAAGTTTCTAAGAGAAGGGTTTAAAATATAATTGCGAACCTTTGAGAAAGATTTATAGATAATAAAAGATGTGATTTGAAAGGAAAGAAGGTTGGAAAAGATTCAACTAGATTAGGACCTTAGGAGGGGATGAGATTAAAAATGGATATAGTTTATAATATCATACAGACAATATTACCATTTGATTTTATGCAATTTACATTTATGAAAAATGCGTTTTTAGCCATAATTTTAGTATCTCCGATATTTGCAATATTAGGAACAATGATAGTAAATAATAAAATGGCTTTTTTCTCAGATGCCTTGGGACATTCAGCACTTACTGGAATTGCAATTGGTATGCTTTTAGGTATCACTAACATGAATATATCAATGATAATATTTGCAATAATATTCGCATTGCTATTAAATATAGTAAAAAATAGGACAAGCTATGGAGCTGACACAATAATAAGCGTATTTTCTTCGATTGCAATTGCCTTAGGACTAGCAATACTTGCACAAAGTGGTAGTTTCAATAAATATTCAAGTTATTTAATTGGAGATATTTTAAGCATATCTACACAAGAAATTATTTATTTAGCAATTGCATTTATACTTGTATTAGTTTTTTGGTGCTTGTTATTTAATAAATTAAATGCAGTTAGCATTAATCCAACTTTGGCAAAGACAAAGGGAGTAAATGCGAAACTTATAGATAATGTTTTCGCAGTTGTTATAGCAATAATGGTCATGATTTCCATCAGGTGGATAGGAATATTACTTATAAATTCAATAATGATATTGCCAGCAGCATCAAGCAGAAACATAGCAAAAAATATGAGAACATATCATGGATTATCGGTGATATTTGCACTATTTTCAGGGATTGTGGGATTGATAATCTCATATTATACAAATATCCCAACAGGTCCGATGATAGTGATTTTGTTAGGAATAATTTATTTTATAACTCTAGGGTTGAAGAGATTAGTCAACAACAGTTAGGAAAGGTTGAAAAATAATTAAAAGGAATAATAAAATATGAGTAAAAAGAAAGTAAAACGTAATTCAAATCCAAAACGAACTACAAAAAAGGGTGCTGAAAAAAAGCAAAAGAAAAGCAAGTTCAAGGGGCTAATGATATTTATAATCATATTATTGGCTATTGCTGTTGGAGTATTTTTATATACAAATAAAACAGAACCTTCGCTTGCATTAAAAGAGTATTTTTCATATTTGTCAGAAAAAAATTATGAAAAAATGTATGATTTAGTTATAACAGATATGTCAAAGGAAGATTTTGTAAATAGAGTTAAAAATATTTATGAAGGAATCGAAGCAACTGATATATCTATAACAATTGCAACTAATTCAAGTAGTGAAAAAAATAAAGATGTTGTTAATATAACCTATACAAATTCAATGAATACAATGGCTGGAAGTAACAGCTTTATTAATACTGCAAAAATGCAACAAAATGGGGAAGAGTATAAAATAATATGGGATTCATCCATGATTTTCCCTGATTTACAAGACAACCAAAAAATAAGAGTTACAACTTTGCCACACACAAGGGGAGCTATTTATGACAAAAATGGTTTAACTCTAGCTAAAGACGGCACAGCATATCAAGTTGGATTAGTTCGTGGTAAAATGAACGAAACCACTAATTTAGATAAAATAGCAAATTTATTAGGTATAACTACACAAACAATACAAAATGCGTTAGGAGCATCTTATGTAAATGACGACACTTTTGTACCTTTAAGAAATATTTCAAGAGAAGAGCAGGATTTGAAAAACGAACTATTGAAAATTAAAGGAATAATGATTTCTGATTATAATGCTAGAGTATATCCATACAAGGAAGCTACATCAATTCTAACAGGGTATGTACAAGATAAAGAAGGAAAATCAGGCTTAGAATATGCTTACAATGACAGGTTAAAAGGCGAAGACGGTGTAGAAATATATATAGCAGATGAAAATGGAAATAAGGTCAAAACAGTTCAAAAGAAAAACGTAAAAAATGGTGAAGATGTCAAATTAACTATAGATGCAAATATACAGAATAATGTATATGAACAATTTAAGGAAAATCAAGGAGCATCAGTTGTAATTAACTATAACACAGGAGAAATCTTAGCATTGGTAAGTACGCCAAGCTATGATGCAAATGATTTTAGTTTAGGAGTAACTGATGCAGAGTGGGAGAAGTTACAAAATGATCCAAGTAATCCAATGTATAATAGGTATTTAGGAGCCTATACTCCAGGATCATCTTTCAAACCAATAGTAGGAGCAATTGGGCTTATGACCAATAGTTTCACAGCTACTGAAGATTTTGGAAGAAGCGGAACAAAATGGCAAAATGACAGTTCGTGGAAAGATTTATATGTAACAACATTAGAAGAATATTCAGGAGATGCAAATTTAGAAAATGCACTTATATATTCAGATAATATATATTTTGCAAAAGCTGCTTTAAAGATAGGTAAAGCAACCTTGCAAACTGAGTTAGATAAATTAGGATTTAATGAAAAACTTAATTTTGTTCAAGATATAACAGCATCAAGTTATGGAACAATGGATAGTGATGCTGCAATTGCAAATTCAGGATATGGACAAAGTCAAATATTAGTTAATCCAATCTACATGGCAAGTGTATATTCTGCAATAGCAAATGGTGGAAATATGGTTTTGCCATACATTGAGCAAGAAAAGGACATTTCAAATAATAAGGTGGTCAAAATATACAAACAAAATGTTATGTCAGAAAGAGTAGCAGGAATATTAAAACAAGCTTTAGTTCAAGTTGTAGAAAAGGGGACAGCAAAAGATTGCAAAATAGAAGGTAAAATAATAGCAGGAAAAACTGGAACTGCTGAAATAAAGCAAAATCAAGATGATGAAAACGGAGATGAAATAGGCTGGTTTGACGCATTTGATGAAAATGGACATCTAATAGTTAGCATGGTACAAAACACAAAAAGTGTAGGCGGAAGTCATTATGTTGTGAAAAAAGTAAAAAATATATTCTCAAATATGTAGAAGAATCTAAAAAACAATAAATTTATAAAGTAAAAACAATAAAATTATAGAGCTTAATAGAAAATAAATCTAGTAGGTATAATAAAAAAGAAGAACCCCACACAAGAAATCTTGTGTGGGGTAAAATGTTACCTTAAGACATAATTTAAGACATAATGTCAATAGCTCTCTGACATATTGGACTTCTGATCGATTTTTTATCGTTCAGTCGAATCTGCCATGCCAAAGGCTCATCTTTCCATAATTCCATCATATAAATAATACCATTAATATCCCTAGAAAGATTAGGAGATTTAACTTGGAAAGGATCACCCAAAACAACTAATTTGGAACCTTCTCCAATTCTGGTAACTATATTAATGAAGAAATTGGGATCAACATTTTGAGCTTCGTCCAAAATAACAAATGAATTATCAAAGTTGTGACCAGCTAAAAATCCAATAGATTGAATTTCAATCAGGCCCAATTCGATATAGCTCATGAGCATGGTGTCTGCATCTTTTTCTGTTTTAGCAGAGTCATAATTTTTGCCATTGTCCTTGATTGTTTTCCATTTCTGAATCTTGACTAAAGAGTCAAATATTCCACCAAAATATGGCTTAAGCTTCTGAAAAATGTCACCAGGTAAATACCCCAAACTCTCACCAGCATCAGTTATTGCTGGAGTAGAGATAATGATTTTTTCATAGTTTGCAGCATATTTGACTTGATACGCCTTATTATTTGCAAGTTGGTTCATAGCAGCTGATACGGTTGCATAAGTTTTACCTGTACCAGCAGCTCCAGAAGCAATAACAAGGGGAGCAATGTCCGGTGGAGCGTATAATGATTCAGATAAGAAAATCTGCTCAAGATTTAGTGGTTTAAAATTAGTATTAAACTGATACCGCAAGGGTTGTAGATAACCATGCGAATAACGTGCCAATTTACCACCACCATACAAGTTACTCTTTAGAGAAACAAACTCGTTCTCATGAAACTCTTTAGGTGACTTGATTTCTCCATTTTCTGAAAAATTCTTCAAAAACTCATCAGAAACATTTATCTCACAAAGGCCTTTGTAGCGGTCTTGCGGACGTGGAAAAATCCTGTCAGAAACAGATTGTGCCGTAACACCTATTTTGGCAGCAGCAATCAAAAGCATCGGATTTTGGGAAAGCAACACTACTTGACATCCTTTGTAAGTTGTCTCAGATAATTTTTTGCAAAGGAGAAGAATTTTCTGCTTATCTTCCGAAAGAAATGGGTCAAATGGAGCATAATGTGTTATAACATCATCCGGATTCATTATCCGAATATAAGTTCCATTTTCTTGCTGAAATTCTTCAAGTGGTAGAAATTGCCTTAAATATTCACATATATCAGAAGCAAATACCCTTTTTACTCCAGAGAAGTTATAAAGGTTATTGACAACCGACAATGGAACAATGATTAAATCACCCTTTTTACCTATATGAAGATAGGATTTGGGTACGGAGAGCAGAGCACCCTCTAAAGTAACATAAATCGTTCTAGTTGTTGACACAAGAACAACTCCCTTCTATTGCCACATGAAATTTCTAGTGGCAAAATTATAAATATATTACGATTATACCATATAATTTTATATATGGCAATAACCATAAAACAACACCCTTATTTTCTTTTGTAAAAATAAGGGTGTTAGATTTATTCTGTTGACAAAGAATGATATTCAACTGATTTTTCATAGTTTCTATAAACTTCACTATCTGATAATGCTCTGCTGTATAATCTTAAACAATATACATTTAGTTTTGAATAATGCCAGTAGGGATTACCATTACCGTCATCATCCATTGTTGAACGGCCGATACAGAAATATTTTGAATCAGTAAGATAATTATTGATAAAATCATTCCATTGAGCTGTGTTATAATTACCATTATAGAGTAAATCTTTACCATTTATATACAATCTCTGATTATAATATGTTTGATCATCTTTATTTATTATATTAGATGTATCTAAGGTAACAGTTATATAACAGGTATTTCCTTGCTGAAAATTATTTGAAAGGTCATAATCTATATTGTGTGGACTTGTAGATCTACTCCAATCAGAAATATGTTTACCATTTTGACTATATCCCGCATTCCAACTAAAAGCAGAGCTATTTCTTATTCCAAATCTAAAACTTGCAATATCAACATCACCTGGATTCCAATAACAAAACAATCCTTTGTAGGCTGGATAATTTATTACTTGATTTTTAGAATCATATGATGTACCACCATTCCAGATACCATAGAATTCAAATGTAAAGCCGTGTTGGGATAGTGCATCTTTTTGCTCTTTTTTATCATATTGTATTTTTATATAGTCATTTACTCCATCAAAGTTAAATGATGTACTCGTTAATCCACTTTCTGCAGTATAATTAAAGTTTTCTAATGTTACGCCTTCTCCTAGTTGCTTTTCCAATGATGCTTTATCATTTTTTAAGTTATTATCTATGATTGATGAATCAACGTTTATTATTAAACTATCTCGTATAGCCAACATATCTCCTGGTGATAAATTCATATAATTATCTTCTTTTAACTCTATTATTTCTCCAGTTTCATAATTTATTAGCCAACTACATATTGCTTTTCCATAGCTTGGCAAATTCGTTCCTTTTGATATGAAATTCCAGCCTGTATCATAAGTTGTACCATCTACTTTTATTATATGCCAATTAGATGAGTCTGCTAAATTTTTTTCATTTAATGTTTCGCCTAATTTTTCAGAAGTTGAATCTTCTAGATATTTATCTGATTGTACTGATAATATATTTTGTACTAAATATTCTCTTTCGCTTGCTATTTGATATGACTCAGTTGCTTTTTTCGCCATATTAAATATTCCTTTATCTGATAGTGCCATATTTAATGTTACACTCGCTAGTATTAAGAGTATTACTATTGTTACAACTAATGAAATAAGAGTAATACCTTTAATATTTTTTATAATATTTTTCATAATTTTTTGTTCCTTTCTTTGTCTTTAGTATAAGACTATATCAATTTTAAGAGTTTAAAATATAGTTTGGCGAATTGAAGTTGCTTTAATTATAACATATTAAAATTTTCAATGCAACAAATTAGTTCGACAAATTGAAAAAATATTATTTTTTTCAATGCACCAAAGTGGTGAACTACTGTATTTAGATATAATTTTATTAAATTTGAGATTGGCAGGAGAAGTAATAATGAAATTGTCTGATGCAATAAGGAAAAGAATAAAATATTATCTAAAAGAAAAAAATATGAATGTATGGAATTTGTGTAAAATGTCGGGAATTCCTTGCTCTACTATTTCAACATTTATGAGTGGCAAAACAGAATTATTGAAAATAGACACATTATTGCATATTTGTGAAGGATTTGGTATTACTCTAGGAGAATTTTTTGTAGAGCCTATGTTTAATACAGTAGAGCAGGACAATCAAAAAGATTAAATAAAAGCATGAAAAATGAGCACTAAAGAATAATTATAGCAATATGAAAAGCTAAAACAATGCATTTAATTTTTTATATTTTAATTTTGTTGCCATACCGCCTCTTATGTGTCTCTCAGCTTTATTCTCATCTAAAACTTTTCTAACTTCATCATATAATGATGGGCTTATCTCTTTTAATCTTTCTGACACATCTTTATGTACAGTACTTTTGCTTACACCATACTTTTTAGCTGCTCCTCTTACCGTATCTTTTGAATCTATTATATACTGTGCGAGCAATATTACTCTTTTTTCAATTGAATCGTTTTTCATGTAAACCCCCATTTGAATACTTTTGCTTAATTGTATTCATCTTGGGGTTATAT
>CANQJG010000047.1 GCA_947624185.1 uncultured Clostridia bacterium | reverse complement strand
TTTCACTATGTGGTTGGCGATATGTACCTCCACTACGGACTTTCACCGATTAACTAAACGACATGCCCGTCGCACTAATAAAAGATAGATTGTTGCTACAACCTATCTCATTTGAAGATTTATTCCATTTGTATTTCATCTTCACTATTTATATATGCTATTGAAAATGCCTGAATTTCAGCGTCTTCCCTACTTCTTTCTTTTATTTTGCTGGCTATTCTTATTTGAAGTGAATCTATTATACGGGCTGCAATTATTGCATTTTCATTTCCTTTTGCTCCAGCGTGTGCCATTCCCCTTAAGTTGCCAAGCACTACAATATTATCTTCTGCGATTACTTCCGCTCCACTATTTACATCTCCTATAATTACTACGCTTCCTTCAAATTCTATCTTTTGTCCAGAACGTAGAGAACCATTATAAAATTTTGTTTCTGATGATTCAATTTCCTTCTTAAAATTTTTCTTAATGGCGTGTAATCCTATTCCGTTAGGGCTTTCAAAATCTACCTTGACTTTTATGTTTTTTTCTATCAAGTCTTTTATTTCGTCCATTTCCTTCATCTTTAACATTTTACCTGTTACGAGAATAGGCGTTTTTTCTTCTTTGTAGAACTTTTTTAATTCAGGAAGCTTTTCGTTTAGCTCTTTTATAATATTGGGCATTTTTGCTTCATCTCTAATCCTTATCGTTATATATTCTGATTTTAAAAATATACTAACATTATTGAACATTTTTTACATCCTTTTTTATTAAACTAATATAATTAATTTTATATTTTAATTTATATCCTTGATTTTGTATTTCCAATTTTTTACTTTTGATTTTCATATTCTTCATTTTATATTTAGGTCGCTGTTTTAAACTTGGTTTACATCAATAATTATTTATCTTATAGTTTGCATATATGACCAAACTGACGTGTCTTCTGTAATTTGTGATGCGTTCATGCCTAAATATTGTGCAAATATTGCTCTTGCTACTGGTGCTGTGTATCCACCATGTGCACCGTCTTTTACATATACTGCAACTGCTATCTCTGGTTCATCAAAAGGTGCAAATCCAATAAACCAAGCATTAGTTCCATTATTAGTTGATGCAGAACCTGTTTTTCCACCAACTTCTATATTGAAATCTCTAAAGTATGAATATGCAGTTCCTGCATCATCGCTTGTAACCCCTTTCATACCTTGCCTGATTGCTGCTAGAATATCTGCACTTAATTCTAGATCATTACCACTATTACTATTTTTATCCAATAGACTTGTTACATAAGAATCTATTTCATTTCTTGATACTTGAGTTCCGTCAGGTTTATTGATAGATTTTATTACAGTTACATCTATATTTTTTCCACCATTTGCAAGCATTGCAGTATATTTAGCCATTTGTAAAGGTGTGAAATCATTATATAATTGTCCAATTGCTGATTGTATGGTTTTTCCACCTGTCCATACTTTATCTACTTCAGGTCCTGATAATGTTCCTGTGATTTCATCTGGAAGTTCTATTCCAGTTTTTTGTCCTAATCCAAACGCTTTTGCCACTTCTGTTAATTTATCAATTCCTGCTCTTCTACCTGTTTCATAGAAGAAATAGTTGCATGAGTGTTCTATGGCTTGTACAACGTTTTGCCAACCATGTCCTCCGATTCTCCAACATGTTGGTTGATAGTCATTATAAAATGTATATCTATAAGTATCATTTATTTTTGTATTTAAATCTATTGCTCCACTTTCTAATCCTGCGATTGCAGTAACTAACTTGAACGTTGAACCTGGTGCTGATTTATCTGAGATTGCCTTATTTACTAGTGGATGTCTAGTGTCATTTCTATATATATCCCAATTTGCTTGGCTTATACCGTCTATGAAAAGTGCTGGGTTATAGTTTGGATAGCTTGCCATTGCAAGAATTTCACCTGTTTTTACATTTACAACAACTGCTGAACCTTCATTAGCATTTGCTACCTCTCCTAAAGCTCCGCTTCTCATATCTTCCATATTTTTTGCAAGTGCTTCTTCAGTAGCTCTCTGCAAATCTGCATCTATGGTTAGTACCACATCACTTCCTGTTACGGCTTCTTGAGAAATGTACTCATCTGTAACCACTCCGTCAACTGACATATCAATCTGTCTAATTCCGTCTGTTCCTTTTAAATATTTTTCAAATACCTTCTCAATCCCTGTTTTTCCAATAATATCTGTTTGTTTATATTCAGGATTTGCTTTTAAATCATCAGATGATATTGGTCCAACATAACCTAATATATGTGAAGCAAGTTCTCCAAAAGGATATGAAACTGTTGGCTCAGTGTATGTACTGATTCCTGAAAACTTTGAAGCCATTTCGTTAAATTTAGCATAACTTGCATTACTAATATTGCTTGCTATTTTTACAGATTTTGTATTGCTGTATCCATCTTTTTCAATTAAATATCTTAGAGTGATTATTTTTCTAGCATCTTGCACATTGTCCGTATTTACTTCATATTTTTCTTTATAATAATTAAATGTTGTTTCAGCATCAAATGTTGCATCTATATTATTGTTTTTCTTCCACGATTCAATATCAATTTCTTTAAATGCATATGGTTCAACTGTAATTGGGAAGTTGTCTAAATAACTATCTCCATTTTCTTCAAGTGTTTTTGCCACAAGCAATAATGTATTATTTAACGTCTCATTATCGATTTTTGTCTTGTAGATTTCCACATTATATAACATACCTGTGGATACTAGTTTATTTCCTGTAGAATCTAATATATTGCCACGGGCTGCTGTAATAGTTTTTTCCCTAGTAAGCCTTGTATTTGATGTTTCTCTATATTCTTCTCCGTGAACAATTTGCAAGTTGAACAAAGTTACTAGTAGTACAATACCAATAATATATACCAATGCTATTAAAATATTAAATCTTATTTTACTACTGTCCCTTTCCTTCATCCTTCCTCCAATTTTTAAAAATATCTTGTAAGTAATTTTTTGTGTTTGAATAAATTTTCAATGTAATATCCTAATTTTTTCATTGCTGGGTATAAGATTATAACTAATAATACATTATATATAACTTCGACTAGCAATGTTATAATAAATGCTAATATTTCAATTTGGGTATGGAATCTTACAATTTTCACTACATACATACAAACTTCAAAAATTACGGTTGCTCCTATTGTCATTAATATAATAGTAACTCTACTGTCTTTCGAAAAATTTTTGTCAAAATATTCTCCAAGTAGTCCTATCAATGCTAGAAATATCCCTGTAAATCCAATACTTTCGCCTATTAAAATATCAAGGATTATCCCAAATATTAGTCCACAAATTCCACCTAATTTTTTACCAGCAAATAAACCTAAAAATAATGCAAATATTACAAATACATTTGGCATTATTCCTCTAATTGTAAACCATGAGAAAAAATTTATTTGTAAAAAATATATTATAAAAAATAATAGTATTATAATAAGTATTCCCCTAAATTTTTTCAAATTTATTTTCATCCCTTGCAATATATTTAGGTTTTTAAAAGGTTACCCATAAACCTTGGCTTTAATTTTTATTGTTGTGTTATAACTAATACGGTTTCTAGCTTTGAAAAATCAGTTGCAGGATTAACATTAGCATATCTATCAAGTTCATTTTTAGTATTTACTACTTCTGATATTGTTCCAATTAATATACCCTTTGGGAAAATTCCGCCAAAACCGGATGTAACAACTTCATCTCCCTGCAAAATGCTTGTCTCTACTGGAATAGAAGTTGCTCTTAACTTTTTATTATCTGACAATGTTCCCTTTAATAAAATGCTTTCTTCCGATGTTGAAATCGTTGCACTTACTGTACTCGCTGTATCTATAATAGTTTGTACTTTTGCAGTACTATCTGTTACTGATAATACCCTTCCAACTAATCCTGACTCTGATATTACTGGCATATCTTCATCAATTCCGTCATTTTTTCCAACATTAATTATTATTATTTTGTCATAGTTGCTATAACTTCTTTCAATTACATTTGCTGGAACAGTATTGTAATCAGCATATTTATTTTTTAAATTAACATATTCCTTAAGTGTGTTATTTTCTGATTTTAGAATTTCTAATTCTCTGACTTGTTCTTTAAGCTTTGAATTTTCTTCTCTTAGACTTGAATTTTCATTTTTTAAAAGGCTTATATCACTAATTTGCTGTTCATTTCCAGTAATTTTATTTTTTATATATACATATCCATTTTGAAATGGCATAAAAAGTTTGCTAACAACCGTTTGAAATGTTTGCATTTGACTTGTTCCCAAATTTGACACTACCACAATTATTATTAAAATAATTATTGTTATGGTTATTCCAATTACGCTTGTCTTGTTTTTCATTATGCCCTCCCTTTCCATTTTTGATTGCACTTTTATTAATTCAAAGCTATTTTTATTATATAGAATTTGTCTTTTTTCTATTTAGTATTATTTTCTTTAATTTTTCAAAGTTTTCTAATACTTTTCCTGTTCCAATAGTAACACACTCTAAAGGTGAATCTGCTATAAATGCTTTTACTCCAGTTTTTAGTGTAATTAAAGTGTCTAGATTTCTTATTAATGCTCCTCCTCCTGATAAATATATTCCATTTTGCAATATATCAGCTGATAATTCAGGTGGAGTATTAGACAATGTATTTATGATTGCTTCTATTATCTCATTAATTGGCTTTTGCATTGCTTCTTGGATTTGTTTAGAATTTATTTCAATATTTTTAGGAAGTCCTGCATCTATGTCTCTTCCCCTAATTTCTTTTGTAATATCTGATACTAAAGGCATTGCACAGCCAAGTTCTATTTTTAAATTTTCTGCTGCTGCTTGTCCTATTACTATATTTTCCTTTTTCTTTAAATACGCTATAATTGCTTCGTCTATTGCATCTCCTGCAACTTTTATTGATGTAGATGTAACAATTCCACCAAGTGAAATAATTGCAACTTCAGTTGTTCCACCACCTATATCAACTATCATTTTTCCATTTGGTTCTAACACATTAAGTCCTGCCCCAATAGCTGCTGCCATTGGTTCATCTATCAAATACACTTCTTTAGCTCCAGCTTGTAAAAAAGCTTCTTGTACAGCTCTTTCTTCTACTTCAGATATTCCTGAAGGAACTCCTACAACTACTCTTGGTTTTCCTGCATTATATTTTCTGCATACTTTTCTAAGCATATTTTTTAGCATAAGCCCCGTAGCCGTAAAATCTGCTATAACGCCTTCTTTCATTGGTCTGACTGCTCTTATATTCTCAGGTGTTCTTCCAAGCATCTCTTTTGCTTCATTTCCAGCTAAAACAATGTCAGAAGTTGCTTGGTCTATTGCAACTACGGCAGGTTCTCTTAAAACTATTCCTTTTCCCCTTAGAGTAATCAAAATATTAGCAGTTCCTAAATCAATTCCTATATCTTTTGAACTAAAGTCTAATAAACTCATTTTGAAAAATCCCTTCTTGTAAATATACTTTCATATTTGTTATATCCAACCACTATATGGTCTAAAAGCTTTATCTCAAGCATATTTGCAGCATTTAACAACTTATGTGTGAATTCAATATCCTGCTTACTTGGCGTTGGATCTCCACTTGGATGATTGTGAACAACTATCATTCTATTTGCTTGCAATTTAATTACTTCTATCAAAATTTGTTTTATTCCTACTAAGATATAATCTGCTTCTCCATTTGCTATATTTATTACTTTTATAATATTATTTTTACTATTTAACACTACTAACTTTAAAACTTCGTGTTTTTCAAATTTGAATTCGTCAATAAATAAATTTGCTACATCCTTCGGATACCTCACTTGCAAACCAACACTATGTTCTTGGTTCATCCTTTTTGCAAGCTCACATATCGCTTTTAATTGGATCGCTTTTACCTTTCCAATCCCTTTAATATTCTTTAATTCCATAAGTGACAAAGTTTGCAGACCTTTTAAAGAATCAGACATCAAAAGAATTCTATTTGCAATATCAATAGAATTTTCTTCCTTCGTTCCGTTTTTTATAATTATTGCCAGAAGTTCTGCATCTGATAACATCTTTTCCCCATATTTTTCAAGTTTTTCATAGGGTCTTTCTTGAACTGGCAATTCCTTCATTTTTAGTGGCATAAAATTTCCTTTCTGCCCCCCAAAAACACATGATAAAATTATTAGAATTTCCTATATAAAAATATAGCTATAACTATTCCTATTATACTTGATACATTAATTGTAAACACTAGTGCTAAGGTTAATTTTACTACTCCTAAATCTAATACAATAGGATCTGAAAATCCGAATTGCTGACCATAAGATAGCCAATTAAGCCATGATATGTTAGATGTTAGTTCTCCTATTAAACCTCCTATTACTAGACCACATAATATAAATATTATTAAAACTAATGTCCCTTTTTCTCTTGTAAACATTTCTACCTCCATTAATACATATTTAACCCTCTTACGGAAACATGTATTTTTTATATTATGTATTATATATGTAATTGGATTTTTTTTCAAGATATTTTAGCAAAAAGTATTTCTTTTTTATTATATTTATGTTATATTATATACTACAAGGAGGACTCAATGAGATTTCAAAAGCTTACAGATAACAAATTAAAGATTTTTTTAAGTAACGAGGAATTGCCAAATAGCGGTAATTTTGACGATTTTATTTCTAATTCTAGCAGAGCTAGAAATACTTTTTTGGAAATTTTAGATAGAGCTTATGATGAAGTTGGTTTTAATGCACAAGATCATAAGATAAAAATAGATGCAGTAGCCCTTAAAGACGGAAGCTTTGTATTTACAGTAACTAAGCTTGTAAAGATTAGGGGTAATAAGAAAGCTGTAAAACCTAAAAAAATCCCAAAAGAAAAAAACTCAAATTATGCAATATATAAATTTGAGTCTTTTGATGATTTTTGCAATTTTTGTACTTACATTAAAAAGTCTGCCGCCATTGATATTAACGCGGTTAGTTCAAAATGCGAACTTTATTTGTATAGTAACGATTTTTATTTATCAATGACTAACATAAATCAAGATTACGAAAAAATCGGTGTGTTCTACAGCTCAATTACAGAATTTTCTAGATTTTTCTCTAGCAAGGATCTTTTTGCCTCTGTACTAAAAGAGAAAGGTAAGCTTTTTATAAAGCATAATGCTATTAAGAATTGCAAAACTCCTTAAATACAAAGGCTTTTATGATATTTTATATAATTTCTAATCCTGCATACTTTGCCATTAACCTCTTGTGACCGACTTTTTCGAAGTCAATATCTACTTTTATATCATCATATTCTTTTTCTAACTTGGAGATTACACCTTCTCCAAATTTTTTATGATATACTTTTTGTCCAACTTCATATTTATTAATATCTGTGCTGTTTGTTTTCTTAGCTTGTAGAGAAGCTAGGAAGCTTTCTGCTGTCCTTCCGAAGCTTGCGGGCTTTGCACTGCCTGATTCTGCAAAATAATTGTCATCTGCTTTAAAGGTAGTTACTTTGCTACCAAAATCTCCATAAGAATTGTTTTTAGCACTTCTGCCACCATAATTCCAACCAAAACTGATGTCTTCAAAATCTTCTTCAATATCTTTTTGGTTCATTGCATCTTCGTAACCTTCTAAGATGTCTTCAGGTATTTCTTTAAGAAATCTTGATAATGGATTATAACTTGTAGAACCAAATATGGTTCTTCTTCTTGCAAAAGTTAGGAATAAGTTTCGTTTTGCTCTAGTTATTCCAACATAAAATAATCTTCTCTCTTCTTCAATGTCTGCTGGATTGTCCATTGATTGGTGTCCTGGGAAAATACCTTCTTCCAATCCAACCAAGAAAACAACTGGATATTCCAAACCTTTCGCACTATGTAATGTCATTAATGTAACTACATTATCAGAATCTTCTAAGCTATCTGTATCACTTGAAAGTGAAATGCTATTTAAAAATTCGTTTAATGATTTGTCTACAGCTTCTTTTTCAAATTCAATAGCTACTGTCAAAAACTCTTCCAAGTTTTCAATTCTGCTCTCTGCTTCCACGGTATTTTCATCTTTCAAACTTTGTGTATATCCTGTCTTATTCAATGTTTGAGTTATAAGCTCTGACACAGGTAAATCAAGAGATTTAAGCTCTTCAATAGTATTAACAAAATCTCTAGTATTGCTATATATTCTAGGAATATAATTATCAGCATTTTTGATAACCTCATACATAGAAATATTGTTCTGAGCAGCTATATCCCTAATATTTTCAATGCTCGTTTTACCAACACCCCTTTTAGGTTCATTAATTATTCTCTCAAGTGATAAATTATCTGACTGATTGGCTATTAATCTCAAATAAGCAATGGTATCCTTTATCTCTTTTCTTTCATAGAATTTCAATCCACCAACAATTTTATATGGGATGTCTTCTATTCTAAGCTTATCTTCTATTGCTCTTGACTGTGAGTTCATCCTATAAAGTACAGCAAAATCAGAATATTTGTAATATTCTTCTCTCTTTAATCTGTTGATTTGCTCGATTATAAAATTAGCCTCTGCGTATTCATCTTCCCCACAATATACATAAGGAAGTGCACCTTCTTCATTTTCTGTCCAAAGCTTTTTATCATATTTGTTCTCGTTGTGCTTAATTACTGCGTTTGCAGCTTTTAATATGTTTCCTGTGCAACGATAATTTTGTTCCAATTTTATTACTTGAGTTCCTGGAAAATCTTTCTCAAAATTCAAAATATT
>CANQJG010000046.1 GCA_947624185.1 uncultured Clostridia bacterium | reverse complement strand
GAAATCAATATTATAGAAAATGATGCACTAAGAGAAATCTTAATAAATAAAGAAGATGATAATGAATCAGGTAGCGGAGACAACGAAGAAGAAGGAGGAGGCACAACAGGAGAAGGTAATGAAGGAGGTGACTCAACAGAAGGCAATGAAGGAGAATCTACTGAACAAAATGATAGTTCAGAAGAAAAAGCTGATTCAAAAAAGCCAAACACAGGAGATATAGCAATTGGAACATTTGTAGTATTAATGATAGTTTCACTATTAGGAATAATAATGATGACAAGAAAGAAAAAGCCTAGTAAGCACTCAAAATAATAATAAAGACAATTTGTAAAAATAATAATAATAGAAATTTATTAAAATTTT
This sequence comes from uncultured Clostridia bacterium, assembly GCA_947624185.1. Classification (GTDB taxonomy): domain Bacteria; phylum Bacillota; class Clostridia; order TANB77; family CAG-508; genus CAG-793. The sequence continues at coordinate 8,578 of CANQJG010000046.1, read as the reverse complement.
GTAAAAATAACAATAGAAATTTATTAAAATTTTGTAAAAGAATAATAAAAATTTATTAAAATTTTGTAAAAATAACAATAATAGAAATTTATTAAAATAATTATAAAAAATAATCATAGTTATAATGTAATATATAGCTATGATTATTTTTATGATTCTAAAATTTATTCTGTTCAAGTTTTAATTTTTAGTTTTATTTATTTAAGTATGTATTCTAATTTAAGTCATTGATTGTACTTGAAGGTATTATTAATAATTATGTTGTAAAAAGCACTAAGAACTATTTTGCAAATGTTATTTCAATATGAATTAATATTTGTGACGTATGATAATTTAGTTTAGAAAAGCACCAAGTGCACCGAAAACACCAGCAGAAGCTAAGCCCATTATGATGCCAGCAAGGACAACACCAGCCATTATTGCAATAACACTCTTTTTAAAATCTAAATCTAATAAGCTGGCAGCAAGAGTTCCAGTCCAAGCACCTGTTCCGGGAAGTGGAATGCCTACAAATAAGAATAATGCGACATAAACACTTCTCCCGGTTTTTTCTTGTAATTTTTTTCCACCTTTTTCGCCTTTTTCTAAGCAAAATTTAAAAAATTTACCAATAAATTTTTTATCACTACCCCAAACCAATATTTTTCTAGCAAAAAAGAAAATTAGCGGAACAGGAATCATATTTCCTAAAATACATATTATGTATAATGGAATAATTGGTAAAGCTTCTCCAAAAGCAGTACTTAATCCAATAGGAACTGCACCACGTAATTCAATCAAAGGTATCATAGATACAAAAAATACTATTAAAAATTTCTTAATCATTTTAAATTTATCCTTTCGTTCTAACAATATAAACAATAATTAATAAAAATTTATGTAATTTATTGCATATTACAAATATTATAAAGCAAAATATTATAAAATGAAAAATTACATAGTAAAAATATTTTACTATATCATAACGAAAATGTAAATAAATTTTAATAGATAAATTTAAAAAAAACTATTGATATTTATTTTCACTTTGATATAATTAAGTCAAAATATATAAAGTTAAGGGATGTATTATCAAAAATACAAAAAATTTCTTATATATAGAAAAATAATGTTTAGGAGTTTAGACAAAATGAGTAAGATAAGGAGAATTATAGCATATCTATTTATCATGTTAATGGCTGTAATTTTAATTAATAGTTGTAATTTTAGCATGGCAGCTACAGGGTCAAAAAGACTAGGACTATATGGAAGTGGCAATGGAAGACCAACAGGTTATTATACAACAGGAACAAAGAATAGTAGCAAAGTAATTCCAGTAATAAAAATAATAGAATATAATGATACAGGAACAGCACAAAAAACTGAAACAGAAAGTGAAGCAATATATTGTCTAAAAGACGGCGTTGGATTTGCCAATACGACTACAGGAACAGCAACAACAGTAAATTATACTCAATATTTTGATATGAGAAATCCAGACGGTATGGGTACTTATAAAAATGCTCTACCACAAACTACTGCCAATTATAAAAAATTAATGTGGCTTTTAGATAATTTATGTATACCTGAAGATGCAGATTCAGTAAATACTCTGTTAGCAAAAGCAGGATTAGAAAAATCAGATTTTACATCTTATATGAAATCTAATACAGATAAAACATTCAAAGATGTAATAGAAATCATTCAACAAGCCGCAATTTGGTATATAACAAATAATGGAGATAGTTATCAACCTTCACAATATTCAACATTTGCAGTATCAACTACAAATAGTGGTACAGGAACCAATCTTGAAGATAAACTAAATATGGATATTGACGGCAATGCAATAATGGACTTGTATGATTATTTGATTTCAGAGCCACAAAGTCATTCAACTTATGATTATACACAACAAGGTCAATCTGCTATTAGTTTTGATACATCTAGAGCTAAAATTGATTATAGTGGAAGCTATATATTGGTTGGACCATATAGAGTAACAGCTTCAAGTAATGATTATACAGGGTTTAGTGCAAAAGTATATAACAATAATAGTGAAATTACTAGTGCAACAATTATAAAAGGATCATCAAAAGTTTCAGGAACTAATACAACTGCAAAAATAAAGTCAACAATAGGAAGTGATTTCTATATTCAATTACCATATAATACGACAGCTTCAATAAAAATAGAAGTAAAGGCAAATACTGAAGTTAAAAATTTAACTTACTGGTCAACAGCAGCGAGTACAATGAATGCTAATCAACCAATTGTAGTAATTGAAAAACAAAATAAACCATATTCAAATAGTGATACTAAGAGTGTAACTGAGCCAAAGACACAAGTAACAGTACAAAAAGCATGGAATGATGACAATAATAATGCAAGACCTACTTCTGTAACAGTAGAATTATTTGCTGACGGAAAAACAACGAATCAAACAGCAACATTAAATTCGGGAAATAATTGGAAACATACTTTTAGCAATTTATCAATAAAAACTTCTACTGGAAAAAATATAGTCTATACAGTACAAGAACAAAATATACCTGAAGGATATACAGCTAAAGTAACCAAGACTAGTGATAATAATTTCACAATAACCAATACACATAAAGAAGAAAAAACGGAAGTAACAGTAAAGAAATCATGGAAAGATAGTAAAAATAAAGAAAGCATACGACCTGATTCAATAACAGTAGAATTATTAAAAAACGGCGAGCCATTTAATCATGAAGCCACACTAAATTCAGCAAATGGTTGGCAATATACATTTGAAGATTTAGACCTTAAAGAAGGTGATACAAATATAAAATATACAGTACAGGAAAAAAATACACCTGAAGGTTATACTGCATCAGTTTCAGGAAATGCACAAAGTGGATTTACGATAACAAACACACACAAAATTTTCGACTTAGCATTAAGAAAATATATAACTAAAGTAAATGGTAAATTATTAAATGAGCAAAATATAGCATTGAGAAATCCTAATATAGATAAAACAACATTATCTTCAGGAACCACAGCAACATATGAACATAAAAAAGATCCAGTATTGGTAAAAACAGGAGACACAGTAACTTATTCAATAACAATATATAACGAAGGTGAAAAAAATGGATATGCAAGCCAAATAACAGATCAATTACCAACAGGATTAGTATGTACTTCAACAGGTAATGTAACATCAAAAGGAAAGGACGGAGCTAATAAAAACACATATCGAATTAGTTACAATTCAGGAACAAATAAAGTTGTATTGGATATAGTAAATTCAGGAGAAAATACTGCAAAAGCATTAAATGCGTATGATACAGATTTAGACTATGAAACAATAGAATTAAATTGTAGAGTAGATTACGAAGCAAAGTTTGGAGCAAAAAATATTTTAACAAATACAGCATGGATAAGTGCGGATTATGATTCTGAGGCTGGTAAAGCAGGTGAAGATATTGATTCACAACCAACAGCAAATCCAAGTGTTGATAAAGATAGCATGGAAGATTACAAAGGAAAAGATACAAATCCAACAGACTTAAGTAATAATGAACATTTTTATGAAGGTGAGCAAGATGATGATGACTTTGAAAAAGTATATGTAAAAATGTTTGATTTATCATTAAGAAAATTTATTACAGCAGTAAATGAAAAAGAATTATCAACAAATGGAGTATATGATAGAGCACCAGTAGTTGATACAACGCCATTAATAAATGAAAGTGATACAGCTAGCTATAAACATACAAAATCTACAGTTAGTGTTGCACCAGGAGATACAGTTACTTATACCATAAGAGTTTATAATGAAGGTGAAGTAGACGGATATGCGGAAGAAATAGTAGATCACTTGCCACCAGAACTTGAATTCTTACCAAATGATGATTTAAACAAAAAATATTTATGGACATTGGATAGTGAAGACGAATCAGGAAGAACAGTAAAAACAACATATCTATCAAAAGAAGAAAATGAAAAAGGTAATATAATAAAAGGATTCAATGGTGGTTCAACATTAAGTTACAAAGACATACAAATAAGATGTAAAGTTAAAGAGGGAATCCAATCATTAAAAAAGATTACAAATATAGCTGAAATTACTGAAAGTAACAATGAAAATGGTATTCCTGATAGAGATAACGAAGAAAAAGTAAAACTACCAACTGATCCAGAATTACCTGATTATAAAGGAAAAGAAACAAATCCTGATGACTTAACAGATAAAGATGAATATTATGAAGGACAAGAGGATGATGACGATTTCGAAAAACTTATAGTTGAAAAATTTGATTTAGCATTAAGAAAGTTTATAACTGGAGTAAATGATGAAGAAGTAACAACAAGAGTACCAAGAGTAGATACAACGAAATATGGAACAATAGTAGACGGAAAAGAAGTAACAGACATGGAATATACACATCCAAAAGATCCAGTAAGAGTGGCAAATAATGATATCGTAATATATACAATAAGAGTATATAATGAAGGAACAAAATCAGGATATGCATCAGAAATAAAAGATGATTTACCAGAAGGATTAGAATATATACCAGACAATGAAATTAACCAACAATATGGCTGGGTATTATATGATGCAGAAGGAAAAGTAACAGAAGATGTAAGCAATGCAGTAGAAATTAGAACAACATATTTGTCAAAAGACAACGAAACAGAAGCAGGAGAGTTTTTATTAAAAGCATTTAATCCAGAAGAAATGGAAACACCTGATTATAAAGATGTACAAATAGCATTTAGAGTAACAGAACCAAACACATCAGATAGAATATTAACAAATAAAGCAGAGATAAGTAAGGACACAGACGAAAATGGAGACGATGTAGATGATATAGACTCAACACCTGATAAATGGATAGATGAAGACGATGATCAAGATGTAGAGCATGTATATGTAAAATATTTTGATTTAGCATTAAGAAAATGGGTAAGCCAAGTAATATTAATAGAAGACGGAGTACAAAAGGAAATGGACACCGGACACTATGCAGAGCAAGACCCAGAACCAGCAGTAAAAGTAGAATTAAACAAAAAGAGAATAGAAAATACAATAGTAAAATTCAGATATCAAATTAGGATAACAAACGAAGGAGAAATAGAAGGATACGCAACAGAAATATCAGATTATATACCAGAAGGCTTAACATTTAACCAAGCAGACAATCCAAAGTGGAGAGAAGAAAATGGAAAGATAGTAACAGATCAATTAAAAGACACATTACTACAACCAGGAGAGCAAGTAACAATAGATGTAGTGCTAACATGGATAAATGATGAAAACAATTTAAACCTAAAAACGAATGTAGCCGAAATAAGTGATGATGATAATCCAAGTGATTCACCAGATATCGACTCAACACCAAATAATAAAAAGCCAGGAGAAGATGATATAGATGATGCACCAGTAATTCTAACAATAGTAACAGGTATAGCTTCAAAATATATATTCTTAATAGCAGGAACAATAATGTTAATAGGAACAGGAGCACTAACTATTAAGAAATATGTAGTCTAGCGTAACATATTAATAAATGCTTTAAATTATATGAAATTGCAAAACATATAAAATTAAAATTAAGAATTAAAACAGACTGTTAGATATAAAAACTAACAGTCTGTTTTATACGTGAATAATAATAATAAATATAGTTATTTTTTCAAGCCTTGCTGTCGCAAATTTAAGTAAAAAATATAAATGTAAATAGTTTACTTAAAAAAAATGGTATGCTATAATGCAATAAAGTGATAATAAAAAATGTCAGGAAAGGGCAAGATAATAATTGTAAATGCTATAGAAAGGGATAATTATAACAATGAAAGAAGAATTTATAAAATTATTAAAAGAGACTAATAGAGAGAATATCGACAATTTATTAAATTTTTTAGAAAAAACAGATTTTTATATAGCACCTGCAAGTACAAGGTTTCATGGAAGTAAAGAAGGAGGATTATTGGAACACAGTTTGAAAGTATACGAAATACTTAAAGAAAAAGTTAAAACTGCGGTAATACCAATGAATATACCTGAAGAATCAATAAAAATTGTCGCACTACTACATGATATATGTAAAACAAATTTTTATAAAGTTGATTATAGAAATGCAAAAAATAGCTTAGGCGTATGGGAAAAAGTACCTTATTATGCGGTAGATGACACTATTCCTTATGGACATGGAGAAAAATCAGTAATGATGATTTCAGAGTACATAAAATTGACAAATGAAGAAAAGTACGCAATCCGTTGGCACATGGGATATACAGAGCCAAAAGAATTATATACTACAATCGGCTTAGCATACAAGAAGTATCCGTTTGCACTACTTACACATGAAGCAGACTTAGAAGCAACTTACTTTTTTGATGTGTAGTATCTATATTTGCTTAAAATTTGTAGTTGACAAAAATATTAATCTGAAATATAATGTAGTGGCAAATATATTTGCCTATTAGATTTGTGAGCTTATGAAATATGAGCTATAAATTAATAGGTTAATAAATTTGAAATAAAATTTAAGGAGGAAATTATAATGGAATTAAAAGGATCAAAAACAGAAAAAAATTTAATGGAAGCATTTGCGGGAGAATCACAAGCAAGAAATAAATATACATATTTTGCAAGCAAAGCAAAAAAGGAAGGATATGAGCAAATAGCTGCGCTATTTTTAGAAACAGCTGACAATGAAAAAGAACACGCAAAATTATGGTTCAAATTATTAAATGGTGGCGACATATCTTCAACAGAAGAGAATTTAAAAGCTGCAGCAGCAGGAGAAAACTTCGAGTGGACAGATATGTATGCTAGAATGGCAAAAGAAGCAAAAGAAGAAGGTTTTGATAAAATTGCATATTTATTTGAAGCAGTTGGACAAATTGAAAAAGAGCATGAAGCTAGATATTTAAAATTATTAGAAAATGTACAAAACGGATTAGTATTTAGTAAAGACGGAGAAAAGATTTGGAAATGCAGAAACTGTGGACATATCGTAATAGGAAAAGAAGCACCTGGAGTATGCCCAGTATGCAATCATCCACAAGCTTTCTTTGAAGTAAAAGCAGAAAATTATTAAAATATTGGAAAAGGTTATACAGATTATGAATATTTTAGATACGTTAAGAGAAAGAGATTATATCGAACAAACCATATATGAAGATGATTTGAGAAAAATGTTAGAAACGGAAAAAGTTCCTTTCTATGTCGGGATTGACCCAACAGCAGATAGCCTTCATGTTGGACATTTTGTATCATTAATGGTAGCATCATATATGCAAAAAGCAGGTCACAAGCCAATTATATTAATGGGTGGTGGTACTGCTAATATTGGAGATCCTACTGGAAAAACTGAAATGAGAAAAATGCTATCTAAAGATGAAATCAATCATAATGTTAAATGTATTAAAGAGCAAATAAGCAAATTTGTTAATTTTGAAGGCGATAATGGAGCAATTATAGTTAATAATGCAGATTGGATTAATGATTTGAAATTTGTTGATTTTATGAGAGAGATTGGTTCTCAATTTACTATCAGCAAAATGTTGGCTGCAGAGTGCTACAAAGCTAGACTAGAGACTGGACTTACGTTCTTTGAAATGGGATATATGTTAATGCAATCTTATGATTTTCTAACATTATATAACAAGTATGGTTGCAAATTACAAATTGGTGGAAATGACCAATGGTCAAATATAATTGGTGGAGTAAATTTGATTAGAAAATTTGGTCATGAAGATTCTTTTGCTTTTACATTTAAACTTCTTACTACAAAAGAAGGAAAGAAAATGGGAAAAACAGAAAAAGGCGCTTTATGGCTAGATAAAGATAAGACATCACCTTATGAATTCTACCAATATTGGAGAAATGTTGATGACAAAGATGTGAAAAAAGTCCTATGTATGTTAACATATCTTTCAATGGATGAAATAAATAAATTAACAAATGTAGAAGGCGAAGAAATAAACAAAGCTAAAAAGGTAGCTGCTTATGAAATTACAAAGTTAGTACATGGGGAAGAAGAAGCTAAAAAAGCAGAAGAAGCAGCAGATGCTTTGTTCAGCGGAAATGGCAATACAGAAAATATGCCAAAAGTTGAAATAGCAGATAAAACAAGTATTTTAGATGCAATAATTTCAGCTAATTTCGCACCTTCAAAAGGTCAAGCTAGAACTTTAATTGCACAAGGTGGAATAACAATAAATGATGAAAAAGTAAGTGATGTGAACCTTGTTATTACAAAATCTGATTTTGGAGATGAGGCAATATTGAAGAAAGGTAAGAAAAGCTATTGCAAATTATTAATCAACTAAATTAATGAAAACAATAATTCAAAACGAAAATTGTAATATAATAAAGGTTACAATAAAATTGCAAACATGAAAAAAATCGCAATTATGATAAAAAATAGCAATAAAAGATAGCAAAAAAATTACAACCAAAAATCAAAATAAAATAAAAACCAAAAAGAACAAAATTACAAAATTATAAAAAAAGATTTGAGTTAACTCAAATCTTTTTTATAGTGCGACGGGCATGTCGTTTAGTTAATCGGTGAAAGTCCGTAGTGGAGGTACATATCGCCAACCACAT
>CANQJG010000045.1 GCA_947624185.1 uncultured Clostridia bacterium | reverse complement strand
AGACCTTTGTTTTACATTGGTGGAACAGAAATGGCAATACTAAGTTTAATACGTAATTTGCAAGGATATGAAATTTACATAGGTTATACAGATGAAACCTCAGACGAGGATTTATTAAACAAGTTTAGACAATATGCAACAGTTGTAAAAATAGATAATAATTATAAAGGAGAGATAGATACACTAGTACTATGCTCTCCATATAAGTCTGCTTTGGAAATTAATGACATGATAAAAAGAGAAAAGACAATATTATGGTTTCATCACTTTGGAGATAGAGATTCTTCTATTTTCTTAGAAGATGAATTCTATGATATTGTTGATGAAATAGTTGCAGTTAGTGAAACTTGCAAGAAAATAATGTTAAAGCAAGAATATGGAAAAAGATTAAAAGGCAAAGTAAAAGTAATCTATAATATCATAGATGTAAAAGACATAATTGAGAAATCAAATGAAGACATAATATTAGATACAGATCACCAACTTACACTTGTTTCTGTTGGTAGAGTATGCTATGAAAAAGGTTTTGACAGACAATTAACATTAGCAAGATTATTGAAAAAGCACAACATAGATTTTAAATGGTACATTATTGGTGGAAATTATTATAAAAATGTTGAAATGGAAATAAAAATCAAGTATGATGAATTAGAAGATAATTTTGTATTTACAGGATTTTTAAATAATCCTTTCAATATAATAAAACATTGTGATTATCTTGTTCTTTTAAGTGATAATGAGACATGGGGATTAGTTTTAACAGAAGCTAAAATACTTGGAGTTCCATGCATTGTTACAGATTTTGATGTTGCTTATGAGCAAATATTAGATAATCATACAGGAATAATTTTAAGTAGAGACAACATAGAATCTTATGAGGATAAAATTGACCAAATCATCAACAACAAGAAAATATATAAGGACAATTTAAAAGGATTTACATGGTCAAATGACAAAACATTAAAGAAATGGGCTAAAATACTTTAATTCATTGTTAAGTAGCATGACATAAGATAAAAAAGAAGGGAGATTAATATTATGTGTAAATTTTCAGTTATAATTCCTAATTATAATAAAGGAGAGTATGTAAAAGAGTGTCTTGACAACATATTTGCACAGACTTTGCCAAAAGAAAAACTTGAAATCATTGTAATAGATGACGGTAGCACAGATAACAGCTTAGAAATAATAAAGCAATATCCAGTTAAACTATTTCAAACAAACAGATTAGGAGCAGGTGGTGCTAGAAATGTTGGACTTGATAATGCTCAAGGAGAATATATAGTTTTTATGGATAGTGATGATTATCTTTCAAATACAAATGTTTTGAGCAAATTGGATGAAATGACAAATGGGGAAGATATAATTTTTCTATCTTTTAAAAGAGATGAATTTGGAGATGCGACAATTATAAGTGAAGAGCATAACTCGTTGGCAGAAAAGATAGAAAAGACCACTACTCTAGGCGTTCCAACAAAATGCTTTAAAAGAGAGTTAATAGGAGATACAAGATTTCCGGAAAAAGTTGCTTATGAAGACGTATGCTTTACATTGGAGTGTTTATGTAAATGCAAAGATTATGCTTATTTTGAGGAACCATTTTACACATATAGAAGGGTAAAAAATAGTAATACTACTCAAGAAGTTTCAGGTAAAATCATGACTGATTTAATTCGTGAGATTTCTAACTTATACTATCTATGTTTTAAATACCCACAATACAAAAATAATATTTTGAATAGAATTAAAAAGGACAATTTACCTTTACGTTTGCAAATCATTAATGAATTAATTGAAACTGGAAATAATAATTTCAGAAAGTATTTTTAAAATAATATAAAAAATTGACAAAATTTGTAAAAAAACTATTGCATTTTGTAATTTTATGTAGTAATATGGTATATATTACCATAACAAAGGAGAAAATAAAATGAGAAATGTAGTAGAAAATCAATTACTAAACATCACAGTATTTGTATTATTGAATACTTTAATAGGAAACAAAATAATAATCAAATTATTTTGTTTACATAACGTAAAAGAAGCCAAGCTATATGTTTTGCAATCAATCTTACTAATATTAGAAACAGCATTTATGCCAATTGAGTTAAGTAGCATATTATGCCTGATTACACAATATTTACTTTATAAAAAGTTTTTTAGACTAGAGCAAGAAAGGATGAGCATATTAATAATTTTTAATTTGATCATTTCGACTATTGCAAATACGCCCTATATATTTGAAAAATACCAAATTTTCTTAACGGGGCTATTTGAGCTTGTCATAAAATTAGTGATTTTTATGTTGGTAAAAGTAAAAAAATGGCAACTAAATAATGAAGAGTGTCAAAGTGAAAAATCAAAGCTAAAAATTACATTTATAAGTGTATTATCAATTGTGGCAATTAGTTTGGCAAGAATTAAAATAATGAAAGATGTAAGCACGATTCCTGTATATTTGTATATATTATTTAACTTGTTTATAATTTCATATTTAATTGTTTTAGTGAGAAATATATTTGCAATCATCAAAGAAAATGATGATAATATTAAGATTGAAAACTTAGAAGGAAGCAACAAAAGATTGCAGGAAAATTATGATAACGTGAGAGCGTTTAAGCATGATTTTAATAATATCATACAGGGAATAGGCGGATACATTATTGCAAATGACATAGACGGATTAAAGAAAATGTACAAATCAATCGCTAAAGAGTGCCAAGAAATCAACCAAAAGCAAAGTATAAATGGCATTATAATTAATAATCCAGCAATTCTAAATCTAATCAATAATAAGCTCAAATTAGCAGAAGAAAAAGATGTAAAAATGAAAGTCGAGGTTTATGTAGATTTGAATTCTCTAAAAGTGTCTACTTACGACCTATGTAGAGTCTTAGGAATATTGATAGATAATGCAATAGAAGCAACAATTGGCTGTGAAGAAAAAGAAGTAGCAATTAAATTTTTGAGAGATAAGTTCAACAATAGAAATTTAATTGTAATAGAAAATCCATGTAAAAATTATTTGATAGATGTGAAAAAAATATATGAAAAAGGATTTTCAAGCAAAAAGGATAAAATCTCTCATGGGCTTGGTTTGTGGAAGGTAAAGCAAATATTAAAGAAAAATAAAAATGTGCAGATTTATACAAGTAGAGATGAATTATTTAAACAGCAATTAGAAATCTATTAAAATTTCATATACATTTGTCCTATGATATGTATATAAAATGTCAGGAAATTAGAGTATTAAAGATTTAACATAATAGATTGAAAGGTCAAATGTTAAAATAAAGCAAGATTATTTGAATATAATCTTGTTTTTTTCATAATATTAGGTATATAATAGAATAGAAGAATAATGTTTTAATTAAAACATTATTTAAAAATGTTCTAAAAATAAGGAGAAACTTATGGAATTAAAGAAAATTTTAATGGGAGTAGAGGGATTAAAAGGAAAAGGAAATCTTGATATTGATATCCCAAATATCACAAGCGATTCAAGAGAAGTAAAAAAAGGAGATTTATTTGTTGCTATACAAGGATTTGACGTAGACGGGCATAATTATATTGAACAAGCAATCCAAGCAGGAGCACAAGCAATTCTAGTAAATGCGAGTAAGGTAAAAGAAATTGCAAGCAAAGTGCCTGAAAATGTTACTTTATTAGCAATTCCGGATACAAGAATTGCGCTAGCAAAATGTGCGTGCAATTATTATGATAATCCGTCACGAAAGCTACAATTAGTTGGTGTAACTGGTACAAAGGGAAAAACAACTACAACTTTCATGATTAAAGAAATCCTTGAAAGACAAGGAATAAAAACAGGCTTAATTGGTACAATAGCAACATATATAGGAAATAAAAAATTAGAAGATAGCGACAGAACAACACCTGACAGTTTGAAGTTACAAAGTTTTTTCGCACAAATGGTAGAAGAAGGATGCAAAGCAGCTGTAATGGAAGTATCTTCACAAAGTTTGAAACTACATAGAGTTGACGGATGTGATTTTAATATAGGAGTATTTACAAATTTCTCAGAAGATCACATAAGTGAAAAAGAACATCCTGACATGGAGGATTATTTCAATTCAAAGGTAATGCTATTCAAAATGTGTCCATATGGATTTATAAATGTAGATGATTTTAACACAATCAGAGTTTCAAAATTAGCACCTAACTGCGACATCAAAACTTATGGAATAGATAATGATTGTAATTTACTTGCAAAAGACATAACAATAACTAATTCTTATGTAGATTTCAGAGTTAAAATTAATGGAAAAAATGAAAGAATTAAAACGTATATTCCAGGAAGATTTAGTGTATACAACAGTTTGGCAGCTATCAGTGTGGCTGAAAAATTGGGTTGTGATACACAAAATATAAAATCAGCATTAGAAGTTGTTAGAGTTCCAGGAAGAAGTGAATTAGTAGATAATTCATTGGGCTTAACAATTATGATAGATTATGCTCACTCACCTGAGAGTTTGCAAAGTATTTTGCAAGCAGTTAAAGCATATACTAGAGGAAGAGTTATATCTGTATTTGGTTGTGGGGGAGATAGAGATCCGGGAAAAAGACCAATTATGGGAGAAATCTCGGGTAAAATTGCAAATTATACAATAATTACATCAGACAATCCACGTACAGAAGATCCAGATAAAATTGTAAAACAGATAGAAGAAGGAATAAAAAAGACTAAAGCGAAATATGAATGTATAGTAGATAGGACACAAGCTATAAAAAAAGCTATGACAATGGCTGCTAAAAATGATATAATCGTTTTGGCAGGAAAAGGACATGAGACCTATCAAGAGATTAATCATGTAAAAAATCCTTATGATGAAAGGATAATCATTAAAAATTTAGTAGAAGAAATTAAGGGAGAAAACTAATGAGCTTTCAGATAAAAATATTATTATTATCTTTTGCGGTTAGTGTAATCATTTCAATGATTGTAATACCAACTTTAAAAAGATTAAAAGTTGGTCAATCAGAAAGAGATGACGGACCAAAATCTCATTTCAAAAAAATGGGTACCACTACAATGGGTGGATTGATTTTAATAATATCAACTTTGTTATTAAGTGCATTTTTATATATTGATTATTCTGCAGATCAACCGGAAATAGCAACAAGACTGTTGCCTATGATATTTGTAACGATTGGTTTTGGAATAATTGGATTTATAGATGATTTTAAAAAAGTCATACTTCATAATACCGACGGCATAAGTCCAAAAGCAAAAATGGCAGGATTATTTTTAATCTCACTAATATATGTTTTTATGTTGGTATTTGTATTTAAAAATGGAACTGACATATATATACCATTTTTCAAAGTATATTTGAATTTACCAGTATGGCTGTATATACCTTTTGCAGTAGTTGTAATTTTATCAACGACTAATGCAGTAAATCTAACAGACGGAATAGACGGATTATCAACAAGTGTAACAACAATAATGCTTACCTGTCTTACAGTAATATCAATTATATTTGGCATAAAGGAAACAACAATATTCGGTTGCATAGTTATAGGAGCAGGATTAGGATTTTTATTATTTAATTTGCATCCAGCGCATATATTTATGGGAGATACAGGATCACTTCTTCTAGGTGGTGCAATCGCTGGTATTGCTTTATATTTAAAGCTTCCATTATTATTACTTATAATAGGAATAGTACCAATTATCGAGACATTATCAGTAATTTTGCAAGTCATTTATTACAAAAAGACAAGAAAAAGATTATTCAAAATGGCACCAATACATCATCATTTTGAAATGGTCGGCTGGAAGGAAAATAAAATCGTTTCAATATTTAGTATAATTACATTGATTGCTTCAGTAATAGGAATATTAGCAATTTAGAAAAATAAAAGCAATAAAAAAATATGATAAATAAAAGTGTAATAAAAAATACAATTAGCAAAAATACGATAAATAAAAATATAATCAGCAAAAATGCAAAGAATAAAAAAGACAACAAATGTGAGATAATTTAACGAAAGAAGGAGGTCTAAATGCAGAGTAGAACTAAAAAAAGTTCAGAGAAAAGAAATCGAAAAGCCACATCCAAACGAAATGTTTCGAGAACAGATACGATGCCAAGGAAAGCTTCGAGAACAGACACGATATCAAGAAAAGCTTCGAGAACAGACACGATACAAAGGAATACTTCGAGAACAAATACAATACATAGAAATGTTGCAAATATTAGAAAAGAAAGAAACATTACAAAAATAACAGATATACAAGCACAAAATAAAATGGATATGCCACTTCTAATAGTAGTTTTGCTATTAGTTGCAATAGGAATTGTAATGGTACTATCTGCAAGTGCTCCTTCAGCATTATCAGATTATAATGATAGTTATCATTATGTTAAAATGCAAGGAATAGCAGCAATACTAGGCATAGCGGTAATGCTATTCTTATCAAAATTTAATTATAAATTATATCATAAATTTTATAAAGCAATATATATTGGATCTGTATTAATTCTATTCACAGTTTTAATACCAAAAGTAGGTATGGAAGTTTCAGGAGCAAGAAGGTGGATAAATCTAGGTATACAAATTCAACCTTCTGAAATAACCAAAATAGGATTAATCATATCATTAGCAGGATATTATAGTGATAGCAGAAATAGATTCGATAATTTTTGGGGAGCTTGTGGTTTACCATTAGTGGCAACAGTAGTGCCAATAGCAGTTTTATATTTAGTACAAAATCACTTGAGCGCTGGAATAATTATAGCAGTTGTAACAGTTATCACAATTATAATAAGCGGATGCCAATTAAAATATTTAATGACTCTTGGAGGGCTTGCAGTAGCTGGACTAAGTGGAATACTTATTGTATTCAAAGATAAGCTTGTTAATGGATTTAGATCAGACAGAGTCATGGCATGGCTTAATCCATGGGAAGACACCAGCGGAACTTCATATCAAACAGTTCAAGGATTATATGCAATCGGCTCAGGAGGGCTTTTCGGAGTTGGTTTGGGCGAAAGCAAACAAAAATATTTATACATACCAGAAGCACACAATGACTTTATATTTGCAATATTAGCTGAAGAATTAGGATTTATAGGTTGCTTACTTGTAATAGTTTTATTTGCAATTTTAGTTGTTAGAGGTGTATTGATTGCAATAAGAGCAGAAGATGTATTCGGCAGTTTGATTGCAATTGGAATCACAGCTTTAATAGCAGTACAAGTAATATTAAATATAGCCGTTGTAACAAATACAATTCCAAACACACGGCATATCGCTTCCATTTTTAAGCTATGGTGGAAGTTCATTAATCATACTTTTAGCAAGTATGGGAGTGCTATTAAACATTTCACGTTCAGCAAGGAAGATTTAATGAATAGTTGCAATTTGCAAATCATATATGCAAGTGCTTGTTAAGAATTGATAATGTCACAAAATTAGAGTATGTTATAAAGGAGAAATTTGTGGTTTGAGCCTCCTTTAACCAGTCCACCCAAATGGCTGTAAAGAAATAGAAACAAATCCACAATGTATTATGTATATTATACAATATAATATAAAAAATTTAAAAGAAAGGGATTAATCAATTAAATAGATTAATATTTCTATATAATCGATTATACGAGAAGAAATTGAGAGTAATAGTTGCAGCAGCTGGAACTGGTGGACACATTAATCCAGGGATAGCAATAGCAAATAAAATAAAAAAAGAAGAGCCAAATTCTGAGATAATTTTTATAGGAACAAAAAGGGGGCTAGAGAAAGATTTAGTCCCTAGAAGTGGTTTTGAATTAAAAACAATAGAAAGCTATGGAATATCAAGAAGTTTGACAATAAAAAATATAAAAAGATTTGTAAAGACTGTAATGTCAATTGGAGAAGCAAAAAAAATAATAAAAGAATTTAAACCTGACATAATAGTAGGAACAGGCGGATATATTTGTGTATCAGTTTGCAAAGCAGCACAAAAGTTAAAAGTGCCTTATGTAATCCATGAAAGCAATGTTTTGCCGGGAGTCGCAACCAAGCTATTAGCAAAAAAGGCAAGCAAAATCTTGGTAGGATTTGAAGAGGCAAAAGAAAGATTAGGCAAAGAAATAAATGTAGCAGTAACAGGTACGCCAACTAAAATAAAAGATTTGCAGTTAAATGATTTTGAAATAGAATCAAGGATTCAAGAAATGGGATTAAGTTCAGACAAGCCAGTAGCACTCGTATTTGGTGGAAGTCAGGGAGCAGAAAGTATAAATAAAAGCTTAGTGGACATCATAGAAAATAAAATGAATAAAACTTATCAAATTATTTGGGCAACTGGACCAAAGCAATATGATATTGTGAAAAAACAATTAATGGAAAAGCAGATAAATATAGACAATATACACGGCATCAAGGTACTTCCATACATTTATGATATGGAAAGTGTGATGAATATATGTGATATAATTATTGCAAGAAGCGGAGCAATGACAGTAACAGAAATAGAAAAGTTAGGAAAAGCAGCAATATTTATACCATTTCCTTATGCTGCTGAGAACCATCAAGAATATAATGCTAGGGCACTTGAAAAAGCAGGAGCAGCAAAAGTCATACTTGATAAGGATTTAACAGCAACAAAATTAAATGACCAAATAGAAGAATTAACAAAAGATAAAAGTGTAGTAAAAGAAATGGGCAAAAACGCAAAAGCATTATCAATAAAAGATGTAGAAGACAAGATTTATGTGGAAATAGCGGAAATATTAAAATAAACTTGCAAAAATTTTAAATTTAGGCTACAATATTTAAGTGTGTGAATTCATTTAACTATATAATTACAAGTTGAAGTTTATTTGTAAATTACATAAATATAGTTATTTTGAATACGCCGCTCAGCGCCCAACCGGAGCGTTAGCGCAGGGCGAATGAAGCAAATTACATACAAGCGCCGAATGGCATTATGTAAGCCT
>CANQJG010000044.1 GCA_947624185.1 uncultured Clostridia bacterium | reverse complement strand
AAATTCAACTGGAATTGGGTGTAAGACTAAATTCCTTTTTCCTATTTTAAAACTGGAATTTAAATTTTCACTTCACAGTAAATATAAAACTAGGAAAAACTCTTGACAAATAAACTAAAACAAAGTATAATAAATAAGTGACGTAAGAAATGAGATAAAATAGATATTCTTATAGCATAAGGAGGGATAGATATGGCACAACCAAAAAGAAGATGGTCTAAAGCTAGAACACATTTAAAAAGATCAACATGGAAGCTAGAAAATAAGAATTTAGTAGAATGCCCACATTGCAAAAGTTTAATGATGCAACATAGAGTTTGCCCAAGTTGTGGATACTATGACGGAATTGAAGTCGTAGCAAAAAAAGCTGAATAATCTAAATAATTCAATATGAAGCTAAACATTAATTGGTTAAATTATAAGGCTAAATATTAATTGATTAAATTATAAAGCTGAATACTAAGCAATCAAATTATAAGATTAATAATTTAAAAGTAACCAAAATAAGAAAGAGGTGAATACGTTTATGAAGGAAGGAATACACCCTGAGTATCACGAAGCTACAATAACTTGTGCTTGTGGTAATGTAATAAAAACAAATTCAACTAAAGCAGATTTAAAAGTTGATGTATGCTCAAAATGTCATCCATTTTGGACAGGTAATTTAAGAAAAGAGACAACAGGTGGAAAAGCTGATAAATTTAAAAAGAAATATGGATTACAATAAATCTAAAATAGGCTCTGCAAGCATATTGTGTTGCAGAGCTTTAATTATATTTGTGCCTGAAAAAGAAAGGGATGAAGTTAAATGCAATCAGACATAAAAAAATGGACAGAAAAAATAAAAGAATTAAATAATGGACAAATAAAAAAATATCATATTTTAACAATGGGTTGCCAGTTAAATGAAAATGATTCAGAGAAAATTGCAGGCATGTTAAATGACTCAGGATATGAGAAAACTGATAAAATTGAACAAGCTGATTTGATTATTTTTAATACCTGTTGTGTACGAGAAAATGCAGAAGACAGACTTTTTGGAAAATTGGGAGAAGTGAAAAAATATAAAGAGCAAAAAGGAACAATTATAGCTATTGGTGGATGTATGATGCAAGAAAAGCACATAACACAAAAACTAAAAGAAAGCTATAAATTTGTGGATATATTATTTGGAACACACACATTAGAGCAGTTTCCAAAAGATTTGTACGAAGCGATTAAAGAAAATAAAAAAATCGAAGATATAATAGATATTGACGGAATGATTTATGAAGGCACACCAGTTTATAGAGAAGATAAGATAAAAGCATCAGTCGCAATAATGAACGGATGCAATAATTTCTGTACATATTGCATTGTTCCGTATGTTAGGGGAAGAGAAAGAAGTAGAAATCCACAAGATATTATAAATGAAGTATCTGACTTGGCAAAACAAGGCTATAAGGAAATAACATTATTGGGACAAAATGTGAATTCTTACCTTGTATATCAAAAAGAACAGGGACTTAATGTTGATTTTAAAGTGGTTCTAAATTTGGAAAACAATGAAGGTATGACAAATGCTAATTTTGAAAACAGCGAAAATATTATAGATGCTAAAGCTGAAAACAGTAAAGGTATGACAAATGCTAATTTTGAAAACAGTGAAAATGTTTTAGATGCTAAAGCTGAAAACAGCAAAGGTATGACAGATACTAATTTTGAAAACAGTAAAAATATTATAAATGCTAAAGAAGAAAATCACGAACACAAGTCAGAAGAAATGATAGTAAACTCGTTTGCGACGCTATTAAGAGCACTTGATAAAATTGAAGGAATAGAAAGAATAAGATTCATCTCTCCACATCCAAAAGATTTTACAGATGATGTAATTGACGCCATAAGGGACTCAAAGCATATATGCAAATTAATCCATTTGCCACTCCAATCAGGAAGCACAAATATCTTAAAAGCAATGAACAGAAAATATACAAAAGAAAGTTATTTAGAATTAGCAAAGAAAATAAGAGAAAAAATCCCAAACATAGCTTTTTCAACAGACATAATTGTAGGCTTCCCAGGAGAGACAGAAGAAGACTTTGAAGACACTTTGGATGTAGTGAAAAAAGTCAATTTTGAGCAAGTTTTCATGTTTATTTATTCAAGAAGAGTAGGCACAGTAGCAGACAAAATGGAAAATCAAATTCCGGAAGAGATAAAACATGAAAGATTTGATAGATTAAAACAATTAGTAGAAAATCAAATAGCAATACAAAATAAGAATTATGTTGGAAAAGAAGTAGAAATTTTAGTAGAAGGAGAAAGTAAAAATAATAAAAATATTTTAACAGGAAGAACTGAATCCAATAAAATAGTGAATTTTGAGGGAACAAAAGATTTAATAGGAAAAGTAATAAAATTGAAAATTGTTTCGGAGCATCTGTGGTATTTAAAGGGAATTTATGATAATATGTAAGTTGAAAAATCAGATAGTCTACATAATTTGTAAAACTTAGTACGGAGCGTACTACAAGCAATATAATATTATAATAGATTACCAAAAAAAGGAGATAACTATAAAATGGACGAAAATGAAATTAAAACAGATGCAAAAGAAACGAATCAAGTTAGTGAGACAAAACAAGAAGAAAACAAAGAAAGTTCAAATCAAGAGTGGGTAAAAAAAGAAGAAGAAACTGAAAAAAATGTAAATTTTGAAAAATTTTCCCCAATGATGCAACACTATCTTGAAACAAAGGAAAAATATAAAGACTGTGTATTATTTTATAGACTGGGCGACTTTTATGAGTTGTTTTTTGATGATGCAATCAACATTTCTAGGGAACTTGAACTTACTTTAACTGGCAAAAATTGTGGACAAGAAGAAAGAGCACCAATGTGTGGAGTTCCATTTCATGCAGCAGATATATACATAAACAGATTAATTGAAAAAGGATACAAAGTAGCAATATGTGAGCAACTTGAAGATCCAAAGTTCGCAAAAGGCATGGTAAAAAGAGATGTCATAAAAGTCGTTACTCCAGGAACTGTCCTTGATGAAAATGTATTAGAAGAAAAGAAAAATAATTTTATAATGAGTATTTATAAAGAAGGTTTGTTTTTCGGATTAGCAATCTGTGATATTTCAACAGGTGATTTTTACACAACTGAAATACGAGAAGAAAATAATTTTGAAAAATTGCTAGACGAAATCTCAAGATATAATCCTTCAGAAATATTGATAAATACTATGTTAGATGAATCAGAAGAAGAAATGAAAATTATAAGACAAAGATTTAATAGTTTTATCTCAGTTAAGCAAAATGATATATTTTCACAAGATGCAAAAGATATAATGGCAGTTTTTGATATAATAGATAAAAATAATCAAGAATATAAAAATTTTGAAAAGAAAGTATTATCAGTTGCATCTATAAATGCGTTGATGTATTATATAGTTGAGACTCAAAAAGAAAGACCTGAAAACTTAAATAAAATAGTTGTATATGAAGCAACAAAATATATGGCATTAGATGTAAATGCTAGAAGAAACTTAGAATTAACAGAAAAGCTTAGAGACAAAACAAAAAAAGGCACTCTATTGTGGGTGTTAGATAAGACATCAACATCAATGGGCGGAAGGCTTTTGAGAAGGTGGATAAATGATCCATTAATAGATGTAGCAGATATAAACAGTAGATTAGGAGCTGTTGAAGAGCTTAAAGATAATGATATTCTAAGAGATGACATAACTAATTCTTTAAAAAATGTATACGATATTGAAAGACTATCTAGCAAAATATCTTATGGAAGTGCAAATGCAAGAGATTTAATTTCTCTAAAAAACTCTATTTCACAACTTCCAGACTTAAAAGCAACATTGTCATCAGCAAAATCTGATTTGCTAAAAAATTTGTATAGAGACCTAGACACTTTAGACGACATCTATCAATTAATCAATATCTCAATTATTGATGATCCACCAGTTACAATAAAAGAAGGTGGAATAATCAAAAAAGGCTATAATGAAGAAGTTGACAGATTGACTGACATGACAGCAAACGGCAAAAAATTCCTTTTAGAGCTAGAGACAAAAGAAAGAGAAGAAACAGGAATAAGAACTCTAAGAGTTGGATATAATAAAGTATTTGGATACTATTTAGAAGTAAGTAAATCATTTATAAAAATGGTACCACAAGACAGATATATCAGAAAACAAACATTAACTAATGGAGAAAGATATGTAACAGAAGAGCTTAAAAACTTAGAAAATCAAATACTAGGAGCACAAGATAGAGTAGTAAATCTTGAATACGAAATCTTTTCAAACATTAGACAAGAAATTGAAAGAAATATAAAAAGAGTACAAACAGCAGCAAGTATAGTATCTAAAATAGATGTATTATGCTCATTTGCAATGGTAGCAAAAAATCAAAATTATTGTAAACCAGTTGTAGATAATTCAGATATTATTGAAATAAAAGAAGGAAGACACCCAGTTATAGAGAAAATATTAGATATGGGAGCATTTGTTCAAAATGATTCATATTTGGATTGCTCAGATAATAGATTAAATATTATAACAGGACCAAATATGGCTGGTAAATCAACATATATGAGACAAGTAGCATTAATCACTCTAATGGCACAAATTGGTTGTTTTGTACCAGCAATGGAAGCACACATTGGAGTAGTAGATAAAATATTCACAAGAGTTGGAGCATCAGACGATTTAAGTATGGGAGAAAGTACTTTCATGGTAGAAATGATGGAAGTATCAAGCATTTTAAATAATGCAACATCAAAAAGTTTGGTAATACTCGATGAAATCGGAAGAGGAACTTCAACTTATGACGGTATGTCAATCGCATGGGCTGTAGCAGAATATATATCTAAAATAAAAGCAAAAACTTTATTCGCAACACATTATCATGAATTAACAAAACTAGAAGGCGTACTAGAAGGAACTAAGAATTACCATGTAGCTGTAAAAGAAAGAGGAGAAGATGTAATCTTTTTAAGAAAAATCTTAGAAGGCGGAACAGACGAAAGTTATGGCGTGCATGTTGCAAAATTAGCAGGAGTACCAAAAGATGTAACAAATAGAGCAAACGACATTTTAAAAACAATAGAAAGAAAAAGCGTACTAAAAGAAACCAATATGACAAAATCAGAAAGACAAGAAGAACAAGGACAATTGAGTATGTTTAACTATAAGCTAGCAGAAATAGCTCATGAGCTAGATAAGATTAAGCTGGAAGAAGTTACACCAATAGATGCGCTTAACATTTTATCTAAGATTAAGGAAAAGATTAAGTAATAATAATATATTTATTTAAATCTTAATAATATTATAGTTGTAAGCAGCCGCGCAGCGCCCAACCGGAGCGTAAGCGTAGGGCGAATGAAGCAAATTACATACAATCGCCGAGTGGCATTATGTAAGCTTTATGAAGTAAATTAATTGCAAAGCCATGAAGGCATAATGGAATTTGCGACAGCAAGGCGCAAAAACTATAATATTATTAAGATAGTAAAAAATATTATTAATAAAGTTTATAGATTTCTCTTTAAAATCTAAATAATTGATTAAAGGATGAAAAACATGAAAATATACTATCAGAATAAAGAAGTTGGCATGAACGGAGATATAAAAAGAGTAATGGATATGTTCAAAGAAAATATACGCATATCTCCAAAACATATAATAGCATGTGTTTGCAACAATGAAGTAAAGCCATTAGATTACGAAATAAAGGAAGGCGACACAGTAGAACTTCTTGATATTACTAGCAGAGACGGCATGATGGTTTACATTAGGGGCGCATTGTATTTAATGGCAATGGCATTTTACAAAACATATCCTGAAGCAAAGCTAATTGTAAATTTTCAACTTTCAAATTCAATGTATTGTGAAATTGAAAATATGAAAGTAACAGAAGAAATGATAAAAAAGGTAAAAGCTAAAATGCAACAGATAGTAGCAAAAGATTTACCAATTACTAAGAAAATAATGACAAAACAAGAAGCAGAGAAATTTTACGAAAAAGAAAAAACGCTTAGGGGAATATTGCAATTAGATAAAGATAGCAAAGAAGAAATAACACTATATTTTTGCGAAGATTTTTACGATTATTTTTATGGAGTAATGCCAATAAGCACAGGATTTATTGATATATTTGATATAAGTAAATATAAAAACGGATTTTTAGTAAGATATCCTAATAGAAGCAATGCAACAGAGTTAGGCGAATTCAAAGAAAGCAAAAAATTCCTAGCAACATTGAAAGAATATGATGATATAAATAGTTTAATGAATATAAGAACAATTTACCATGTAAATAATGAAATAAATAAAGACGGTGGAAGAAGCCTAATATTAGCATCAGAAGCGTTATTAGAAAAGAAAATAGCAGAAATAGCTGACCAAATCTCGAAAAAAAGAGGAATAAAAATGGTTTTAATAGCTGGACCTTCTTCATCAGGAAAAACCACATTTGCAAAAAGATTAGGAATACAGCTAAAAGTAAACGGTATGAAACCAGTAACGATTGGCACAGACAACTATTTCGTAGAAAGAGCAGACAATCCAAAAGACGAGAACGGAGAATATGATTTTGAAACAATCGAAGCCTTAGACCTAAAGCTATTTAATGACCACTTGTCAAGATTAATAAAAGGTGAAACAGTTGAATCACCAGTATTTGATTTCAAGGTAGGAACAAAAAAGTATACTGGAAAGAATTTCATAAGTTTAGCAGAAGATGAAGTATTAATAATAGAAGGAATTCACAGCCTAAATAATAGGCTTACAGAAGCCATACCTGACGAGAAAAAATTCAAAATATATATAAGCGATTTAACAGTATTAAATGTAGATTATCATAATAGAATATCAACCACAGACACAAGATTAATAAGAAGAATAGTAAGAGATTATAACTTTAGAGGTTATTCAGCATTAGACACTTTGAGCAGGTGGGCATCAGTAAATAATGGAGAAAATAAAAATATTTTTCCATTTCAAGAAGAAGCAGATGCAATGTTCAATAGCTCTTTAGTATATGAGTTAGCTGTATTGGCAAAATATGCAGTACCACTACTTAAAGAAATAACAAATGACAAGAAGGAATACTCAGAAGCCAAAAGATTAATCTCATTTTTGCAATATTTTAAGCCAATTGAAGACGAAAGCGCAATACCAAACAATTCAATATTAAGAGAATTCATAGGAGATAGTGTATTTGAATATTAATGAAAATTTATTGTCTTAGAACTTGGAGTTGTGCTATTTGGATTGGTTTTGTTACCAAACATATTATATAGAATAAGTGAATTATAGAAGGTATAAAATTATGAAATTAAAAGAAAAAATAGAAAATTTACTAAATATTTTAAAAAGAAGTGTAGAAAAATTTCCAATCACAATAATAAGTATATTTGTGCTAACATTAATTTATACTGTATGTATAGGAAATGCAAAAGTAGACTGGGAATTAATAGGAAAGATAACACTATGCATTACGATATTTGCAAGTACAACATATTTAATAGAAGTATTAGTAAAAGAAAAAAAGTCAAATCTAATAATATATTATCTAATATCATTTATTTGGGCAATCACATTGACACTGCTAACAAATGTAAAAGGCGACGTAATGGGTATGTCAAACGAATTATTTATACATTTACTAATTAGAATTATAGTTTGCCATATTTTCTCAACTTCAATTTTAAGCATGTATTTTAACTACAAAAATTCAGAAAAGACATTTGCACACTATTTAATAAATGTTGTGGTAGGCATTTTTAAAACAAGCTTAATATATGGACTCCTAGCAATTGGAAGCTCGATTATAGTATCAATTTTCGTATATTTAATATTAAATGGAAGGGGCTATATATTATTAGGAAGAGTAGAAATATTGTTATTAGGACTATATTATGTGCCAACAATGATTTATAATTTTTATAAACAAGACGGCGAAATAGGCAAATTCGTCAAAATAGTTATGAAATATGTGCTAGGCACACTTGTAATGATAGCATTTGCAATAATTTATTTGTACATAATAAAAATATTAATTTTAAGAGATATGCCTTCAAACCAAATATTTAGAATATTATCATCACTATTTATTATAGGTATGCCAATATGGACAATGGGCATGGCGATAGACGAAGGAAAAACTTTTGACAAAATAAATAGCAAATTACCATATCTATTTGTACCATTTATATTCTTGCAAATGTACTCAATAGGAGTAAGAATTGGCGAAAATGGTATAACAGAAGCAAGATATTTGTGCGTTATACTAATTATCTTTGAAATAATTTACACATTAATTTATGCCAAAAATAAAACAAAAATAGAAAATAATTTGTTAGTAATTTTTGCATTAGTAATAATATCGGTGATGGCACCATTTATCAATATGTTCAGAATATCAGCATTAAATCAATTCAATATTTTAAGAAAATATGATCAAAAGGACAATATAACAAAAGAAGAAAGAGCAAAATTAAATGGAGCATATAGGTATCTAAAAACAAGCCCAATAGGAGAACAATACTTAAATGGCTATCAACTAAGAAATAATATTAGTGACAGCTATGAATCTAATGAAACTATTGAAAATAGAGAAACTATAGATGCAGATAGAGAAACACAATATGTCAATGTAAACGGATATAAAAGATTATATAGTATAAGTGCAAGTTCATATTCATATAGCTATTATAACTATAGTAGTATTGACGAAAACGAGACGATAGAAGAAATATTTGAAAATATCAATTTTGATGTAGAAGGTATGGATCAAGATATTAAAATAAATATATTAGACCAAGTAAATCAGTATATTAAGCTTGGAGATTCTTTAGAAAAAGAATTTGATGATATAAATGAGATAATCATAGGTAATAATAGAAAAATTATATTAGACTCAATAAATATCAGCTATGATAAAAAGACACGTGAAGTGTATAGTTATAATATAAGGGGATATTTATTGGAAAAATAAAAATGAAATGCCATTTTGAAAAATAAATACAATTATGTTAAGTAAAAAATTAAATGTAACTTTGTAAAGTAAACTCAATTAGTGCGAAAAATTGAAAAGTGTCAAACACAAAACTAAATGCAACTTGCTTGCAAAAAATAAGAAAGAAAAAATGTTGACAATTGGAAAACTAATGTTGTAAAATGTAAATAGTGATTAATCAAAGTTGTACTGTTATGTTATAATAATAAATAAAAACATAGAAAAAGGAGCAAAACGAAAGATGAAAAAGCCTGAAAGCGTTACGAGAGTACACACACACACACACACAAATAGTTTAAAATTAATAGAAATAAATGGAAACATAGAAAATGATAAAGCTATGTGTTTTAGTGAGAACTAGAATGCATGGCTTTTTGTTGTGCTTTAACTATAATATTTTTAAGATTAATAAAATCAATAATTAGTAATTATTAATTAATAAATAGAAATAAAAATAAAGGAAGGAGACCAAAATGAAAGAAAAACAGATGAAA
>CANQJG010000043.1 GCA_947624185.1 uncultured Clostridia bacterium | reverse complement strand
TACATCAATTGATCCAATGTAGATTTTCTAATTACATTTGGAGCTGTATTTTCGATTCCCCCTTGTTGTATTCCAACGTTTACTATTTGTGATGTAAAATCCGGTAGCTTTAAATCAGTAGCTGCCTGAATACATAAAAGTATGATAATTATTAGTACTAGATACCATGATTCTTTAAGATTTTTAAGTACTTTCAGCATTTTATAAGTTTTTACTCCTTTCACTTTTTATTCTTCTTAATTAATTTTTTTATAATTTTATGTTTAATAATATTGCTCAATAATTTTGATTAATATATTTTAATAATTTGATTTAATAATTTTAATATTTATATATTCTATCTCACATTTTACTATTATAATTAATTATAAATTTTTTGTCAATCACTTTATTATTAAATACTTTATAGAATTGCATTTACTTTTTCATTTAACCTTTATTTACACAGTTGCATTTAACTTTTCTCTTAGTGAAATTGTCCTTTAATTTTTCACTTAACAAGAAAATCTTTTAATTAAAGTAAAAGACTGCATATATTTTACATACACAGCCTTTTAATTCTTATTATTTATATTAAAAACTATTTCTTTTTATAATATATGATATAATCTGAATTATCACAATTCATAACTATTTCATATTCTTTCATTATGTTGCTTCTTTCATTTGTTGTTAATAAGTCTGTTAAATCTTGATGTTCTATGTCTGTATCACTATTAATTATCTCATCAATAATACTTTCGTTTTCATCGTCGTTCATACTGTCCATGTTTTTAATCAATCTGTATCCCTCGATTTCTTTTAGTTTTATTTTCATTATGCTTCCTTTTTCAGTAACTATCTCCTCTTGCCAAATGACACTATTTGTGTCTATATCAACATATTTTAAGTTGACTTTAAATTTTGGTTTGTAGTAATAGCAAACATATTCAGTATCTTGTTTAATTACACCATTAACATTTTCAGATGTTTTAGACAATTCGTAATTAGAAAATTCCTTAGAATTCGTAGAATACTCATTTCCATAAGAATAGGTTTTAACATCATCAGGGCAAAGCTTTTGATTTGTGGTTTCATCAATATATGAAACTACTACATTTCCTAATTTATTATATATTAGAGAAATGCTTTCATCGTTGCCACTCATGGTTATATTGCTAATCTTATTTTCACAAGCATATCCACTTATCTTTTTAGGCTCTATTCTAATGTTTTTGCCTTCATATCCTTGAATTACTGTTTCATTAAGTAATTCTTTTCCTGTTAATTTGTCAATATATTTTATGCTCAAATTTGTATTTTTAGCATATTTATATTTTAATGTAATTAAATCCTTTTGTAATAATCCTTCTAAAGCCCCATTTGTATCAACTAGAGTATAGTTTTCTATTTCTTTGCTTAAATTTTCTGCATTATAACTATCATTTATCATCCCTGAAATCTTTTCAGGAGTCGCTAAAATTTTGTTATTATTAAAATCAACATATTCAATATTTACACCATTTGAAGGTATATCTATTTTAAATGTTTTATTTTCTGAATAATTTAAGTTGTTATCAGCTGTTCTAATATGTAAGTAATAATTTTTATTCCAATCAATATCTTGTACTAAAATTGGAGAATCATCGATTTTGTTAACTTTTTCTTCGGCAAAATCATCTGCATTATTACTTACTTTATAGCTGTAGCCATAAAATCCAGATTCTGCATGAAAATTTAATGTTTCTGTTTTGTCTTTATTTTCTACTATATACTCATAGTCATTTCCATTATCTTTTGGCTCATTTAAATTAATTATTACATTATTTTCTAATACTTTTGTTTCAATACTACTTAAATTGTCAGGTGCCGACGTATCTTCGGTTTTCACCTCTATGTTTTTATTCCTATTTTTTTCATTATTTTCAATATTGGATAGTAACTTTTTTTCTTGGGAAGAATTTTCATATATCTTGCTTCCCGCTTTTACTTGAATTATTGAAGAGATAGTAGTTTCGCTTTCCACGGAAGCTATATTCTTATCTGAGTTAATACTGACCTTAAGTATTATCAATATTGTAATTATAGTGAATAATGCAATTAGACTTCTTATCCTTAGTTTAAAATGTACGTTCATAGGCAATTCTCCTTTCTTGTTTTTTCATATTTGGCCTTATATGATTTGGTATTACCAAATTATGGTTATATTATATTTTGCTTTTTTTATTTTGTCAATACTTTTTTGTTAATTTTTAACATTTTTATTAAATTTATTACAAAATTTTGATTTTATCTAGATTTCATTACAAAAACCTTGATTAAATATCATATTTAATCAAGGTTAAATTTATCTTCACAATTTATTTCTGTTACATTTTTGCAAATAAATCTTAGTTCTAGTATCTAATCTTTTAGAGATAGAACCGAGCAACTTTCTACGTGTGAAGAATAACAGAAATTATCAAATGGGGTTATTGACTCTATGTTATATATTGTTTCTAATTTTTGCAAATCTCTCATCAGAGTAGCTGGATTACAACTAATATATATTAATCTATCTAATTTTAATTTACATAAATTGGCTATGGTCTTTTCATCAAGTCCTTTTCTTGGTGGATCTACAAATATAACACTAGGTTTAATATTTCTTTCTAATAGTTTTTCAAAGGCTTGTTCTACATCTCCAGTTAAAAATTCTGCATTGTTTATATTATTTATTTTTGCATTTTCTTTTGCATTTTTGACTGCTTCTTCTACTATTTCTATCCCGTAGACTTTATCTACATATTTTGAAGCAAATATTCCAATTGTTCCGATTCCACAATATAAATCACAAACTATATCATCTTTTTTTAATTTAGCCTGCTCTATTGCATAATTGTATATCTTTTCAGTCTGAACAGGATTAACTTGATAAAATGAATTTGGAGAAATTTTAAATATGTATTCGCCAAGTTTGTCCTCTATATATCCTTGCCCATATATCACTATATTTTCATTTGATAATACTACATTTGTGTTTTTTGTATTCACGTTTATAATAATAGTTTTTATCCTTGGAAATTTTTGTATTAATGCTTTAGCGTCATACTTTTTTCTTCCATTTTGAACTAATACGCACATTATTTCATTAGTATTAAAGCCTTCTCTTATCATTATATTCCTTAATAAGCCTTTTCCTGTTTTCTCATCATAAATAGTATCACTCCAATTTTGTACAATAAATTTGGCTATTTCTTGCGATTCTTTAGTTTGAATAAGACACTCATTAATTGGGATAATATCATGACTTCTTTGGGCAAATATCCCTACATTTTTTTCTTTACTGATAGGATAAATGGCTTTATTTCTATAATGAATTGGCACTTCCATTCCTACTGTTGGCTCAACTATTATTTTGTTATCTAACATTTTATTTACAAGGTTTTGCACTTTTTCTTGTTTAATTTTTAGTGTTTCATTATATTCAATATGTCTTAATGTGCAGCCTCCGCATCTATTATAAGTCTCACAATCAGATGTAACTCTATACTGTGAACTTTTTATAATTTCCACTATTTTTGCAAAGGCATGAGTAGTTAGAACTTTTGTTATATGAATTTTACACTTTTCTCCTTTTAATGCTCCTACTACAAAAATGGTATAGCTGTCTATCTTTGCTATACCCTCACCTTCGCTTCCATAATCAATTATGTCTACTATATATTTTTCATTTTTCTTAACTGGAATTTCCATTGATTTCCTTCTTCTATATTTAAGATTTAATACTATTATTTATTTTTTTACTATTTTTATATATTTATTTTTTTGCTAATTTAATTACGTTTTCTTTATTAACTTTTCTCATTTTTAATCTCATTTCTTTCTAAGGCACAAATCTAGTTGAAAAAAATTAAATTTTGTAATTATTTTTCATCCTTATCTTTAAGAATTTCATCTATCTTTTTATCTTCTTCTTTTAATCTATTATCACTTATTTGATCTAATAATCCATTTAAATCAAACTGTTGCAATAAATCATCTGTACTACTATCTAAATCTATTCCCAAATCTTTTAAAAATTTCTGTTTCATAATTATCTAATCCCTTTCCATTATTTATTATATAGTCCTTTTCTTAATTTGTCAAATTTAATGGGACTGACTATATACAAATTGCATTATTTTACAGAATTGCATTTATTTTTTACTTAATAAATATAAAATGAGATAAATACAAATAGTAAAACAGCGCTGAGACTAGAAATCTTGTCTCAGCGCTGTTTGTTAAGATAGCATTACTGTATTTTTCAAATACAGCAATATTTGTGTGTATAGCGGTTGCAATGAAAATTCAAATCTGGTAATTTCACCACTTTTCAACTTTCCCAAGTTGTTTATGGTTTCCAGAGTTGCATCCCAATTAACATGCAATTCTGGACTTTTGATTTCTTTGAATATAGAATCTCCAATTTTCGCCACTATTTCATTAAATTCCTTTGAGTTCATTTCCTTTCGATGTAACAACATCTCCAGTTCAACCCATTCTGTTGCCTTTAAAACAAGATTCCGTTCTGCGATTCCCATATTAATAGCTACCTCCTTATTATGTTTTGCATAAAATGCCCATACATCTATTATACCATATTTTAACTTTAATTTCAACTTTTTTATAAATTTAGGTTCATTACAGGATAAAGACATTATTTTACAGAATTGCATTTACTTTTTCACTTGACGATAAAATATTTTTTTCAAAAAATTGTTTTGTTTGCTTGTTTTTTATTTAATAATGTTGTATAGTAATTAACATAGAAAGTGAGTATTAAGCAGGTGTGTGTGTTACCTCTAAACCTCGATTTTTTCGAGAGTAAGGAGGTGGTCATTATGGTAGAATTTCTGCTTTTCCTTATTATAGGATTTATGATTTCATTAACCATAAATGTCGCCTTATTGTGTATTATATACATAATGTGGACTGACAAACATATATAAAAAACACCACACTAAGCTTGGCTGAAGCTATGTGGTGTTTATCTAATCTTTTTAGGTAACACACATTGTCTGTGGCTACTTACTTTCTATATTTATTATAGACGTTTTTATTGTATTTGTCAATTAATTTGCCAAAACAATAAAAAAAGTCAAATAATATATGCCTTAATGGTATCATCAACAATAAACGTAACCTTTTTTCATTATACTTTATATTAAAAAAAAAATATTTGTATCTGTTCTATTAATTCGAACAGATACGTCGTTGGTGCGGATGAAGGGACTTGAACCCCCACGTCGTTGACACTGGTTCCTAAGACCAGCGCGTCTGCCAATTCCGCCACATCCGCATAAATCTTATTTACAATATTTATAATACACTTTTTTATTTAATTTGTCAATGGTTTGATTAATAATTTATCATTTTTCTCATACAAAATCCTTATTTATAAAATACATATTCTTTTTAATAAATTACTTTTCCACTATTTAAGGAAAAGTAATTTATCAATTTTATTTATGCTCTTGGATGAGCTTTTTTATATATATCTTTAAGTTCAGGTGTTTCAAATTGGGCATATACTTGTGTTGAAGAAATATCTGAGTGTCCAAGCATTGCTTGTATTGATTTTAAATCTGCTCCATTTTGCAAAAGATGCGTTGCGAAAGAGTGTCTTAATACGTGTGGTGTTATATCTTTTTCAATATGTGCTTGGTCTTTATAATATTTAACTATTTTCCAAAATCCTTGTCTTGTAAGTCTTGAACCATTTACATTTACGAATAATGCTTTATTCTTTTCATCTTTAATCATTATTGGTCTAGCTTGGTCAACATATTCCTTCAAAGCTTTTTCAGCTAAAGTTCCTAATGGTATAGTTCTTGATTTCTTACCATTTGAACATACTACCGTATTTTCTTCAAAATCTACGTCATTTACATTCAAATCTATAATTTCCGTTACTTTCATGCCTGTTGCATAAGCAAATTCAAGCATTGCCTTATCTCTCGTTCCTTTAAGGTCAACATCCTTAGGTTGGTCTAAAAGTAATTCTATTTCTTCAGAGCTTAATACACTTGGTATTCTCTTTTCTATTTTTGGAGATTGTAAGCCAATTGTAGGGTCTTCTTTTACCTTTTTGGTTCTTAATAAGAATTGATAAAAAGATCTAATAGTTGCTAAACTTCTTGACGCAGTAGATGTTTTTTTGCCTTCTTTTTTTAGTTCTTCTATGTAATCTTCAATATCTTTTTCAGTTGCTTTTAAATAGTTTATATTATTTTTTTCAATATATCTTTCGAATTGTAGGATATCTCTTCTATATGATTGAAGAGTGTTGTCTGACAATTTTTTATCATTTTGTAAAAATTCTAGAAATAGTTTTATTTGCTTATCCATTCTTATTCCCTGCCCCTTTTTATAATATTGTTTTTACATAAACTTATTATGTTATATCAAATTATTTTTAAAAAGTAAATAGATTTTAAAATAATTTTATAATTTTGTTATACAAATTACTTTTTCTCTACAAAATTACATTTGACTTTTTCCTGACAATTTTGTTACCTTACTCAATTGCATTCATCTTTTCGTTTTGATTTATACATATTTTGCAATACTTAAATATAAATTAGTTGATAAATATGTTTCTATAAATGCTGCAATTATTAGCATTACAATTGATATAAGCATATTTATTGCATATTTTGTAATAGCATATTTTATATTTTCCTTGCTTCTGTCTTTTATGATTGTTTTGTACATTCTTATCCCGCTCAGCGCTAGGAAAAATATAGCTGGTATTTCAACGATTTTACTTAAGAACATTAATGAAAAGCTAAATATCATACCTTTGCCAATTCCAAATATTGCACTTATCGCTGAGATTGTGTATCCAATGCAAAAGCCTTTATGTCCAATGATTAGATATATTGCCGGAACTCCAATAATTGATACGCTTAGAAAAGTAATTAGAAAAACTAGTTTTAAATCTTTTTTTATTAATTCAAATATCATTTTCGAATATTCTATTTTGCTTCCTTCTTTTATTTGAGTATTAAATCCATTTAGATACCCTGATATTTCTTCTCTCTGATCATTGCTAGAATTATTTAATACCATAGTTCCTATAAATAGCCCTATTATGAGAATTAAGCCAAATATAACATATTCTTTGATATTTTCTTTAATGTGTTTTTCTAATGCTTTTCTCATGTACATTTCCTCCTGATACATAATATGTATTCAGAATTATAGAAAATATAACATACAATTATGAGATTTGTTTTAATTCTTCTTTCTGTGGTTTTGCGTCTAATTTTCCATACACACCGCCACCGCCTGCGTGGATATGGACTTTTCCATTGCGTGAATTATCAATGATTTCTGCTAATTTTAAGCCTACTACTGATTCTAAATCATCTTTTGTAATTTTATTTAATATTGTCATTTCTGTTCCAAATGCTCCTAGAAGCTTTTCTATTGCTTTATTTCCTACTCCTGGCATAAATCCTAGTGGTATTTGATAGTTGTATTTTGGTCTAAATTTAGGACTCTTTGATTCTTGATCTTTTATGATTTCAATTCTATCATAAACTCCCATTGTTATATTTGTTCCACCACATTTATCACATTTTAATGCAGGTGGTTTCGTTTCTATTGAACAATTGCAGTCTTCACAGAAACTTCTATTGTATTTGCCTAGTTTTGGATCTAATCCGTAGTTTGCAATTATTTTTCTTCCATCTTCCATTTTTATTGCTTTAAATATTTCTTTAAAATTAATATCTTCTACTTGCAATTTGTTATATTCTCTTGCTATTTTTGGAAGTGAGTGTGCATCTGAATTGGTTATAAAATTTTTATCTTTTAATTCAGATATTTCATCTGCAATATATGTATCTGCACTAAGTCCAAGCTCTATTGCAAATATCTTATCGTATTTTTCTTTGAAAATTCTTTTTAGCCTTTGGGTACAATTTCCATAATAACTTTTAAATGGCGTAAATGCGTGTGCTGGTATTAATACACCATTATATTTCTCTACTATATCAATCAATTCATAGCCTGAAATGTCTGACCTTTGAGTACTTAATGTAATATTTTTTATGTGCTTTGACATTTCTTGAGAAAAGCCCTTTATATCTTTCAATGTTGGAAAATAGCAGCAATTATGTGCACTTCCAGTTTTACCATTTTCATTTATTTCTGATGTTTCCACTTCGCTACCTAAGATTATGCAAACCTTGTCTTTATATATTATTCCACCGTCTTTAAGCTCATAGGCTTCTCCATTTTTTAGAAAATTTTCAATGTCCTCGATTACATAAGGTGATGCACAGTCTATTACTCCGACTACATCAATGCCTTTTCGTTCAAAACACTCTTTTGCAATATTAGCAAAATTTAATGATCTTGCTGCAGTAATTTTAATTGGTTTTCCATTTTCACTTCTGCCTATATGTACATGTAAATCTGCAAATATCTCGTTCATACTTGAGTTACACTCCTTTCATATTTAATCTCTACAAATCTAGTTGAAAAATAATTATAATTCTTTTTCAACCTTAACCTCTTTCCTAAGGCACAAATCTAGTTTGAAATAATTTTAGTCCTTTAGACCGAAAAATAGAGAGGCAAGATTAATATTCTTGCATCTTCTTTTTCTTTCGTTTAATCTAATTATTATTTTAATGTTCTTCTTATCTTGACTTATCTTGACTTATCTTGACTTTGATTAGGATTTTCTTGAGACTGACTAGGTGAATTACTGGTTGTTTGTTGACTTATTTGTTGATTGTTTGGATTCATTGGAGTAGTTACTGTTCTTATTCCATATTCATCTGGTTGTCCTTGTGGTACTGGTGTACTTGAATTATATACTTGTTCAGTACTTTGGTCTCCAAAAGTTTCCATTGCTACTTGTCTAGATTCACTACGTTGAGCTTTTGTTATACTAGGGCTTTTTTGTTGTGCTAAATCATTAATTGGTTTTGCAAAGTAAGCATCCCAACTTTCATATTGACTATCTGTTAAACCTAAATTATTAGCCTCCTTATATTCTCTTTCTGCTTCTTTTGCTATTTCACTTTCATCTATTGGTTCTGCTACTTCATTTAAACTTATTTTAACAAACAAATTTTGCAAAAATATTTCATCTATATGTTTTATTGCTGTTATCATTTGATTTAAATTTGAAACATTTTTTACATCTTTTATCATTTTGTCAAGCAAATTCATTTATCTTATTTCCTCCTTATTGCTCATTTTTTACTTCAATTGTTTGCATATAATTTATAAATTTAACAAATGGTTTTAATAATCTATTATTTTTATCTTTCAAGTTTCTGTGTTCTAATAATACTAAAGCATCATCAGGTTGAAATCCAGCTCTTTCAGGTCTATCAAGGAGCATTCCACCAAATTGATCTGCTAATTCTAATATATCACTTTCTGGATCCCTATTTTCAGCAATTGTATATCTATTTACTCCTTCGCAAATTCTACAAAATCTTTCGTCAAATCCTAATTTTGAAAGATACTCTGCTCCCTTTTTTGCATAACTTCTTATTTCTTCTAAACTTGTTGAATTTTCAATTTTTTGACAGTCACACAATAATCTCGCCGTAATAACTAGATTGTCATCAATTTCAAATTTTGGATAGAATCTATGCAAATATTCCAAAAACAATTTTACGATGAGTGTTTTGAAAATAACTGAATTATCATAATATATTCCAGCTCTTTTCTTTAGATAATACATTATTTCTAATTTTTTACTCCA
>CANQJG010000042.1 GCA_947624185.1 uncultured Clostridia bacterium | reverse complement strand
GTTTCCCACAAATCTTGATTTAAAATCCTTATCCCTTTTCCATAAGAAATACTATTTTTTAAATTGTTATCAACTACTTCTAATTTTTTTGTTATATTTTTATAATCTCTTTTTAAATCAAAATAATTTTCTATAATTTCAAAATTATCACAATTCCCATTAAATATGATTTTGTTGCCTTGCTTTTCCACATTTAATACATATTTGTGGAAAACTCCTGTGTAACTTCCGTTATTCTCAATATTCCACCTAAAGCATTGACCACACTCAAAGATGTCCTTTGGTTCAAAATTTTCTATTTCAATTTCGTACTTCATTTCATTTTCCTTTAACACTTTACTTTTTTGTTTTTTTTACTTTTTCTTTTATTATTTTGCGTTTTTATTTTTTTGTTTTTAACTTTTTTCTTTTATTCTTTTGCCTTTTTATTTTTTGTTTTTTGTCTTTTATTTTTTTCTTTTATTATTTTGCTTTTTTTATTTTTTTGTTTTTAACTTTTTTCTTTTTTATTTTTTACATTTAACTTTTTGCATTGCACATTTAATTTTTGTCTTTTTATTACTTCTTGGATTTATATATTTTCTTTTCTTAAAAAGTCTCAATTACTTCAATTTCAAATTTTCCTGGTTTCAAATTCTCATCTTGTTTTACAATTACATCTAATTCATACATTTCTTTTAACTTATCTATATTTTCCTTCTTATGTCCAACTACATTGTTTACATCTTCAGAATTAATCCTTATTTCTACAGTCTTAACCTTCATGTTAATCTTTTTTATTTTTTCTGCAATGCTGTCATACCACATGCTTGATTCCACAAGTTGTCTGAAAGCTGGATGATATGGACCTGCAACAACTTCGCTTTTTTCTTGCTTTGGATCGGTTATCTCTTCCGTATTTTGCAAACCTATACGGATTACGTTTATCTTTTTTCTTCTAAACATATATGTAACGACCTTTGATCTCTCCACAGCTTGTTCCACAGTTAAAGGAATATATTGACCATTTTTATATTCTTGCTCTAGTTCTGTGCCTTTGATTACCAAAACTGGATAAATTCGAATTATTTTTGGTTTTAACTTAATTAAATCTTTTGCAGTATTGATTTCATCAATCTCAGTGCTTTCAGGCATCCCAATCATCATTTGATGACCAAGTGTGAAATGGTAACGCCTTATCAATTTTGAAGCTTTGATTACATCGTCAAATGTGTGGTTTCTCTTACTTTTTCTCAAAATATAGTCATTAGAAGATTGTACTCCAAGCTCGATTGTTTTTACATGATATTTTTTTAGCATCTTTAAAATATCTTTATTTATGTAATCAGGTCTTGTCGAAACCCTTATACTGCCTACTTTTCCACTTGCAATAAATTCATTTGCCGCTTCCAATAATTCTTTTTGCACATCAACATCAATCCCTGTAAAGCTTCCACCGAAAAATGCAACTTCAACATATTTACTCTCATCTCTAAAATTTTTTAAATATTTTTTTATTATTTCTCTTACATCCTTTGGGGTTACATTAGTTTGTTCTCCACTTATCTTTTTTTGATTACAAAAAGTGCAATCATTGGGGCAACCTAGATTTGGCACAAATATTGGTATAATATATTCTTTTTTCATTTAAAATTATTCCTTTCTTGCATTTTTCAAAGGTCACATATAAATTTTTAGACTTTTTTCCTTTTCAAATTTTCTAATGCTTTCTTTGCTGCTTGCATTTCTGCTTGTTTCTTTTTCTTTCCTATTCCTTGAGCTAATACCGTATCATTTAAAGTAACTTCAGCAGTAAATGTTTTATCATGATCCGGACCAGTTTCTTCTATAATTTTGTATTCCAAATTAATATTTCCATTTTTCTGTAATTCTTCTTGCAAAACTGTTTTGTAATCCTTTTGTCCAACATGTTTGCTCGCGATTTCCATAGCATCTTTTAAATTATCTAAAATAAATTTTTCAGCCTTGTCCAACCCACCGTCAAAATAAATCGCAGCAATAATGGCTTCTATACTATCTGCTAAAATAGTAGGTTTATATTTGCCTTTATTTATCATTTCGCTACGTCCTACTCTAATATATTGTGAAATATTTAATTTCTTAGCCACTTCATATAAACTATCTTCACATACGACTGTGGCTCTTAACTTTGTCAGTTCTCCTTCATGAAGATATGGATAATTTTTATATAAGTGTTTACTCGAAATAAATTCCAATATACTATCTCCTAGAAATTCAAGCTTTTCATTGCTATTGGTTCGATATTCATTTGCATACGATGTATGTGTTAAAGCTTCGTCTAACAATTTTTTATTTTTAAATGTATAACCTAAATTATTTTCTAATTCCATGATTTATCTGTACAAATTAAATCGTACATCCCCCTTTTCTAGGATAAATTATACTATATATTTGCAGCATTTTCAATATTTATTGTTTTAAAAAAAGAAGGTTTTTCATCCTTCTTTTCATTTGTGATATTTAATTTGTATAATTCACATAATTAGGCAACATGTTCCTTTATATAATCTACTACATCACCTACTGTAGCTACTTTTTCTGCATCGCTATCAGGAATTTCTATATCAAATTCTTCTTCTAATGCCATTATTAATTCAACAATATCAAGTGAATCAGCACCTAAATCATCTATAAAAGATGCTTCTAATGTTATTGAAGATTCACTAGCACCTAATTGCTCAATAATTATATTTTTTACCTTTTCAAAGATTTCATCTGCACTCATTATACTGTCACCTCCTCTCAATTTTTTAAACATAATATATTTATACTCATACAATAATACATTGAAATTTAATTGTCAAGTTTTTTGTAAAAAATATTTATTTAGTTTCTAATTCTTGGATAAATGCTTTAATCTCCTGCATTTTCTCCTTATTTACTTCTGATTCATATATCTCGGTCAATTGGTCAACTGCCTTATTTTTTACAAACTGCTCAGCCTGCTTAATGGTAAATTTAAATAATTTCTCATCACTACTTCCATGGGCTTTTACAACAGGCTTCTGCACTCCAAGGAATAATGCACCGCCATATTCTTTGTAATCAACTGTTTTGCTAAATCTTTTTATAGCTGGCAATGCTGGTAATGAACCCAACTTACTCCATATATTATGCAATAAACTTTCTTTTAATGATTTTTTTACAAATTTTCCTATACCTTCAACTGATTTTAAGAATACATTTCCTGTAAATCCGTCCGCTATAACCACATCAATATTGCCTAAAAAAGCATCTCTTCCTTCAATATTTCCTATAAAATTAATATTTAATTCCTTCGAATATTTTTTCAATAATTGATATGAATTTCTTACTAATTCATTGCCCTTTGTTTCTTCTGTTCCAATATTTAATAATCCTATTTTAGGACTTTCTATGCCTAAAGTATTGTGCATATAAATGCTTGACATTTGGGCAAATTGCAATAAATTCAAAGGTTTGCAATTAGTATTTGCTCCACAATCCATTAACACTAATTTTCCGTGGTATGCTGGCAAAATTCCTGCTAAAGCAGGTCTATCTATTCCTTTAATTCTGCCAACTAAAAGCGTTGCACCAGTAAGAAGCGCGCCTGAATTTCCAGCAGAAATAAATACATCTCCTTTTCCTTCCTTTAGCAAATTAAAACCAACTACCATTGATGAATCCTTTTTCGTTTTAATCGCCTGAGTTGGGGTATCTTCCATTTCAATTGTTTCAGTACAATTGTATATAGAAAGCCTTGTTGAGATTTCTTCTAATGACTTACCATAAAATTCTTTAACCTTTTCGTTTATAATATTTTCTTGTCCGATTAAAACAACCTCTGATTCAATTTCTTTTATTGCATTAACCGCACCTTTAATTGTAGCATCAGGTGCGTTATCTCCACCCATTGCATCTAATAATATCTTCATAAAATATAGCCTTTCATTTTTTATATAAATATGTTTAAATTCTTTTCCATATTCTATCAAAGTCTATACATTTTTTCAATGGTTATGAGAATAAAATATTAAAAATTACTTTCAGTTTGCCATTTTAGAATTGGATAACCTTTCGCTCCCATTACAAAATTATCTCCTAACACGCTTAAAATATCAGGCATTTTGTCTTCACTGCTCTGTAATACAAATCCAGACTGGTCTCCGTCAAATGCACCCAATCTTGTATATTTAGAGTATTTCAAGCTTGAACAATTACTTGCAGTACACTTCTTACCTGAACTATCTGCTGATCCATAGCCCACAATTAAACCAATATAAATAAATTCACTATTTAGATTTTCAGTAAATATCTTGCAATTATTATGACAATTGTCTATATTAAATCCAGTACCGATCTCCTACAATGCCTCCACAAAAAATATATCCAGTCAATTCTGAAAGAGTAATATTACCTAAATTATAACAATGACTGATACTAAGATTGGAATTTCGCCCGCAATACCCTTTAATACCACTCACATAGTTTGCATTTCCTTTTATAGCAACAACTTCTCCCATATTATAACAATTATTCACTACAATTTCACTACCTTGACTACTAGAACAAATACCACCTACCCAATTAGTACTATTATCACCAATTCCTGTTATTTTAGCCAAATTATAACAATTTTGTACAATAGCTGCTGAAGCAGCAATACCACTAGTTGAATTTTTAGCTGTATTATTAGCCTTTGATGAGATTTCACCTGATACAAAGCAGTTATCTATTTTTCCATAACTTACACTTGCAATTCCTCCAACCATAATAGTATTAGCTCCGCTAGAAGTCAATTCTCCACTTATATTGCAATTTTCTATTCCTAACTTTTTAATTTCTCCATAATTGTTTCCAAATAACCCTATTCTTAGAT
This sequence comes from uncultured Clostridia bacterium, assembly GCA_947624185.1. Taxonomy (GTDB): domain Bacteria; phylum Bacillota; class Clostridia; order TANB77; family CAG-508; genus CAG-793. Next base: position 5,059 of record CANQJG010000042.1, on the reverse strand, counting down.
CTAATTTATTATCTTCTATATTTTCCCTGCATATATATAAATTTTTTATGACTTTTCCATTTCCGTCAAATGTTCCATTAAAGCTTTTACTCTGACGGTCATCTTGGTTGGTAGTTACTCCAATAGACTTAAATCCCTCTCCTGATGTCAATAACGTTTTTAACTCTCCATTGTATCCATATTTTTTAAAATCTGTTCTATATGGATCAATATATGATTTCGACGAATTAAAATCTAAACTTAATCCAAGTTTAACGGTTTGATCTTCATAATTATTTCCATTTGTTACATCCCACGCGAATGCTACCAAATCCTCTATACTATTTATTATTTTTTCACCATTAATCTCTTCTAATTGACCCGGAGTAGTGTCAGTAACTTGCTCTACGCCTGTAGTTCCACTAATGCTCTCGTCAATCATCTCACTCATCTTATCTAATTCAGCTCTTTCATCTCTGCAAGCTGATTCAGTTTTTTCAACTGCTTTTTGAGCCTGCTTTATTAACCCATTATCTCCGAATAGCTAGATTTAGTGCCACTCCCGCTAAGATTAACATTATGATTATTGTAACAACTAGAGCAACTAAAGTTACACCTTGTTCATGTAACTTTCTCAGTTTAACTTCATTTAACTTAACTTCGTTCAGCTTAACTTCGTTTAACTTAACTTCGTTTAACTTAACTTCGTTCAACTTAACTTCGTTCATTTCGTTTACTCTTCCTTTGTTTATTTTAGTTTTGTTCCTTTTTCTTTCATTTAGTTCACTTTCTACCATTTGTTTTTTTCCCTCCGTTTTATCTTGTATCATCTGTTTCTCTCCTTTCAATTCTTGATTTTTCATTTGTTTTACTTTCATTTTGATTCGTCTCCTATTCTTTTTATTTTTTATTGTTTGATAAATTGATTTTTTATTTTATTAATTAATAATTACTGATTATTAATTACTGATTATTAATTATTGATTATTAATTATTAATTCTTAATTATCAATTTTTGATTATCAATTTTTGATTTTATAAATCTTAAAAATATTATAGTTGAAGCAGCCGCGCTAGACCCCAACCGGAGCGTTAGCGAAGGGCGCTTGAAGCAAATTTCATTTATATATGCCGCATGGCATTATGGAATTTGCGACAGCAAGGCGCAAAAACTATAATATTTTTTAGATTAGAAATTATAATAATTAATCTAAAATGTTATAGTTGAAGCAGCCGCGCTAGACCCCAACCGGAGCGTTAGCGAAGGGCGCTTGAAGCAAATTTCATTTATTTACCGTATGGCACTTTGAATTATAAATTCATATATTTCACGACAATTATGTCGTTTAATTGATTATATTAATATAGCATTTCTTTGTCAAGATTTTTTATGATATTTTTGTCGTTCAAAATATGTCTTTTTTATGACATAATTGTCTATATTATAAAATTTTCTATCTAATAGCATTAATTTTTATTTGGTGTTTCTTAGTTAGTATCGCATTAAATTACTGTATAAAGGTTTATGGGCAAATCCTTATTAAAAGCCCAAATATATATTATACAAGGTATATTAATTATGATTAAGGAGTATCGATTACTTAATAAATTAACTCAAGAGCAACTTGCTGAAAAAATAGACATCAGTTGGAGACATTTGCAAAGACTTGAACAAAATGAAGAAAATACAACAGTAAAAACTTTAAAAAAGATTGTAAAAGTTTTAAATATTCCTGATGATGAAATTTTAAAATATATTCACAAAAAAACATAGCAGAGATTTAACTTTCTACTATGTTTTTTATTGTTATAAATCACAAATTATCATCTTAATTTAGTAATATTTATAAATTATAATAATATTTTGCTTAATGTGATTTTTAATTTTAAAAATATATTATTATACAAATATTACTATTTTAGAATTATTTGTTACATTAAAAATTATTGTAATTCAACAGTTGCTCCTGCTTCTTCTAATTTTTTCTTTAATTCTTCAGCGTCAGCTGTTGCAACGTTTTCCTTAACTGTTTTAGGTGCTCCGTCAACTAAATCCTTAGCTTCTTTTAATCCTAATCCTGTAGCGTCTCTAACAACTTTGATTACTTGGATTTTTTGAGCCCCTGCTTCTTTTAATACTACATTGAAGCTTGATTTTTCTTCAGCTGCTCCTGCTGCTGCTCCACCAGCTACTGGTGCTGCAACTGCTGCTGCAGATACTCCATATTTTTCTTCGATATTTTTTACTAAATCAGCTAACTCTACTACTGTTAAGCTGTCTATTGATTCTAATATTTCATCAATCTTTGCCATTTTAAATTCCTCCTTATTCCTTGCAAACATGGCTGTTTGCAATTTAATTTTAATTTACTATGAATTTTTCATAGATTGTAATCTTTTTAGTTTAGATTTAACTTAATTTTTGCTTTGAATTAATATTTATTTTAGCTTAATTTTTTACTTTGTTTTAAACTAATTATTTAATTCTTAGCTTGTTTTATTAACCTTCTTAGATTAATTATTTAAGGCTTAATTCATCTAGTTTTTTTATTAATTTTTCAAATTATTAGACTAACTAAGCGTTTGCTGGAGCTGTTGCTCCTGCTTCTGCTTCCTTCTTAATTCTAACTTGATCAATTGCAACTGCAACTTTTGAAATTGTTTGTAACAATGATCCAGCAAGTTTTGAAAGAAGTTCTTCTCTTGAAGGAAGTTTTGCTAGTGTAATTATTTCATCAACACTCATAACTTTTCCTTCTATCATACCACCTTTAATTTTGTAGTTTTCATGCTCTTTAGAGAACTTGTAAACTGCTTTTAATGGTGATAAATAGTCTTCTGTTGAAGATACTATTGCTGTTGGTCCTTCTAATAAATCGTCAAGACCTGTTTCTCCATTTAGATCCATTGCTCTTTTTACAATATTATTTTTTGTAATTTTGCAAGTAGCATTTGTTTCTCTAAGAGATTTTCTGATTTTTGTATCTTCATCAACAGTTGTTCCTCTGTAATCAACTAGAAGTACTAAATTTGTAGTTTTTAGATATTCTGCTAATTCTTTTACTTCTGCTTCTTTTTTTGCGATGATTTCTTTGTTTGCCATTTTTTATTTTTCACCTCCTATTTTTTATCTATTTTATTAAAACTTAATAACTGTGTAATAAAATAAAAGTTCAATTTATCCTAGCCTTGCGAGGCTATAAATAGATTGAACTTTACTATTCTCTCATATTTTAACCTCGGTAGGACTTCCTTTATGCCTACTGTCTTTGGCTTCTTTATAAATTATTTTTGGTCAATATACAAACCAGGTCCCATAGTTGGTGCGATTGATACACTCTTGATGTATTGACCTTTAGCTGCTGCTGGTTTTGCTTTGATTATTGCTGACATTATTGCATCATAGTTTTCTTGTAATTTGCTTGCTCCAAATGATACTTTTCCAAATCCTAAATGAATAATGTTATTTTTGTCTAGTCTATATTCAACTTTTCCTGATTTAACATCTGAGATTGCTTTTGTAACATCCATGGTTACAGTTCCTGATTTTGGATTTGGCATTAAACCTTTTGGTCCTAATACCTTTCCTAATCTTCCTACAACTCCCATCATGTCAGGTGTTGCTATAACTACGTCATAATCAAACCAATTTTCCTTTTCTATTTTTGGAATTAATTCTTCAGCTCCTACAAAGTCTGCTCCTGCAGCCTTTGCTTCATCAGCTTTTGGTCCTTTTGCGAATACTAAAACCTTTAATGTTTTACCAGTTCCATTTGGAAGTACTACTGTACCTCTAACTTGTTGATCTGCATGTTTTGAGTCAACTCCTAATTTTACATGTAGTTCAACAGTTTGGTCAAACTTAGTTTTAGGCATTTTTTCAATTATATCTAATGCTTCTTTAACAGGATATAATTTCTTTGAATCTACCAATTTTGCACTTTCTTGGTATCTCTTTCCTCTTTTCATTTTTACCTCCTTTGGTTATATCGAAACTTTCGTCTCTCCCAATTTAATTTTATTTTTAATTTTAGCTTTTTACTTAATCTTCTATTTATCTTTTAATTAATATTTTAACAATATTAAAAATACTCTATTTGTCTTTTTATTTTTAATATTTTCGCAATATTAATAATCAGAATTTTAAATTACTAAGCTTCTACTGTAACGCCCATTGAACGAGCTGTTCCAGCTACCATTTTCATTGCAGCTTCTAATGAAGCAGCGTTTAAATCAGGCATTTTTTGTTTTGCTATCTCTTCAACTTGTGCTTTTGTAAGATTAGCAACTTTTTCTCTATTTGGCTTTCCTGAACCTTTTTGAATTTTAGCAGCTTTCTTAATTAATACTGCCATTGGTGGTTCTTTTGTGATAAAGTCAAATGATTTATCAGGATGAACAGTTATAACAACTGGGATTATTAATCCAGCTTGTTTTGCTGTTCTGTCATTAAATTGCTTTACGAAGTCCATAATGTTAACTCCGCTACCTCCTAATGCTGGTCCAACTGGTGGAGCTGGTGTAGCTTTTCCTGCTTCGATTTGCAACTTGATGATAATTTCTTTTGCTTCTTTCTTATCTGCCATTTTTCGCACCTCCTTATCTTACTTTTTCAACTTCTGAGAAATCTAATTCAACAGGTGTTTCCCTGCCAAACATTGATACTAGAACTTTTACTTTATGTTTGTCTTTATTTATTTCTGTAACAGTTCCAGTAAAATCTGTAAATGGTCCGTTGATTACTCTAATGTTGTCATTTATTTCATAATCTACATTAACTGATTGAGTTTCAAATCCCATTTTTCTTATTTCATAATCAGTAAGTGGTATTGGGTCTGTTCCTGATCCAACAAATCCTGTTACACCTCTAGTATTTCTAACAATATACCAAGTTTCTTCTGTAACAATCATTTTTACCAAAACATATCCTGGGAATACCTTTTTTAAGTTTGTTTTTCTTTGACCTTCCTTTATTTCTATTTGTTCTTCCATTGGAACTATAATATCAAAGAAATAATCTTGTAATTCTCTGTTTTTTATAGTTTTTTCAAGGTCTGTTTTAACTTTATTTTCATATCCT
>CANQJG010000041.1 GCA_947624185.1 uncultured Clostridia bacterium | reverse complement strand
ATATAAGAAAATATTATAAATGCAATTATAACATTTTCTATTTAAAAATATATTTAAGGGGAATTTCAGGGGAAAATCTAAAAACCATTTCCTGAAACCCTTTCTATATAACCATTACAGAAACCAAGAGGCACGATTCGTAGCCAAGTGCTCTATCCAGTTAAGCTACGACTGCATGATAACATTATATAACATTAAAAAAAGTTCGTCAAGTGAAAAGCTAAATACAACTTTGTAAAACATTTGCGTCAAGTGAAAAATTAAATGTAACTTTGTAAAGTATATTTGCAAAAGTTTCGTCAAATGCAAAGTTAAGAGCAACTTTGCAAAAGTTTTTCAATAAAACAGCAATAATTATTGCAAAAAATAATAAAAACTTATATAATTGATATTGAAAAAAATTGGATAATTACTTAGAATTGTAGCTTTACAAATTTATAAAGTAGACTGCTCAAACGGTAATTCTAAGTAAAGAAGTGGAGATAAAAATTGAAAAAGAAAAAAAAGAAAAATAATCTCGTTTTAATTATCAGCGTAGTAATTATTATAATTGCTATAATAGTTGTGGCTATATATTTATTAAACAAACCTAAAGAGAATACAATTGTAGAAGAATTTGCTATTACGTATGAAGATGGTACAAAAGAAAACACAAGTAAAGAATTAGCTAAAGAAAAGAAATTAGATGAGCTACTAATAAACAACATAATTCTTTCGTACAGAGAATCAACAGATTTAACTACTTTGTTGGCAGATGTAACAAATACAGGTAATACAAAAACAGCAGAGCAACTTATAAAGGTTGAGTTGTTAGACAAAGAAGAAAATGTTATTATGGAGCTTGAACAGATGCTAGTACCAATTGAACCAGGTCAATCTACTCAATTAAATGTAAATGTTTCATCTGACTTTGCTGGAGCGTACAATTTCAGAGTATCTAAAGAATAAATAAAAATATAAGTTTTAATATTTACAGTTTTATGAGCAATATGATATAATCAATTAAAATTATGAAAGGGGGATATGTTAGTTTATAACTAACATTAACTGAGATGAAAGAAAATAGTAAAAATTCAACAAAAACTCAAAATACAAAAGTTACAAAAGAAGAAACAAAGAAAGTAGAAAACAATACAGCTGAGAAAACAAAAACTCAATTAAGTGGCAATTACATAACAGGCATAATAGGATTAATCCTTGGTGGATTAATTGCAACTATACCATGGATTTTAGTGTATGTATATGGAGATATGATGTTCTCAGTTTTATCTGTTTTTATCGCAGCAGGAGAATTTTATGGATATAAATTATTTAAAGGAAAAATTTTTAAAGGATTACCTATTCTAATAATTGTAATGGCAATTATAATAATGGCATTGACAACTTTAGCAATTATTCCTTCGTTCTTGATTATGAGAGAAGGTGGCATTGTTAGTATGGCTGCAATTGAGAGTCTTTATCAAAATGAAGAATTTTTATCAGCTATTCTAAAAGATACTACTATTGCAATTGTATTCACAATAATTGGTGCAAGTGTGATTACTGCTAATATTAAAAAGCAAATTGCTATTGGAAATACCGAAGATATTGATATAAGCAATTCTAAAGAAACAGAGAAAATGAAAAAAGAAGCAATTGCTAAGATAAAACCAATATTTGAAAAATTTAATGCTTTAGGAAAAGATCATGGAATTTTAAAAGATGAATTAAATGCAGAAGTGGAAGATGAAGATTTGAAAAGTGCATTAAATATGCTAAAATCTTTTAAGATTGTAAAAAAATCAGGTGGAAGATTTTACTTTGATGAGCAAGCTGAAAACAAGCAACTAAAGGCAAAAAATCCAAAGAAAACTAATATTATTACTCTAGTAACTGGTGTTGTGTTAGTAGCAATTATGGTAGGAGTAGTGTTGCTAAACCAAATGGGAATATTAAATAAAAAAGTAGTTAGCGATGATAATATTAGTTTTGAAGTAAATGGAAAATGGATAGAATATCCATCATACTATACAAAAGAGTGGAATTATTTTAGATATATAAATAATGTGCAACCAGCTACAGATGAAGAAATTGACGACTCAAATTATTCGGCTTGGCCTGCATATCTAAGTATAGGATATTCAGAAATAGATACAGAACAAGCTTCATCAATACAAGATATTCAAACAAGCATTAAAGAATATACAAATGGATTGGATACACCACCAAGTTCATATGAAGATGAGATTACTAAAACAAAAAATGGCTATGATGTGCTAAAAATTAAATTAAAATTTGAACAAGAACCAAATCAAGTTGAATTTTTAAATTATATTTTATACCAAGGTGAATTAGCAAGCATTGATGCTCATAGCGTGAACATGAAAGATGAAAGTGAATTAGAAAAAACAGTTGACATGATTACACAATCTTTTAAATGGAAAGAATAATAGCACATATTATTGCAATGTTTTTTATGGGGGATTGAAGATTGAGTAACGAAGATATAGAAATGAAAACAACAGACAAAAACGAAGCACCTGAAATCAAAAAAACAAGTAAAAAAGTTATAGCGATAAGCGTACTCTTTATAATTGCAATATTTGTAGGAACATTTGCATATATGATGAACACAGATGATATTGACAACTTAGGAGAATTATTAAGAACTGCCGATTATAAATGGGTTTTAGTTGGGATGATTTGCTTAGTTACAATGTGGCTTGCAGAAACAGTTAATATGCACATCCCACTAAAAAGATTATATCCTACACAAAAGTTTACGAATTCAATAAAAATAACTATGATAGGACAATTATTTAATAATTTGACACCATTTAGTACAGGCGGACAAGTTATGCAAGTATATGAAATGGGCAAGACAGGTAAAAGAACAAGTGATACGTTATCAATATTGTCAATGAAATTTTTAGTTCAACAAATAACAATGATGCTATTTACAATAATGGTTTTAATAACGCAGTTTAGACACTTTAGAGACTTGTTTAGTGAATATTTAGCGATAGGAATTATTGGCGTTTCAATAAATATAATTTTGCTAGCCTTTTTGATTGCAGCAGGTACTAATAAAGAATTTATAATGAAAATTGCTAGACCAATTATAAGATTTGTATCAAGGATTAAAATTGGTAAATTTAGATTTATCAAAGAGCCTGATGAAAGAATCGAAAAGTTTAGCAAGAGTGTAGAAAATTATAATGAACAATTTAAAATAATGAAAAAGCACAAAATAATGGTAACTAAAATGGCAATAGCAGGTTTTGTACAAGCAATCACATATTATGCAATAACATTTGCAGTTTACAAAACATTTGGCAATTCGGGTTCAAACTTTTGGGAAATTGTAACAAGACAAACATTTTTAATATTGCTTGTGTCAGTAGTACCAACACCTGGAGCAGGATTAGGAGCTGAAGGCGGATTCTTGCTAATATTTGGACCAATATTTAAAGACACTACAAATCTTTCAATACTATTTTGGAGAATATATACATTTTATTTACCAATATTCGTAGGCACATTATTTATGATACCAACGAAAAGATTAATAACAAAAAGATTTCAAAAAGATATACCCCAAGATTCATAAAATTTTGGGGTATTATGTTATGTATAGTAATTATTTATAACACTATTAATATAAAGTAGTGTTATTTTTTTACCATTAATTTTTATAAAATTCTCATCCTTCAAACTCCTTAGCTCTCTAAACATAGCAGATCTGTTTATTGAAAGGTAATCAGCTAAATTTTTAAAATTGCTAGGAAGATAAATAACTTGAGAATGATTTTTTTTGTATTCGTTGTCAAAAAAGGCCAACAATTTATCACGAATATTTTTTTTGGTTAGAATTTGAATTCGATTGTTATTATCGCGGAATTTATCATTGATTATTTGAAATAAATTAAACATAAAAATGTTATAATATGGATAATTAATATTTTTTATGTTAATTAATTTGTTATAGTCAATCAAAAGCACCTTGCAAAATTCTAACGCAATAATCTGACAATCAGAACTATCTATGTTATAAAAATTAGTACCAAAGACATCATTTTCAAATAATTCTTCAATTAAAATCTCTTCGCCAAGGTCATTTGTCTTAATAATTTTAGCATGACCTTCAATTAAAATACAAATAATATTTGTATTTTTAAGCTTGGAAAAGATTTCGTCATTTTTATTAAAATTATAAGTATGACTTTCTAATTTCTTAAGCAATCTATCTATTTGCAAGTTAGAAAGCCCTTCAAAAGGATTCATCATTTTTATCACCAAAAATATTTTATCATATTTTTCAAAAAGGTGCAATGGCACCTTTTTATTTTTCAAAATTATTGTTAGAATTTTTTTAACTTCAAAAGAAAAATATAATAAAAAAGGAGAAAGAAATTATGAAGATAGTTAAAAGAGACGGACATATTGTTGAGTATGATCCAAACAAAATAGTAGTAGCAATAAGCAAAGCAAATGCTGAAGTTAAAGGTAATGAGAAGGTATCAGATGAACAGATACAAGAAATTGTTAGTTATATAGAAGATTTAAAAAAGAAAAGAATTTTAGTTGAAGATATCCAAGACATAATAGAAGAAAAATTAATGGAATTTGATAAATATCAATTAGCAAAAAAATATATTACATACCGTTATACAAGAGAACTTGTTAGAAAAGCAAATACAACAGATCAATCAATTAAAGAATTGATTGAAGGAGAAAATGAATACTGGAATAATGAAAACTCTAATAAAAATGCTCAAGTTGTTACAACACAAAGAGATTATCTAGCCGGAATAACTAGCACAGATATAACAAGAAGATTTTTACTTCCAGACGATGTTGTAAAAGCCCATGATGAAGGAATAATACATTTCCATGATGCAGACTATTTTGCACAAAATGCTTTACATAACTGCGAATTGATAAACCTAGATGATATGTTACAAAATGGAACAGTTATAAATGGAGTTATGATAGAAAAACCACATAGATTTTTAACAGCAGCAACAATTGCAACACAAATTATTCTAGCAGTTACATCTTCAAGCTATGGTGGAGCAACAGTTTCACTTACACACTTAGCTCCGTTTGTAAGAAGCAGTTATGAAAAATACTATAAAAAATACGAAAAAAGAAAATTAAGCAAAGAAGAGTGCGAAAAATTTGCATGGGAAGACACAAGAAAAGAAGTAGAAGACGGAGTACAAACTTTTAACTATCAAGTAAATTCAATGACCAACACGAACGGACAAGCACCTTTCCTAAGTGTATTCATGTATATGAACGAAACTCAAGAATATAAAAAAGAATTAGCAATTATAATAGAAGAATTTTTAAAACAAAGAATTTTAGGATTTAAAAATAGAAAAGGTGTATATATTACACCAGCTTTTCCAAAGCTTTTATATGTACTAGAAGAAGACAACATAAAAGAAGGTGGAGAATATTATTACCTAACAAAACTTGCAGCAGAGTGTACAGCTAAGAGGATGGTTCCAGATTACATTTCAGAAAAAGTAATGTTGGAATTAAAGAAAAATGAAAATGGAGACGGAGAATGCTATCCTTGCATGGGATGCAGAAGTTTCTTAACACCTGATAGAACAATGCATTTAGGAAATATAGCACATGCTAAGAATTATGTAGAAGGTAAAGGAAAATACTATGGAAGATTTAATCAAGGTGTAGTAACAATTAATTTACCTGATATCGCACTTTCAGCAGATAAAGATATGGATAAGTTTTGGGAAATATTTGATGAAAGATTAGAGCTTTGCCATAAAGCATTACAAATAAGACATAAGAGATTAAGCAATGCCACAAGTGATGTAGCACCTATACTATGGCAAGACGGAGCATTAGCAAGATTAAAACCAGGAGAAAGCATACATGAATTATTACATCATGGATATTCTACTATTTCATTAGGTTATGCAGGATTATATGAGTGCGTTAAATATATGACAGGACACTCACATACAGATAATGGCGAAGGTAAAGAATTTGGATTAAAAGTTATGCAAAAACTTAATGACGCATGCAAGAAATGGAAGGAAGAAGAAGATATAGATTATTCTGTATATGGAACACCAATTGAATCAACAACATATAAATTTGCAAAATGTCTAAAAGAAAGATTTGGAACAGTAGAAGGAATAACAGATAAAAATTACATAACTAATTCTTACCATGTTCCTGTATTTGAAGAAATTGATGCATTTACAAAATTAAAACTAGAAAGCGAATTTCAAAGATTAAGCCCAGGAGGAGCAATCTCATATATTGAAACACCAAATCTACAAAATAATCTTGAAGTTGTTATGCAAGTTATGGAATTCATTTATGATAACATAATGTACGCAGAACTAAATACAAAATCAGACTATTGTCAAAAATGCGGATATACTGGAGAAATTTTAATAGATGATAATTTAGAGTGGTATTGCCCAAACTGTGGAAATAGAGACCACAACACATTAAATGTAGCAAGAAGAACATGTGGTTATATTGGAACAAACTTCTGGAATAAAGGAAGAACACAAGAAATTAAGGAAAGAGTATTACATATAGATAATAAGGAAGCGGATAAGGTTGAAAAATAATTTTCCAACTAGATTAGTGCCATAGGAAGGAATTAGATTAAAAATGAAATATAATGTAGTTAGAAAAATGGATATATCAAATGGACCACGGGGTTAGAGTTTCGGTATTTATGCAAGGATGTGAATTTCATTGTAAAAATTGCTTTAACCCTGAAACATGGGACTTCGAAGGTGGAAAAGATTTTACACAAGAAACAATTGATGAAGTCATGGAATTATGTAAAAAGGATTATGTAAAAGGACTTTCTATTTTAGGAGGAGAGCCTATGCATCCTAAAAATATTGAAGCAACTACAGAACTTGCAAAAGAATTTAAAGAAAAATATCCTGATAAAAATGTATGGGTGTGGACTGGATTCAAATTTGATAAAGACTTAAAAGACAAAGAAGTATTAAAATATATAGATGTACTTGTAGACGGACAATATGTTGAAGAATTACATAATCCAACATTGAAATGGAAAGGTTCATCAAATCAAAGAGTAATAGATGTTCAAAATAGCTTAAAAAATAATGAAATCGTAATATTTGATAAATAAAAATCAAATATAATTAATAATAAAAATACGTAAGTCTAATTGTATAAAGACTTACGTATTTTTTAGTGAAAAGCTCTTGACATTTTTATAATAACTGTATATACTGTATATATACAAAGATAAAAGGAGAAAGTAAGCTGTGAATATCATAATAAGTAATTCAAGTAATATTCCTATTTATGAACAAATAAAAGAGCAGATTAAAAGCAAGATAATATCTAATGAATTAAAAGTAGGAGAAATGTTGCCTTCAATTAGAAGTTTAGCAAAGGATTTAAGAATAAGTGTTATAACCACAAAAAATGCTTATGAAGCGCTAGAGCAAGAAGGATATGTTGAAAGCATTGCAGCAAAAGGAACGTATGTAGCAAATAAAAATTTGGAAATTATCAGAGAAGAACAACTGCAGAAAGTAGAAAATCTAATAGATACAGCGGTTTCTATTGCAAAAATAAGTAAAATTTCAAAAGAAGAAGTACAAAGTATGTTAGATATTTTATATGAGGAGGAAAAATAGAATCATGGAAAATTTATTAGAAGTAAAAAATTTGTGCAAAAAATATATAGGATTCGAATTGAAAAATATCAATTTTAGCATACCAAAAGGGATGATAATTGGCTTGATAGGAGAAAATGGGGCAGGGAAAACTACAACAATAAAAGCTATGCTTAATATTATAAATAAAGATGAAGGCGAAGTGAAAATATTTGATTTGGATTTGCATCAAAATGAAAAACAAATAAAACAAGATATTGCAGTAGTTTTAGACGATAGTTTTCTTTCAGAGTATCTAAATCCTAAAAGCATAAATAAGATTATGAAAAATTTTTATCCTAGTTGGGATGAAAAATTATATTTAAAATACTTAGAAAAATTTAATTTACCAATCAACAAAATATCTAAGGAATTTTCTAATGGTATGAAAATGAAATTAAAAATAGCAACAGCCCTTTCACATAAGCCTAAATTACTGATATTAGATGAACCAACATCGGGGCTAGATCCAGTTGCGAGAAATGATATATTGGATATTTTTCAGGAATTTATCGAAGACGGAGAACACTCTATATTGCTTTCAAGTCATATAACCTCAGATTTAGAACATATTGCTGATTATATAATTTTTATAAATAATGGAGAAATTATTTTTAAGAAATCAAAAGATGAACTAATAGAAAATTTTGGAATAGTAAGATGCGACGAAAAAGATTTTAAAAGTTTTAAGAAAAATGACTATATTAAATACAAGAAAAATAAATATGAGTATGATGTTTTGGTAGAGAATAAAGCTGATTTTAAAAGAAAATATAGTATTTCGGTAATTGATAAACCAACAATAGAAGATATTATGCTAATTTATATAAAGGGGGAAAAATAAAATGGCAGCTTTAAAAGGATTGATTATTAAGGATTTTCAAACAATAAAATCGTATAAAACAACAATATTATTTATGATAGTATTATTTACGATAGGCGGATTTTTAAATGATGACATAATTACATTTATACCAGTCACAATGCCATTGTGCTTTGAAATGTTAGCAATGAGCGGATTTAGCTTCGACAACTTGTCAAACTCAGATACATATATACGTACATTACCTGTAAATAAAAAAGATATTGTAAAAGCAAGATATATCTATATTTTACTGTTTACACTATTTGGCTCACTATTTGGACTAATCTGCACAATATTGGTTCAGTTATTGAAAACAAAAAATATTGGTACTGAAATTTTAATAAGCGATTTATCAATTACGTCCGGAGCCTTCGTGGGAATAATGTTTGTACAAATTTTTCAGATTCCAATTATGTATAAATTTGGAGCAGAAAAAGGAAGAATTATACAATTAGTTATGATTATAGTATTAATGCTAGGAATATCCTTAGCAACTACTGCTATAATGAAGATTTGGGGAATTTCATTGGATAATTTAGCAGTAATGCTAAAAGATTATTTGATTGCAGTATTAGGAATCATGGTAATATTATTATATATATTGTCATTTGTCATTTCTCGTAGAATTTATGAGAGAAAAGAAATATAACACTTGGCATGTTAGTATAAACTTTTAGTAGGAATTGTGAAAGAAATATTGAAATTTATGGTCTTTCAATATGCTTTTGATAAGAAAAAATCAAAAAAAATTGAATAAGAGATACCAATGTGATAAAATAATTTTAACCCAAAATAATCAAAAGGAGTATACAATTATACAAAAGATTTATGAAAAATAAAATAAAATTTTAAAAGAAGGATTAATAATATGAAAGATTACAACCTTCTGTAACATATTTTGAAATTGTAATTAAGACTATATATGATATACTAAAAAGATACTATAATGGAAAGGAATATATTGCCAAGAAGTATCCAGAAATAATAAATGATTTTGAAAAATGGTTAAAAATGTATTGGAATTGTGAAAGATATGATTTTTGTAAAAATAAAATCGCATTTAATATGAAGGATGAAAAGGAATTTTATCAAGCGATTATATACTATATATCTGGCATGACAGATAATTATGCAATAGATATGTATAATAAAATAATAGGATTTTAAGTGAAATCATATTATTCAAATATTGTATTTTCGTACAACACTGCTTTTTATCTTTTAAATTTAAGTGATAGAAATCCATATGAAATAGATGTGACTACAATAAAAAATCATAAAATACGAGAAAGGGTAAAAATGAGCAAAATAGCCAATATGTTAAATATGTTGAAAATATTAAAAGATAAAAAAATAATTGTGACAAAAATATTTCCTCAATATATGATATTATTATATGGAGAAAATTTTTTATGCATAAAATTTATAGAAAACTATTATTTGATTTAGATAATACTCTTGTTG
>CANQJG010000040.1 GCA_947624185.1 uncultured Clostridia bacterium | reverse complement strand
CTGGGAATACAAAAATTAAAAGAAGCATTTGCCACAAATTAAGTGGTATTTTACTTCTTTTTTTATACTTTATATAACTTTATATAATTTTATATAATTTTATTTGTTTATATTTTTTATTTGATGTATTTTCTCTCTTAAATTTACCTTATTTGTTCAACAGTCTGGTGTGTGTGTACTCTTGCAAGGCTTTCAAGCTTTTTCATCTTTTGTTTGCTCCTTCTTTTTACTTTATTTTTATCTTTTCTGTCCATATTTTACATAAATGGATTTTCACTTGTCAATAATTTTGATGTTTTTATTTTTAGAATTTCCATATCAAATTGCATTTACTTTACAGAATTGCATTTATTTTTTCTCTTAACGGGAATTTCCATATTACTATTGTAATTTTTTTCAAAATAATATTGCAATAAAAATATGAAACTGCTATACTATAAATGTAAGAATTAATGAACAAAGGATATAATTTGAAATGAGCAAAATCGCTGAAAGCCTTGATACTGTATATATATATATATATATATATATATTACGGGTTATAATTTCATAAATCTTTTATATAAACATAAGGCTATTTTCCTTATGCATTTTTGTGTGAACAAAATGTGCAAGGAAGATAGTCTTTTTGTTATTTTTAAATGTTCTTAATATTACAAAATATATATTGTCTTTGCAAAAGACAAAGAAAGGAGAAATTCGTATAACAAATTTATTGTATACGAGAAGTTAATTATGAAAAATTTAAAAAATAATGTTAATGGTATTACTCTTATTGCACTAGTAGTCACAATAATAATATTATTAATACTAGCTGGAGTAGCATTAAGGTTAGCTCTAAGCGAAAATGGATTATTTAAAATGGCTAGCCAATCAGGTAAAACTGCAAGAGATGTATCAGAAGAAGAAAAAGTAAAGCTTGCAGTAAGTGGAGCATTTTTAGACGGTACAGGCACACTTTCAACAGAAAATATAAAGAAGGCATTGGAAAATGAATTTGGGACAGACAAGGTAGTAACAGAAGGTTCAGATGCTACTTTTACAGGAACTGGACCTTGGACATTTAAAGGAGAACGCAATACTTATACAATAGAAACAAATGGAAGCATAACATCAGGAAGTTCAAACTCTGGCGGTGGCGGTCAAGTAGCTGAAGGGTCTGCATTATATTTATTTGATGAAATTAATGATCCGAATGCTGTTGGTTATAAAAAAGATGCAATGCATATTGGAGACTATGTAAATTATGATGCTGGGGTTTGGGAAGAAAGTAAAACAACGACACGTAGGTTTGAATTTGAAGGTTATACAGCTGGACAAAGCAGAAACGAAAGTGCTTATGATAAATTTGTGGGTACAGCAAGATATCCAGGTTGGAGAATTTGGGATATATCAACAGATGGTAAAATAACATTAATATCAGCAGGATATCCAGAATTATATTACCATGGAGAAGATCTTAATGACGGATATATCAGTGAATATATTTTAACAGGAGAGATAAATAGTAATGCAAATGCTACAGATTTAGGGTTAGGCACTACTTATAAGATAAGAGATTGGAGCGTATATAAAAATGGACATGAATATGTAGAAGATGCAAGAGCAATGAAAAAAAGTGATTTAGATGAATGGTATAAAAAATATATAGATGCTAATGTAACGGATACAGATAAAGTTAGCAAATTTCCTACGGTCTCAGAAAATAAACTAATTTCATTGGTTGATGTGGGCTTCGATTATTGGCTTTGCACTTGTCCTGGGGAGAATTATACTCGCAGTTTGCGCATGTGGTACGAATCCTCCCATCGCGTTTCCGATGATTTCGATACAGAATACGGAATCCGTGTCCTAGTTACCCTAAAATCTGATGTCATATTTGATGAAACACCAACAAAAGAAACATATGATAATTTTGAATATAATAAATGGAGCATAAAATTAAATTAGATAAAATAAAATAAAATTAAATTAAATGAAATGAAATGAAATGAAATGAAATGAAATGAAATGAAATGAAATGAAATGAAATGAAATGAATTCAAATAAATAGTAAGCAATAGATAATATTTGCTTACTATTTTTTAACTTTTTAACGTATATTTTCACTTTTTTCATTTTCATCTGTCCATATATCTGCTAATGTTATATTTCTTGTTCCGTCTCGGGTATTGCCTAATGAAATTGATTTTAGGTTCACATTGCCCATTTTTATGCCTTTTTCTATTAATTCAAAATATTTTCTTTCATCTTCGTCTGTTCCCTGCATGTTTATTCCTTTTAGGATAACATTACCAATTTCTGCATTTCGTATTCTTAATTTTAAATCTCTCATTCCTTTTACAGTTTGTCTTTCTTTGCCTTTTCCTGTAAATTCATTACAAATGCTCTTTGCTTTTTCAAATTCTTTTACAGATATAAGATTATCTACTACTGTCTTTATTGCTTGTTCTATGCTTTCCCCACTCAATTCTTGTAATTTAACTACTGTTAATTCTGGATTTGTAATATGAAATCTATCGGCTTTTTCTCTTATTGCCATTTCAATTTGAATTAAAATTTGTTTTTCTTCTTGCTCTTTTGTTATTGAGAATTTTGTTTTTGGTCTGCTTTCTATTCTTCTTTTTGCTTCTTCTTTAATTATTCCATTTGCTTTTTCAACATCTATCGTTCCATTTACTAAATCATTTATTATAGTTGATATGTTTTCTGGTATATCGTTTTTGATTTTTTCTAATATACTATTTTGTTTAATTCTTGTAATTTTATTGTATATCTTATTTCTTATTGCACCTACTGATATAGAACTGCTTCTCTCTAATTTTGTTGTTTTCCTTTCTAAAATCTTTAGTTCTTCTATATCTTCTGTTTTACTTTGTGCAATATCGATTGCTTCTGCCCATTTTTTTATCATACTTTCTCTATATCTATCTATTTTGGCATCTACTTCATCTAGTATATAACACTTTAATCCTTGCAATTCTTTGGCATTTAATAAGTCATTCAATTGTTCTGCTTGTTCTACAGTTAATTGGTAATTTTGTACTTTATTTATTTCTTCAAATATCACTTTGACTTTTTTTCTTCTTTCATATCTTGAAGTGTCTTTCATTTCTTCTAAAATATGTTGAATTGCAGTAATACTTGAATTTATTATTTCAACTTCTTCTTCTGATAATTCTTTTGATAATATAGTATTTTTTTGATTATTGATAAAATACAATCTGTTGTATCGTTCTCTTAGCTGTTGCATTTTGAGTTGTGTCTTTTCATCTTTTTTGCTAGCTTTTTCTTCATTGCTATATTCTTTAATGTTTGTTGTTTCTTCATCTAATTCTTGTTTGATTTTTTGTATTTCTTCTAGTGGGATATCTAATTCAAAAGATATTAATTCTATGTCAAACCCTTTTTGTATTATTTTTTTCAACTCGCTTTTTTCATTATCTTTAATCATGTTATCCATTTCCTTATAATTTATTTTAATTAATTATATCTTTTGTTCTATAGAACCCAATTAGTTATATCATAATTTTATTCTTTTTTCAATTATTTCTAGCGTATTTATCTATACAAATTTGTTTTTACGGAATTGCATTTACTTTTTCACTTGACCATTTTGTTTTTTTATACAACTTTGCGTTTAACTTTTCACTTAACCATTTTCGTAAAAGCAACCCCTAGATACATCCAGGGGTTGCGTAATACCAAGTCACAACATCTGCCAGTAATGTCAAGCAATACTTTCAATCTCACTCTCTTTCATTACAATGCTTTGCAGGTCTTTCAGAAAATCTGACAGTTTTACTTTTTTATCAGAATAATTCTTTGCAAAATCATTAATAAACCTAGAGAATGTCATTCGAGCAATGCCCAACTCTTCCATTGGAATTCTTGCCTTCAATATGATACTATCGGTATCCATTTTTCTAAGTCTAACAGCTGTATTGGCAATCATAAAGACTTCATACTGTTCTTCGTCATTTAACTTTTTATATCCCATAGCTGTCAAAACATAGTTTACCCTTTCTTCAATAGATTTAGTCTTGTCGACCTTCCCTAACACTTCTTCAAAGTAGGGTATCTCCGGCATACACTTCATTTTGATTCTTTTGGCAGGCTCTACAATCTCCACATCAGCAGATTTGGTTTGCGTGTCAATTTCTTCTTTTGACACTACTTGCTCAGTCTGTTCGGTTTGCTCAACCGGTTCAATCTGATCAATCTTCTCAGTCTGTTCAGCATTTTCTTCTGTCTCTACTCTTGATTCGTCATTAAAGTATTGAGTCTTATATTTGACTATTGCTTTAATTAGTTTCAGAATAGTTACTTTCGTATTGCTGTTTTCAAATTTACTTGTTACCTTCCGTGAACAACAGGCTTCATCCCATGTGCTGTATATAACTCCGTTACTCTCTAGTATTTCTCTGATATTTCTCCAAGAAATCTTATTTGTCTGTTCTGCAGCTTTGACCACTCTTTTGAAAAAATCTTGCTTTTCTTTAAGTTCTAGCCAATTTGCAATGGACGTTATAAATTCTTCGTATGAATTGGAACTTTGAGCAAACTCATCCAATTTGTGAATTTTAACATTCTCTGTACTCAGAATTTCAGATTTCTCAGGAATTATCTGCTCTGCCATAGTCTGATTGGTCTGTTCAGAAGTTTTCGCATCTGCATAAATTTGATTGACCTGTTCTACCTGTTCGAACTGTTTGGAATTTTCATTCCTGTCTTGGTCTCTTTCGTCTTCTTCGGTTTTTTCCAATGTTTTTCCATAGGAAAATTCAATTATATCGCAATTAATAATTGCTTCAATAATTTCCATTGGAGGTTCTTCAAAAACAATTTCGACCTCGGCTTCCCGTTCTCTGATTACAATGCTGCTTTGCGGATTGAACTCCTTGAAAATTGCCCGGATTAATTGTTCGGCATTTTTCTCACCATTAAACCTAACTTTTGCACAAAACTTCATAATGTTCTCCTTTCAATGTTATAATGTTAATGGGTTACAAACTGTCCTTGGTATTTCCATGATTTTAGCATTCAACGAATTACAAAATTGCTAAAATACAATGATACTTGGAAATATTCCAACATAATGCAATTGTACTACAAATTTACATAATTTGCAAGAGCTATAGGATTTTCCTGTTTTAAATTATTAGTTGCTTACTATTTTCCTTCTGATGAATTTCACATCTACAATTTTTTCACAATTTACTCGTTTACGACTTTTTCTGCATAAGAATTGTTTATAATTTTCTCATAAGGAGCTTTGGTTTCAAGCTCTCCCGCTTCTGTCATAATCATTTGCAATTTGTCAAATGACTCTTGTGTTAGAATTGGATTTTCGTTCCAAGCTTCTATGTCTTTGTAGCTTTGTACAGCTGTTGCCAAAGACTCAACAGTTGTGTCAGGGAAGAAATCTACTATTGCTTCAGCAACTTCCTTAGCAGAGTGCTCTTTTACCCATTTCTGTCCTTTGTATGTTGCTCTTGTAAATCCTTCTATCAATTCGCTATTTTCACTTATATAGCTTTTTTTCGCACAGTATGCAGTATAAGGAATATCTCCTGATGCTTCACCTACAGATGCTACAATATATCCTGCTCCCGCTTCTTCTGTCATAGACGCAGTAGGTTCGAAAAGAGTTACATATTCAGCGTTTCCAGCTGCAAATGCTCCTGCCATTAAGTCAAATTTGATGCTATCGTCCAACACTAAATCAGTTTGTGGATTAATTCCATTTTGTTTCAATATCCACTCAAATGTCATATATGGAACTCCACCTTTTCTACCTGGTATAACTGTTTTTCCCTTTAAATCTTGCCATGAAAAATTATCTGTTGGATCTTTTGCAACTAAGAAAGAGCCGTCTCTTTTTGTTAATTGTGCAAATACTTCCACATAATCTTCTCTGCCTTCATTATATACATATATTGATGCTTCCGGTCCGCACAATCCGATATCACTTTGACCTGCCAAGATTGCGGTCATTACATTATCAGCTCCACCGCCATTAGTTAGTTCTAACTCAATTCCTTCTTCTTCAAAAAATCCTTTTGCTATTGCTGCATATTGTGGTGCATAGAAAATAGAGTGAGTAACCTCATTTAATCTAACTTTTTGCATAGTTTTTTCAGTAGTTTCTCCAGTAGTTTTTGGTGCAACATTTTGCCCTGAAACAATCACACCAACTATTATAGCAATAACAATAACTAAGGCAATTATTGCTGGTATTAATATCTTTTTCATTAAACTGTTGTATGATTTTTTATCATACTCTCCTTGTATATCAAATTTAGGTTTTTATACGGCTACCTATAAACCTGTATCAATTATTTTCATTTGTACCCTATTACATTTTTCTATTTTAATTAATTGTTTCTTCACATAAGCTATTTATTTTGCTTAATTTTATCTCCTTGTAATAATTTTTCTATTTTTTACTTAACTATTTTTCTTCGTAAAATTTCAATTCCTTCGTACATTAAAGCTGCAACTATACCAAGAATAATTACACTAGTCATAACTAAATCTAGCTTAAAGACTTGCCCTCCATAAACAATTAAATATCCAAGACCGCCTTTTGACACAAGGAATTCTCCTGATATTACTCCTACTAATGATAATCCGATATTGACTTTTAAAGTATTAAATAAAGTAGATATGTTTGCTGGAATAACTATTTTGGTCAATATTTGGAATTTATTAGCATTAAATGTTTTCGCCATTTTTATCTTTTCTTTGTCAGTATTAATCAAGCCATTTAGAATATCTAAAATAGTTACTATAAGTGAAATAGCGATTGCCATTACTATAATTGCAGGCATACCCGCACCGACCCAAATTATGAAAATAGGACCTAGTGCAACTTTAGGTAAACTATTTAATATTACTAAATATGGTTCTGCAACTTTTGATATAAATGGAGACCACCATAACAATATGGCTATAATTACTCCAAAGATTGTTCCTAACGAAAATCCTGCAAATGTTTCCACTAAAGTAATTCTAAGATGTTCTAGCAAGTCATTACTTGATAAGTTCATAAATGTTTTCACTATTCGTGAAGGTTGGCTGGTTATGAAGCTATCAATTTTCCCTGCATTTGCTAACATCTCCCAAGCCACAATAAAAATAACTAAAATTGAAATCTGTGTTATATGAACAGCAATTTTGTTATTTCTTATTTTTCTTAGATATTTTTTTCTGTTTTCTGAAATTGATTTTTTGCTTTTTTCTTGTTCACTAATTTTGTTCATTTTCTGCTGCTTTATCATATTCTTCTAGCTCCTTCCACATTGTGTTAAAATATTGACTAAACTTTGAACTTTCCCTACAATTTAAAGGAGTTCTATTTTCCATTTCAAAATCAATGTTATAAATATTTTTAACTGTAGCCGGCCTTTGGCTTAATACTACTACCCTATCAGACATACTTATAGCTTCCGAAATATCGTGAGTAACCATTAAAGCTGTGATATTTTCCTGTTTTAAAATCTTATATATGTCTTCAGTTACCATTAATCTTGTTTGTGCATCTAATGCTGAAAAAGCTTCATCTAAAAGCAATATTTTAGGACGTGTTGCCAATGTCCTAATTAGTGCAACTCTTTGTCTCATACCTCCAGATAATTGCATTGGATATTTATCTTTAAATTCATAAAGTCCATATTTTTTTAATAGTTTTTCTGCATATTCTTTATTTTCTTCTGTATTCGCTTTTTGTATTTCTAAACCTAATAATACATTTTTGTAAATTGTTCTCCACTCTAGCAAGTTATCCTTTTGAAGCATATAACCAATTTTTCCGATTTATTTTTATTTCTCCCTTTGTTTTGTTTTCTAGTCCTGATATTATTGATAAAAGTGTTGATTTTCCACATCCACTTGGTCCAATTATACTAATGTATTCTCCTTCCTTCACACTAAAATTAATATCTTTTAGTGCTTCTATTTCTCCATTTTTTGCTTGATATGTCTTACAAATATTTGTTACTTCTAATACTGTCTTTTTTGGAGTGGATTGTGTTTTGCCTTTTTTGTTTTGTACTGTATCTGTTTCCATTTTTACCTCCAATGTAAAATTATCTTAATCTATATTATGTTTTTTGTATGATTTTTGATATTGTTTATTTAAAAATCAGGGTTAATATAAGAAAATTAAAAAAATATCCTAAATTGTTTTCACACAATTCTAGGATATAAAATTTAAATAAATATTCATAGAAATTGTAATTTGTATAATTAATCGTCTGATTTATTTCTTTTATATACTAAAGCAAATATTATAATACTAACTATTGCTGTATTTTTTTCATTAAGTATTATATCTAAATAAAGGCAATTTTAATATTAGCTACCCTATTTTTATCTTAAAATTGATACCAAATAATCAGAAAATTCTTGTTCTGTTATATTAGAAGTTTCAATATCAAAATTATAACCATTATAACTAAATGTAGTATAAAAACTTTTCTCATATTTGTATATTTTTAAATCTATACCATTTATAGTTGTTGTTTTACTATCTTCTTCACTAAAATAATAATCTCTTAATGGCTCTTGATCTTTTGAATATTTAACCTTAATATTTCTTTCATTACCATTAGTAATAAGCATTATATAATTGGCTATTATATTATATTCGTTACTATCCTTATCATTTTTAATATAAACAATATAATTTTTAATTTGAGTTAAATCACTAGGAATAATAAAAAATTCTTCATTTTGATTAGCATTTTCATTTACTTTAAAAGGATATGGTATGTTAAAACCACTGACAGTTTTAGTATCGGTATCTAATATTGTCATCCCTGTTTTTGATAAATCATTGATATTTAATGTTATATTGTTTTCTTTGGCAATATATAGTTTATTTTCAAATAAGTTATTATTATCATTTTTATAATTTAAAAATATAATTCCACTTATAACAACTACCCAACATATTGGTATTAAGGCATATCCAATTTTAAATTTTTTCATAATTCTCACCATATTATTTGTTCTTATTCTATTTTTTTCTTTTATGCCATTATCTTCAATTAAATATTTATCATCAATCTCTCCAATGGCTTTTAGTAAATCTTTGTTATTCATATAAACCACCTTCTTTCAGATAAGTTTTTAATTGCTTTCTAATTCTTAATAAAATTGTTTTTGTATTATTTTCACTTATTTCATTTTTCAAAGAAATTTCCTTAATCGAATATAAATACCAATATCTTTCTAAAAAAATTTTTCTTTTATCTTGCGATAACATTGATAAGAAATTATTAAGTGCATTTACCAATTCATTATTGTTAAATTCTTTTTCTACATTGTTAGAAGAAATACATTCATTTAATTCTTCAAGACAAATTTCTAATGTATAATCTCGTTTTTTTGATTTCTTTTTTTCATATTGGTTAAAAGCTAAATTTCTAGTAATTTTCCCAATATATGCTTTTAATATATTTGGTCTTTGTGGAGGAATACTATTCCAAGTTTTCAAATATGTATCATTTACACATTCTTTAGATTCTTCTTCGTTTTGCAATATGTTAAATGAAATTTTTTTACAGTATTTTCCGTATTTCTTATCTGTTTCATATATTGCTTTTTCTTGCCTTTTCCAATATAAATTTATTATTTCTTCATCTTCCATAATTCCCCCTTTCTATATAAAAAGACAGAAATTTTTTTAATTGGTTACACTTTTTTCATTTTTTAGAAAAAACGAGCAAGATTTTAACTTGCTCTTACATTTTATAATAATTATATTTAATCTAAGTTACAAATTATTATTTATCTAATAAAGGATTTCGTATTTGGTGTATAAAATACATCTAACGCTCCATTTTCGAATAATAATTCTTGTGTATATCCTAATATTTCTCCGCTTGCATCATCAATATTAGTTTCCATTACAACAAAATCTTCATTTGGCTATTCCATTTTTTACTTTTTTAGATATTTGTAGTTTATATCCATTTACATTTAATTTTTTTAATTCTTCTAATAAGTAATTTTCATCTCCAACGATTTCTAATAAAGCTCCAAGTACCATGTTTCCACTAATCCCACTCGAGCAATCAAAATATAAAGTATTCAAAATTAACCATCCTTTCTTCTCGCATATTGTCAATAGTATAATATACTACTT
>CANQJG010000039.1 GCA_947624185.1 uncultured Clostridia bacterium | reverse complement strand
TATGTAATGGAACCGAAACCATTATATCATACTTTTTTATAAATTGACAAAAATTTTTATTTTTTAATAAACATTTTGAAAAAGTTTTATATAAATAGGCTTTGTCATTGAATTTATAGTCTATTATTAATTTTCTGACTAAACCTTCATATTTATACATGAAAAACAAATCTTCATGCTGATTCTTTATCTCATATTTTTTCAAATTATTATAACATTTATCACAAATACTGTCTCCTAGTTTTCCACATATTCCGCACTGCATGGGGAAAAGCAAATTTAACATACCGCTTATTATTTTCAACGTAATCCCTTTCCTTTCAGAATTATAAATTTCTGAAATTTATTTGCCCCCCCCAAAACATCTTCTATTAAAAATAACCTCCAATTAACAATACTCTATTCTATTTCTTGTAATTTATATTTTAAACCTGTATTTCTTTTCTTGGTGTTTACATTTCTTATCATAAATTCTATTGCATTTTTGCTACCAATTATTACAAGTCTATTTTTTGCTCTTGTCATGCCTGTATACAAAAGATTCCTTGTGAGAAGCATTGGTGCGACTTGCATTATTGGAAATATGACTTGATTGAATTCACTTCCTTGTGATTTATGTACAGTTATTGCAAATGAGTGCTCTATCTGCTCTAAATCTGCTGTTTCATATATTGCAATTTTGTCATCATCAAATTTTATTTTGACTTTTCCTTCACTATTATCAATCTCTATTATTTGTCCCATTTCTCCATTAAATATTCCTGAGCTAACTTCTAAACCCCTAACCCAAGTCATATCATAGTTATTCTTGATCTGCATTACCTTGTCGCCTTCTCTATATATGATGTCGCCGAATTTCTTTTCTACCTTATAATCTTCATACGGATTATACTTTTCCTGTAATAGCTGATTTAAAGTTTTAGTTCCTAAATCGCCTTTTTTAGTTGGAGTGATGATTTGCATATCAGCTGTATACATATCTAAAATCATTTCTTGTACTTTTTTCTGATTATTTTCAGGTATAAAATCAAAATCGTCTAATGTTTCTTCGTCTTCATCTATTTCTTCAAAGAAATTTATTCCGTCATTTACCTTGTGAGAATTAACGACTATTTTGCTTTTTGCAGCTTGTCTAAAGATTTTGTTCAAAGTAGTATATGGTACTCTTTTTGATTCTATCAAGTCTTTTAACACACTTCCTGGTCCAACTGACGGAAGTTGGTCTATATCTCCGACCAATATCAATTTTGTTCCTTTGAAAATTGCTTTCATTACATAATTCATTAAAAACATATCTACCATAGATACTTCGTCTATAATGATTATATCTGCATCAATTGGTGTAACATCCATGTCAGGATTTGGCTTCTCATCACTTAATTTTCCTATTTCTAAAAGTCTATGCAATGTTTTAGCTTCTTCTCCTGTTGCTTCTGTCATCCTTTTTGCTGCTCTTCCAGTTGGTGCACATAGCACTACTTTCTTTCCTTTATTTTTATACAAATCAATTATGGTTTTTATGATTGTAGTCTTTCCTGTTCCCGGTCCACCTGTAATAATTGTTACATTGTTTTCATTAATTTGTTTAATTGCTTCTTTTTGTTTTTCTGATAATTTAATTTCTGTGATTTTCTTTATTTCTTTTTCAATATTATCTATTTTCTTTAAATTTTCTGATTGTTCCAATGAAATTATTTTGTTTGCAATATTTTTTTCTGTTTTATAATAATCAATTAAGTAAATCCAATCTTGTATACTCATTTCAGTCTTTCCGTCTACTGTAGCTATTTCTTCTCTTGTTTCAACTGCTATTTGCTCTTTGGCTCTAAGGTCTTTGATTCCGTCTAGCACATCTTCTTCTGATATTCCTAAAAGTCTTGTAACAAACGCGATTAAATTAGCTTCTAATACGCACGCATGACCATTAAATGATGCTAAGTTAAGTGCATGCCTTATTCCGCTTCCTATCCTTCTTAAATTATTTTTTTCAATCCCAATGCTAAGTGCCATTTTATCAATTTGTGTAAAATCAACTTTTATGCTTAATTCTCCTAATATATATGGATCTTCTTCAATTTTACTTATTGTATCTGCTCCAAACCTTTTATAAATGGTTTGTGCACTTGCTGCAGATATTCCAAACTTTTCTAAGAATCCAACAATTTGCCAAAGTTCCCAATTTTCTATAAAACTTTCAGATATTTCATTTGCTTTTGCCTTTGTAATCCCCTTTATTTTAGCTAATTCTTCAGGTTCATTTCTTAGGATTTCAAGAGTTGACTCGCCAAACTTTTTTATAATTTTTTGAGCTGTTGCTGGGCCTATCCCTTTAATTACGCCATTTGCTAAATATCTTTCAAGAGCATCCAATGTTTCAGGCATAATTTTTTCAAATGTTTCTACTTTAAACTGTTCTCCATAATCAGGATGAGTTACAAATCTACCAACTACTTTTAAGCTGTCTCCTTTATTTACAAATGGCAAATAGCCGACAATTACAGTGTCGGCATTTTGCATATAAAACGATGCTATCGTGTATCCGTTAGTTTCGTTTTTGTAAATTATATCTTCAACTTCTCCCTTAATTTCCATAATCTTTGGCTTATTCCTTTAATAATCGCTTGTATGTAATTTGCTTCATTCGCCCTGCGCTAACGCTCCGGTTGGGCGCTGCGCGGCATTTTCAAAAACAACTATATTTAGGTTTTAATAAATAATATTAATATAATCCACCCATTTGTGCATTTTGTTCATGATCTCCGCAACCACAATTCTTTTCAGGAATTTCAGCTACTATACTTTCAGTAGTTAATATCATTGATGCAACAGATTCTGCATTTTGAAGTGCACTTCTTGATACTTTTGTTGGGTCTACTATTCCTGCTTTTTTCATATCAACATATTTTTCTTCTTTTGCATCAAATCCTATTCCTTCTTTTTCCTTCTTTACATTTTCTAATATAACAGCTGGCTCTAAACCTGCATTTACAGCTATTTGTCTAACTGGCTCTTCTAATGCTCTTAGAATAATCCTTCCTCCTACTTTTTCATCAGCTGATAATTCTTCAACTGTTTTTTCAAGTTTAGGAATTACATTTATATAAGCTGTTCCACCACCTGCAACAATTCCTTCTTCTACTGCTGCTCTTGTTGCTGATAATGCGTCTTCTATTCTTAATTTCTTGTCTTTCATTTCTACTTCTGTTGCAGCTCCAACTCCAATTACAGCTACTCCTCCAGCTATTTTAGCTAGACGTTCTTGTAATTGTTCTTTATCATATTCACTCTTTTCTTCTGATATTTGAGCTTTTAATTGACCTACTCTATCTGCGATTTGTTGTTTATCTCCTGCTCCGTCTACAATTATTGTTTTGTCTTTTTCTATTTTTACTTGTTTTGCTTTTCCTAATTGCTCTATTGAAACATCTTTAAGTTCTAATCCTAAATCTGATGTTATAACTTCTCCACCTGTTATAATTGCTATATCTTGTAACATTGCTTTTCTCTTGTCACCATAGCCTGGAGCTTTGACTGCTACTACATTTAATACTCCTCTTAATTTATTAAGTATTAATGTTGATAGTGCTTCTCCTTCTATGTCATCACAGATTATTACAAGTTTGCCTGAATTTTGCATTAAGTTCTCTAGTAATGGCAATATTTCTTGGATATTTCCTATCTTTTTGTCTGTTATTAAAATATATGGATTATCCATGTCTGCAATCATTTTTTCTGTGTCTGTTACCATATATGGAGAAACATAACCTTTATCGAATTGCATACCTTCTACTACATTTAATTCTGTATTAGATGTTTTTGATTCTTCAATTGTGATTACACCATTTGTTGAAACTTTTTCCATTGCATCTGCAATTAAATTTCCTATTTCTTCATTATTTGCAGAAATGCTTGCTACTCTTGCTATATCTTCTTTTCCATTTACTGGTACACTTATATCTTTAAGAATTGCTACTGCTTTATCCAATGTTTTGTCCATACCTCTTTTTATAGCCATTGGATCTGTTCCTGCTGCAACGTTTTTTACACCTTCTTTAATCATACTTTGTGCTAAAACTGTTGCTGTTGTAGTTCCGTCTCCGGCAACATCATTAGTCTTTTCTGATACTTGTCTTACTAATTGTGCTCCCATGTTTTCGAATTTATCTTCTAATTCAATATCTTTTGCTATTGTAACACCGTCGTTAGTAATAAGTGGTGCTCCAAAATTTTTTCCAAGAACCACATTTCTTCCTTTTGGTCCTAATGTAACTTTAACTGTGTCTGCAAGTTTATTAACTCCATTTAATAATTTTCTTCTTGCATCTTCTCCAAATTGTATATCCTTAGCCATAATTTACCCTTATATAATATTTTAAATATTATATTTACCTTTCTCCATTAATTTAAGGTTTAATGGCACCTTTTACGTATTTACAATATCCTAGTATTGTAACTTTTTTATACTGTAATTTTATATCTTATTTATATATTTTTACTATTCAGCAATTGCCAAAATATCTTCTTGTCTTACTATTATATAGTCTTCTCCTTCATATTTTACTTCAGTTCCTGAATATTTATTTAAAACTACTTTATCTCCTTTTTTTACATACATTTCTGAACGCTTTCCGTCTATCATTTCGCCTGGTCCTACTGCAACAACTTCTGCTATTTGTGGCTTTTCCTTACTTCCACTTGAAAGTATTATTCCGCTTTTAGTTGTTTCTTCTGCTTCTTGCATTTTTACTATAACTCTGTCACTTAATGGTTTTAACATAATTAATCCTCCCTAATAATAAAAATCTAGCAGTCACTTATAATGACTGCTAATAATTTATACCTTTTTTTAGCAAATGTCAATAGAGATTGCTAATTTTCACAAAACTTTCACAATTGAATTTGACTTTTCATTTGACAAATTTCTTAATTACATTTGTTTCTTCATTTGACGGCTTTCTTAATTGCATTTACCTTTCCATTTGACGGCTTCTTTTTACTTGCAAATGTATTCTTTCGCCTTTTTTACAAACTCTCTAAATAGTGGTGCTGGTCTATCAGGTCTTGATTTGAATTCCGGATGAAACTGACCACCGATAAAAAATGGATGCCCTTTGAGCTCTACCATTTCTACGAGTCTTCCGTCTGGTGATGTTCCTACTACTTCTAATCCTGCCTTTTCCATTGCTTCTTTATACTTATTATTATATTCATATCTATGTCTATGTCTTTCTGAAATTAATTTCTCTCCATAGATTTTTCTTGCATAGCTTCCATTTTTTAGCTCACAAGGATATGCTCCTAATCTCATTGTTCCGCCTTTTTCGTTTACATCTATTTGGTCGTCCATGATATGTATTACTGGATTTTTGCAGTTTTCATCAAACTCTTGTGATGAAACATCTTTAAGTTTTAATACATTTTTTGCAAATTCCATTACTGCTATCTGCATACCTAAGCATATTCCTAAAAATGGGATTTTATTTTCTCTACAATACTTTGCTGTTAAAACCATGCCTGCGATTCCTCTATCTCCAAAACCGCCTGGTATAATTACTCCATTTATGTCTTTTAATATTGCTTTTATATTCCTTGCACTAATTTTTTCACAATCTATATATTTTATGTTGGTTTTAACATTATTTGCAAATCCACCATGTCTAATGCTTTCTGCAACTGATAAATATGAATCTTCCAATCTAGTATATTTTCCAACTATGGCGATATTTACTGTCTTTTTACTTTGGCTTATTTTCTTAATATTATCAACCATTTTTTCCCACTCTTTGTTTTTTGGCTTTTTGTTTTTTAATTCTAGCTTATCACATATTGCCCTTGCTAATCCATTTTCTTCAAGCATTATTGGGATTTCATACAAATTATCAACTGTTGTATTTTCTATAACATTTTCCTTTTTTACATTGCAAAATAGTGCAATTTTTTCTTTTAAATTATCAGGGATTTTTGCATCTGCTCTTTCTACTAATATATCGGCTTTAATTCCAAGTGATTGTAGCTCTTTAACAGAGTGTTGTGTAGGTTTTGATTTTAGCTCATTTGAGCCTGATATATAAGGCAAAAGAGTAACATGAATATATGCACATCTATTGCTTTCTTTTTCTTGTCCAACTTGCCTTATTGCTTCTATCATTGGACCACTTTCAATATCTCCTACTGTTCCTCCAATTTCAGTAATTACAATATCTACATTTGATTTTTCAAAACTGTATATTTTTTCTTTAATTGCATCAGTTACATGTGGGATTACTTGTACTGTTTTTCCAAGATAATCTCCTTTTCTTTCTTTTTCAATTACCTCTTTATATATTTTGCCACTTGTAATACTTGAATTAGCAGTTAGATTTACATCAGTAAATCTTTCATAATGTCCTAAGTCCAAATCAGTTTCTGCTCCGTCATCTGTTACAAATACTTCCCCATGTTCATAAGGGCTCATTGTTCCTGGGTCAACATTAATGTATGGATCCATTTTTTGGTTTACTACTTTATATCCTCTGTTTTTTAATAATCTTCCTAAAGAAGCTGCTGTAATTCCTTTGCCAAGTCCTGATACTACACCACCTGTTATAAATATGAATTTTGTTTCCATTTTAATTCTCCCCCCCTTTAAAAAAAAACAAAAAGAGACCAAAAAAAGCGTTTTTTTTTAGTCTCCTTAGTTAATTACTTAAGTTCTTTTCTATTTTGATCTATTTCTTTAAGTACATTTTCCAAAGATTTAGATAATGATTGTAATATTCCGTCAGCATATTCCCTAGCACCACTTG
Organism: uncultured Clostridia bacterium; assembly: GCA_947624185.1. GTDB lineage: Bacteria > Bacillota > Clostridia > TANB77 > CAG-508 > CAG-793. The sequence goes on along the minus strand of CANQJG010000039.1, from coordinate 3,370 downwards.
TGATTTGTCTTGCATTTTCATTTGCAGCAGACATGATTTGATTTTTTTGGTCGTAAGCTTTTTTGGTAATTTCATGCTCGTCAATCATTGAGATTATTCTATTTTCAGCTTCTTTTACAACATCATCTGCTTCTTTTTTAGCTTCTGCAAGAATTCTTTCTCTTTCTTCTTTAACCCATTTTGCTTGTTTAAGTTCATCAGGTAATTTTAATCTAATCTCTTTAATTAAATCTAAAATTTCTTCCTGACTAACTATACACTTATCTGATAAAGGCACTTTTTTGCTATTCTCTATTAAGTCCTCCAACGACTCTAATAATGTAAAGATTTCCATATCAGTTCTCCTCTTTTATAAATATCAAATTCACTCTTCCATATTTTCTTTTGTCTATAATTTTTATATTTTCTAAGATATCTAAGCCTCTTTCGTCTCTACATATTTCATCTGTTTCAATAATCATTATTCCATCTTTACTTAAAATGCCTTTTTCTATTATTTTTTTAACACTTTCTACTGACAAATTATCTTTATAAGGTGGGTCAATGAAAATTATGTCTACTTTATCATTTATTTTTTCTAGGCAATCTCTATAATCAGAATTAATTATAACGGCTTTATCCACAAATCTAGTCTTTTCAAGATTTTGTCTAATCATATTGATAGCCTGTTTGTTTTTATCACAGAAATATGCTTTTCGTGCACCCCTACTAATGGCTTCAATTCCCAATGCGCCACTTCCAGCGAATAAATCTGCAACAACTACATCTTGCAATTTTCCTTGTAAGATATTAAACAAGGATTCTTTTACTCTGTCAAGTGTTGGTCTAGTTAATTCACTATCTATGGAACTTAATTTAGTGCCTCTTGCGCTTCCGCTTATTACTCTCATACCCCTATTTTATCCCTATTTTGCTAATTGTCAATAGAATACTTTAAAATGTAACATATCTTTAATGTATATGTAATACAGACATTTTATCACACTTTTTTAATAAAATAAAGAGATAAATGCTATTTTTTTGCATTTATCTCAAATTTTTATTACAAAAATGTAATTTTAGTCATCACTTTTTATTTCTTTTAACAATTCTAATTGTGAAATTAATAATGATTCCATTTTAGCTTTGTATACATCAAATTGTTTATTTATATTTTCTAATTCTTTTTTCTTCTCAAGTATTTCACTATCCAAATCTTTTGTAGCTTCTTTTGCTTTCATCTCTGACTCTTTTATTATTTGGTCAGCTTGTTTTTGGGCAGCACTCTTTACTTCTTCAGATGCCGATTGAGCTAGCAATAAAGTGCTTTGCAAAGTTGATTCAATCTGAGTATAGTGTTCTAATTTTTCTTTTAGATCATCTACTTCTCTTTTACCGTCAGCAACTTGTTTATACAATTTTTCATAATCTTTTGTTAAATCATCTAAAAATTCATCTACTTCTTCAGGGTCATATCCATTAAGAGTTTTTTTAGAGAATTTTTTGTTTTCGATTTCTAATGGTGTGATCATAATTTCCTCCCGAAACAAGTCCTAAGTTATTTACTTAAGATTAATTATTGCCTTTTAACCATGAAACTGGTCCTTTTGATTCTTCTTTTGTGTTTGAAGATATTTCATAATTATAAGGAGCAACAACAAATATTGAATTAGATATTTTTTGTATATGTCCCTCTAAAGCATGTACAGCTCCGCTTACAACATCAATTATTCTTCTTGCAACGTCTTTGTTTACATACTCTAAATTTATAATTACTGATTTTCTTTCCTTTAGTAAATCACAGATTTCAACAGATTGTTCAAATTCAGTTGGTTGCAAAATAACCATTCTAGCTTGTGGTTGCATAGTAACTACCTTACTAGATTGCTTTCTTCCAAGTCCTAAGAATCCTCTTGGTTCTTCTAATTCTTCATCTTCTACTGCCTCATCTTCATAGTCCTCTTCATAATCTTCATCCTCTGCTGTGTTCATGTTAATCATATTCCACAACTTATTTACTACGTTTGCCATTTAAAAATAACCTCCTATTATTTTTTCCTTCGTTATACGACTATTATAAGTATCTAACTTTTTTAAAGTATTGTCAATACATTTTTTGAAATGTAATTGTTATTTAATCGTTTTGTAAAAATTTTGTAACATTTTTTACTTAATAACTATCTAATAATAAAAAAATATTATTGTGACAGCCACCGCGCAGCGCCCAACCGGAGCGTTAGCGTAGGGCGAATGAAGCAAATTACATACAAGCGCCGAATGGCATTATGTAAACATTATAAAGTAAATTAATTGCATAGCCATGAAGGCATAATGGAATTTGCGACAGCAAGGTGCAAAACAATAATATTTTTTCTATTATTAGATAATAATTTAGTATTAAATATAACTATTAAATAACAATTACAAATAAGCGTTTACTAGTCGATTTTTGGTTCTAAAACAATCTCGTCAAAAAGCATAATCGAAGTCATTGCACCTTCTGCTATTTCCAAATCTTTTATTTCAGATGTACTGTAATTGGTTACTATTGAATAATCTTCTCCTTCTTTTTTTACCTTTACTAGCACTTTTTCCAAATATCCTGCTTTTGTTCTAATGACATAATTTAGATTATTTTCTTTTATTATTGCAGAATTTGGCACTTTATATCCTGTACTATTCCACCATATTATGTCAAATATAATTTTTCTATATAATAGCAATTCATCTATACCCTCTGTAAAGCTCATTACAAGTGTTACTTCTACATCATTTTCTCTATTTATATGTACAATTTTTGCATCTGCTAATTTTCCACTTGGAAGTGTTATCGTTACATTATCTCCAACCTGTGCTGCATTTGCTTCAGGTGTTCTTGAAGTACATGCAATATAGCAGACAAAATTATTTATAATTTTTCCATTTTCATTGCTTGTTGATATAATTTGTCCTGTTTTTAAATTTAGGTTTGAAAGAAATTCCTTATTATACATTGAGAAATCATTTGGTGTTAACGTTTCTTCTAAGCCGTCAACTCTATAAGATACAATTCCACTGAGTGGTGCAGTTACATATTCAGAACCTGAATTAAGTTGATTTTCATAATTGCTTCTTTCATCAATTAATTTTTTAAGATATGAGCCAGTTGGGCTTAATTCTCCTGCAATTTTAGCTTTTTTACTTACATAATTACTGATTTCTTTTTTTATTTCTTGTATTGTTTGAATACTATTCAGATTATTTATATTACTTAATTTTTCGCTAATTTGACTATCTAATAATTTTGCATCTGGAGATAACAGGTCATCTGTGTTGCTGTCTAATGCTTCTTGAATTTTTATGTCCAATGTTTTTATTTTGTCTTTTAAATTATTTTCTCCACTTGAATAAT
>CANQJG010000038.1 GCA_947624185.1 uncultured Clostridia bacterium | reverse complement strand
GTTGGAATACAACAAGGGGGAATCGAAAATACAGCTCCAAATGTAATTAGAAAATCTACATTGGATCAATTGATGTATTTTACTGATAAAGATAGCGAAATATTAAATGATTATAAACTATTGGAAAAAAATCAGGAAAATATTGAAAAATACCCTGTAATTAAAGATGAAGATGTGTATGAATTAAAAGACATTTCCAAAGAAGAATTTGATGCTCTTCAATCATATATGGAAAAGCCTTTAATGGTGCTTAACTTTATGAATAGCGAAGAATTTCAAGCTCAAATGAAATCAATGCCAAGCTCAGCTATAGCTGAACAAATGCAAAGCAGTATGTTAGAGATGCCTGATACAATCACAAAACAATCAGCTTATGCTTTTATCAAAACTGAGTATGAAGCAATTGGATTAGACACAGTCAAAATATCAAATGATTATATTTTAAGAACAGGTTTAATGATGCTTTTAGTGGCATTAATTAGCATGATTTCTGCTATTTTAATAATGTTTTTATCATCAATTGTGGCTGCTAGATTAGGAAAAACATTAAGGGATAAAGTGTTCAAAAAAACGTTAAGCTTTTCAAATAAAGAATTTAAAGAGTTTAGTGTAGCATCATTGATAACTAGAAATACGAACGATATTCAAAGAATCCAAGAATTATTGGCTATGCTATTTAGAGTAATAGTTTATGCACCAATAATGGCAATAGGTGGCTTGCTTGCGGTAATAACCACAAGTAATTTGTCGATGGCATGGATAATAGGATTAGCTGTATTGCTAATTCTAATGATAGTTGGAACATTATTTGTGACAACAATGCCAAGATTTAAATTAATGCAAGTATTAATTGATAAATTAAACTTAGTAGCAAGAGAGATTTTAAAAGGAATCCCTGTTATTAGAGCTTTTAATACTCAAAAAAGAGAAGAAAAAAGGTTTGATGAAGCAAATGAAAACCTAATGAAAAACAGCATATTTGTAAATAGAGTAATGAGCCTAATGAATCCTCTTATGTCATTAATTATGCAAGGAATTATGATATTGATAATATGGGTTGGTGGACATAATATAGATGAAGGAATAATGCAAGTTGGAAATATGATGGCATTTTTACAATACACAATGCATATAGTAATGAGTTTCTTATTTATATCAATGCTTTCAATTATACTTCCAAGAGCATCAGTATCTGCAAATCGTATAAATGAAGTATTAGAAAAGAAACCATCAATAGTAGATAAGCCAAAGGATAAGCAAGAAAAATTTGACGATAACAAAAAAGGATTAGTAGAGTTTAAGAACGTATCTTTCAAATATCCTGACGGAGAAGCTGAAGTATTATCAGATATAAACTTTACTGCCAAAGCAGGAGAAACTACTGCGATAATAGGAAGTACGGGAAGCGGTAAATCAACCATAATAAATTTAATTCCTAGATTTTATGATGTAACTGAAGGCGAGATTTTAATCGACGGTGCAAATGTTAAAAATGTGCCTCAAAAAGAACTACGCAAGAAAATTGGATATGTACCACAAAAAGGTATGCTATTTTCAGGAACAATAAAAACTAATATTAAATATGGAAAAAATGTATCTGATGAAGAAATGGAAAAGGCTGCTGAAATAGCACAAGCAACTGAATTCATAGAAACTAAGGAAGACAAATACAACTCTGAGATTTCACAAGGTGGAAATAATGTATCAGGTGGACAAAGACAAAGATTATCTATTGCAAGAGCATTAGCGATAGATCCTGAGATATTTATATTTGATGATAGTTTCTCAGCATTGGATTTAAAAACTGATAAAAATCTAAGAGAAGCATTGAAGGAAAAGACAGAAGGAAAAACTGTAATAATAGTTGCACAAAGAGTTAGCACAATATTAAATGCAGAACAAATAATAGTATTAGATGAAGGAAAAATTGTTGGAAAAGGAACTCATGAAGAACTTTACAACAACTGTGAAATATATACACAAATAGCTAATTCTCAATTATCAGAAGAAGAACTAAGAAATAAGGAGGTGTAAAAGCTATGCCGGGACCAATGAGACCAAGACCTAAAAATGGAGGATTAGATAGAGCAAGAAATTTCAAAGGCACAATGAAAAAGCTATTGAGTTATTATTTATTAAAATATAAATGGCAATTAATTTTAGTATTGTTATTTGCTATTGGTGGAACTATATTTACAATTGTTGGACCTAAAATCTTAGGAAATGCCACAACAGAAATATACAACGGTATAGTAAGCAAATTATCAGGTGGAGCTGGAATTAATTTCGAAAAGATTGCAAATATCTTAATTACTTTATTAGCACTATATGCACTAAGCTCGTCTTTCTCTGTTATACAAGGATTTTTAATGACAAATGTATCACAAAAAATGACATATAAAATGCGTAATGACCTAATCGGTAAAATAAATAGATTACCAATGAAATATTTTGACACAAAAACAGACGGAGAAGTGTTATCAATAATTACAAACGATATAGACACACTATCAATGAACTTAAATCAAAGCATTATACAAGTTGTTACTTCAGTTTGCACAGTAATTGGAATATTAGTAATGATGTTATCAATAAGTTTTTCAATGACTTTGGTATCACTTGCAATACTACCATTTACAACAATCATGGTAGTAATAATAGTAAAAAAATCACAAAAATATTTCAAAAAACAACAAGACTATATAGGACACGTCAATGGTAGAGTTGAAGAAGCGTATGGCGGATTCAATGTAGTTAAAGCATTTAATGCAGAAGAAAAAACAATAAACGATTTTCAAAAACAAAATCAAGAACTATATAATGCAGGTTGGAGAGCGCAATTCTTATCAGGACTAATGAGACCAATAATGAACTTTATAGGAAATCTTTCTTATGTAGCAATATCAATACTTGGCGGGTATTTTGCATTAAAAGGAAGAATAACTGTTGGAGACATACAATCATTTATCCAATACAGTAGACAATTTAATCAGCCAATAGCACAAATCGCAGAAATATCAGCAATACTTCAAGAAATGGCAGCGGCAGCAGAAAGAATATTCGATTTCTTAGAAGGAAAAGAAGAAATACAACATATAAAAAATGCTAAGAAAGTAGGAGATTTAAAAGGAAATATTAAGTTTGAAAATGTTAAATTTGGATATGATGATGATAAATTAATCATACATGATTTCAATGCAACTGTAAAAGACGGTCAAAAGGTAGCAATAGTCGGACCAACAGGAGCAGGAAAAACAACAATGGTAAAACTTTTAATGAGATTCTATGATATAAATGACGGAGCAATATATATTGACGGAAATAATATAGCAGATTATGATAGATCAGACATTAGAGCATTGTTTGGCATGGTTTTGCAAGACACATGGCTATTCAATGGCACAGTAAAAGAAAATATAAGATATGGAAAACCTGATGCCACAGACAGCGAAGTAATAGATGCAGCAAAAGCCGCAAATGTACATCATTTCATAAAAACATTGCCTAATGGATATGATATGGTATTAAATGAAGAAACTTCAAATATATCAGCAGGACAAAAACAGCTACTTACAATAGCTAGAGTAATTTTAGCAAATCCTAAAATACTAATTCTAGATGAAGCAACATCAAGCATAGATACAAGAACAGAAATAAAAATACAAGAAGCAATGGACAATTTGATGAAAGGAAGAACAAGTTTCATAATAGCACATAGATTGTCTACAATAAAAAATGCAGATTTAATATTAGTTATGGAGCACGGAGATATTGTTGAACAAGGAAATCACGAAGAGCTATTAGCTAGAAATGGCGCGTATGCAAAATTATACAATTCACAATTTGATGAGGAAGAAGAGTAGTTGTATTGCTATGCTGTATCATTATGAAAATAAAAAATGCAATCTACAATTAAATGAAAAACTATTGACAATCGAAAATCTAATGTATAAAATATAAATAGACAAAGTTAGAATAGATGTCAAATAGAAAAATTAAAGGAGCAGAACAAAAGATGAAAAAGCCTGAAAGCGTTGCGAGAGTACACACACACACACACACACACACACACAAATAATTTAAAAGTAATAGAAATAAATGGAAACATAGAAAATAAAGCTATGTGTTTTAGTGAAAGCTAAAATACATGGCTTTTTTATGTAGCAAATTCACATAATGCCATACAGCAAGTAAATGAAATTTGCTTCAAGCGCCCTACGCTAAAGCTTCGGTTGAGCGCTGCGTGGCACTTTAACTATAACATTTTTAAGATTAATAAAAATAAATAATTAATTAAAAGTAAAGGAGAAAAATCAGGATGAACGTAAAACAGATGAAAAAGCAAGGATTGAAAGGAGTAGAACAGATGAGGCAAAGCAAAATTAATGAAAAGAAATTAAGCAAAAGAAAAATGAAAAGATTTAATGAAAAAGGTATAACATTAGTTGCGTTAGTAGTAACCATAATTATAATGTTGATTTTGGCAGGAATAGCATTAAATGTTGCATTGAGAGAAAATGGCTTATTTGATATGTCAAAGAAATCAACAGACAAGTATAAAGAAGCACAAACAAATGAAGCACAAGAAATGAAATCAGCAGAAGATGAGTTAAAAAAATTAACACAAGGTATAACTCTAAGTGCAACAATCGACGGAAAAACAGAAGAAATAACAAAAGAGAATTTTGGACAATATTTAGGTATGAAAGTAACAAATTTTAAAGATGTCGGAGAAGGAACGGAAGATGTAGAAGTACAAGATGCACAACTAGAAGATGAAGGTGGTAAAGTAAAAGTTTCAACAATATACAGATTATATTATATAGATTTTGACAATAAATATGGAGACGGAGCAGGAACCATATATTTGAAAGCAGATTGTACAAATAATAATTATAATTTAACATTAGATACAACAACAGCAGAAGACAAAAATGTAAAAATAAAACAATTAAATCCAAGTCTATATGCAAAAGGAAAAGAAACACCAACAACTGAAAATATGCAAGCAGTAACATGGCTATTGAATGCTGAGAAGTGGGCAAACTTGAAAGATACAGTAAAACAAGAAATAAAAGATGAAGATCAAATAAATTATATAGTAGGAGCGCCAAGTTTAGAGATGATGATGGATAGTTATAATACACATTATAACCTAACAGGGGATACACCTGAACCAGGAGATATAACATCAGGTGGAAATAGGAAGAAACTATTTTATAAATATGAAGGAACAACAGAAACAAGCAAAAACGGATATCAAATGGGACCAGCAAAAGATACAGAATATGGAGATATCACAGCAGATTACACAATACAGACTGACCCATATATCGATTCAATGTACTATCCTGGAGATGGTAATTGGTGCTGGTTGGCTTCTCCGTCTGCAAGCTACTCTAACCGCGTATGTACTATAGCATACAACCCATCCAGCCATGCTGGTTGCAATACTTATAGTAGCACAAATGCATTTTGTCCGCTAGTTTCTATAAAATCTTCTTTCAATTTGCAATTAAAAGGTAGAGTAAGTTAAATAGTAAAAAAAAAAACGATGAAATTTTATTACATTTCATCGGCTTCTTCTAATATTTTATATATTAAATTTGATAATTGAGATTCATCTACAACTGATTTGACACTCGCTACTAGAAGTTCTTTGGCGTTTACACTTTGAAAATTAAGAGAATATCCATTTTTTAATGCTAGTTGTCTTAAGAATTCTCTAGTAGTTCTGCCATTGCCTTCTCTAAAAGGATGAAGTACATTAAGCTCAGCCCAATAATGTGCAAGTCTTTGGGCTATGGCAGACTTATCTAAACCTTCAAGATAATTTTCATTTTTTAATTCATCAAATAATTTAGTAATTTCAGAATCAATATATTGAAAATCTGCAAAACTAAAATTATCCTTTGCAATGTTTTCTGTTCTGAATTCACCAGCAAAAGGGTAAATGTCTTCAAATAAGAATTTGTGAATATTGACAAAATGTGCAACATCAAAAACTCCAGTAATCCCTCTTTTATGAAGAGCCAAAAGCTTTAGTGAAACAACTTGCTTTTCATAATTTGAAAGAATTACTGGATTTTTTATATCTAGTTTATTAATTAATATATTAGTATTTTCATAACAATATATAGAATTTCTTGCTTCGTACATATTATATTTTATCCTCTCTATGAATTGTAAATAGCATTAAAATTAGAACTCCATTTTCTTAAATGCAGAGATAGCATCAGCCTTAAAATTAGAAATGGCATCTTCCATTGTAATTTTATTATTAGCAAAGTCATTTAAAACTCTGACATCTCTATCATTTAAAAATTGATTTTCCATTTCCATAGAAGTTTTTATATTATTAATTATGATTCCATTATTTAAATTTTTCATAATGATACCACTTCCTTCCTTAAAAACACTACACTTATATTATACCATAAAATGCAAGAAAAATCCAGTATTTTAGAGAAATTAATTTGCTTGATTTAAGTTTAAAAGTAAATTCCATTTTTGCTTATTGCTGTAAAAAACATGAATATAGTTGTTTTTGAAATATGCCACGCAGCGCCCCACCGGAGCGTTAGCGAAGGGCGAATGAAGCAAATTCAATTTAAAAAATTTTAATTAAATAATTTAATTGCTAAAGGTTGAAAAATATTAGTATATTTAGTAAAATATGTTTAAATAATATAACTATATTCATAGCAAAGAAACAAATTAGATAACTCGAAAAAATAATTTTCGTTTATATATGCATGTAAGGAAAGTGGGAAGGGAATTAGACAAAATGAAAAAAAGATATATATTTTTAATTATACTTTTTGTAATAATTTTAATTTCTATAGGAATATTTATAATTATTGATATTCAAAAAGAAAAGCAAGAAGATGCCGTTGCAGTAACATTTAATGACGATTTGACAGTAGAGTTTGATACAAATGTGAAGGTTTCAGAATTTATAAAAGAACTACAGGGAGAGCTTATTGATGATTTTTATGTAAATACAGAATCTCTTGGATCGCAAACAGTTACATTTCAATACAAAAGCATTAGAAACAAAAAGAAAACTAGAACATTTAACATCAATGTAGTGGATACAGTAAAACCATTAATTTACATGGGTAATACAGTTACTGTAACTAAAGGGTATGATAAGGATTTGATAAATCTTATTTTTAGTGGCGATAATGCGGATCCAAAGCCTGAAAGACAGATAATTGGAGATTATGATGTAAATACAGTAGGAGATTATAAATTGACATTTAATATAAAAGATCAAAGTGGAAATGAACAAAGTCAGGATTTTACATTAAAAGTGGTAAATGCGAAAAATGGAACAGGTACTGCGCCTGTGACAGCTAGTAAAATCGATTTTAATGAAGCAATTACAAGATATAAAAATGATAATACAAGAATTGGTATAGATGTATCTCAATGGCAGGGAGATGTTGATTGGCAAAAAGTAAAGCAGGCAGGTGCTGAATTTGCAATAATTAGGATAGGATACCAAAAGGATTATGATGCAGAATATGTATTAGATCCATGCTTTGAGAAAAATATAAAAGGAGCTCAAGAAGCTGGATTAGATATTGGAATATATTTTTATTCGTATGCTAAAAGAGTTCAAGAGGCAGAAGAACAAGCAAATTGGGTTGCTGATAATCTAAAAGATTATAATATATCTTTACCAATAGCATTTGATTGGGAGAGCTGGACATCTTTTGTAAAATGTGATATAAGTTTTCACGATATAAATAAATTGGCTAAAACTTTTGTAGATACACTTGAAAATAAAGGATATAAGGGTTCGGTTTATGGTAGTAAAAATTATTTACAAAAGGTTTGGTATGAAGATCGATTTGAAAATATATGGCTTGCACATTATACAAAAGAAACAGATTATGAAAATAAGTACTATATGTGGCAATTCTGTAATACAGGAAAAATAGACGGTATTAATGGAGATGTTGATATTGATGTGCTATACAAGTAAAAATAATTAATATAAAAAACATGGAGGTAACTATGTTATTAGCATTAGCAGGTGTTACAGGAGTTGGAAAATCTTTTTTCGTTGAAAAAATTGTTAATCATCTTAATTTTGAAAAAGTGAATACTATTAGAACAAGAAAAGTCAGAAAAGGCGAAAATCCTAAATATTTTATGTCAGAAGAAGAGCTTGACAACTTGTATAAAGAAGGAAAAATTGCATATAAATTTAAAGTGTTTGGTGGAGAATATGGATATTTAAAGGATGAAATATTTTCTGATAATAACATGATTTTTGAAATGCATTATACAACAATTTATGATTGGAAAAAAATCAGACCTGATATAAAAACAATTTACATAATGCCAACAGATTTAGAAATGGCAAAGGAGCAAACTAAAAAAAGAGGATTAGATGAAGAAAAGGAAATTGAAAGATTAAAGGAAATTGATGAGCATTATAATAGAATAACAACAGATGAAAATTTGAGAAATCAATTTGACTATATATTTTATAATAATTATGATGAAGAATCTGTTCAAAAACTTATTGATTTAGTATTGAAACTTATATCGTAATGCGGTATTATAATAGTTGTGATTAATCTAAAGGGGAAATGTAGATAGGAGGAACTAATGCTAGAGTTAAAAAATATAAGTAAAGTTTATGAAAGTCATAATTTTAGGCAAAGTGCTTTACAAGATGTTAATATAAATTTTAGAAAAAATGAGTTTGTTTCAATCCTTGGACCTTCAGGAAGCGGTAAAACTACACTTCTAAATATAATAGGTGGACTTGATAATTACACAACAGGCGATTTGATTATAAATGGAGTAAGTACAAAGAAATATAAAGATAGAGATTGGGACACATACAGAAACCACAGAGTTGGTTTTGTATTTCAAAATTATAATTTAATCCCACATCAAACAATACTTTCAAATGTTGAACTTGCTCTAACTCTTTCAGGAGTTTCAAAAAAGGAAAGAAAAAATAGAGCTAAAGAAGCGCTTGAAAATGTTGGTTTAGGGGAACATATCAACAAAAAGCCTAACCAATTGTCAGGTGGACAAATGCAAAGAGTTGCTATTGCAAGAGCTCTAGTAAACAATCCGGACATACTATTGGCAGATGAACCAACAGGTGCTTTGGATACAAAAACGAGCAAGCAAATCATGAATTTGCTTAAAGGTGTTGCTCATGACAGATTAGTTATTATGGTTACTCATAATAGCGAACTTGCAAATGAATATTCTACTAGAATTATAGAACTTAGAGACGGCATGATATTAGGCGATACAGCTCCTTTTAATGGGGATGTGGATGAGAATAATACTACAAATGATACGAACAAGAAAAAGAAATATAAAACTAGTATGTCATTTTTTACAGCGTTGTCGCTAAGTTTAAATAATTTAATGACAAAAAAAGGTAGAACTATTTTAACATCTTTTGCAGGCTCAATTGGAATAATAGGAATTGCTTTAATCTTGTCTTTATCTAATGGAGTGCAGGAATATATAAATAGAATTCAGGAAGAGACATTAACATCATATCCACTAACAATTGAAACTTCTTCCATAGACCTAGGTTCTGCTATTACTGAGAGTGAGCTTAATAAGCAAAATAAAGAAAATAGAGAGCCTAATAGGATATATTCTAATAACACAATTGGAGATACAATGACTCTTATGAGCAGCAGAGTTCAGACAAACAATCTAAGGTTATTCAAAGAATATATTGAAAATGAAAATAATGGTATAAAAGATTACACAACAGCAATAAGCTATGATTATGATTTACATTTACAATTATTTAAGAGTGATGTAAGCAATGGAGTGGTTCAAGTAAATCCAAACACCGTACTAGAAAGCATGGGTATGACATTAAATGAGATGCAATCATACTTTGTGATGAGTGATGTGTGGACCAAAATGTTTGATAATGAAGAACTTAACAATCAAATGTATGAGGTTGTAAGTGGTAGGATGCCTGAAAAATACAATGAAGTTGTAGTTCTTGTTGATGAAGATAATCAAATAAGTGATTTTGTATTGTATGCTTTGGGTATAAAAGATCAAAAAGAACTTGAAGAAATGTACAATAAAATAACTAATGGCGAAAAAGTTGAAACTGAAGAAACAAGCTATAGTTATGATGAAATATTGAATTTATCATATAAATTATTGCTAAATACTGATTATTATGAAAAAGTAAATAATATTTGGGTTGATAAAAGAGAAGATGACGAATTTTTAAAACAAAAAATAGAAAATGCCGAAGAGATAAAAGTAGTTGGTATAATCAAACCAAATGAAAATGCAACAGTTTCAAATGCATCAATGGGTGGAATTCTTTACAATAAAGAATTAGAAGAATATGTTATAAATAAAATTAATAATTCAGAAATTGTAAAAGCACAAAAAGAAAATA
>CANQJG010000037.1 GCA_947624185.1 uncultured Clostridia bacterium | reverse complement strand
TTAGATATGATATTAAGTATTGGTTATCGAGTAAAATCTGATAAAGGTATTATTTTTAGACAGTGGGCGAATAAAGTTTTAAAAGATTATATGTTAAAAGGTTATGCAGTAAATCAAAGAAGATTAGAATATTTAGAAAAAACAATAAAATTAATTGATATTGCTAATAGAATGGATGAAAGGCTAGAAGGAAACGACGCAAAAGAAATTTTAAAAGTTATAGGAAATTATTCAAAAGCATTAGATTTGTTAGATGATTATGATCATAAAACTTTAAAGAAAATAAAAGGAACAACAGATAGTAGAGTAATTCAATATCAAGACTGCTTAGATATTATTCATAAGTTAAAATTTGGAGAAAAAAGCAATATATTTGGAATTGAAAGAGATAATGGTTTAGAATCAATTATTAATAATATATATCAAAGTTTTGACGGAAAAGAAATCTACAATAGTATTGAAGAAAAGGCATCAAACTTTTTATATTTGGTAGTTAAAAACCATGTTTTCATTGATGGAAATAAAAGAATAGCAGCAACATTATTTATATATTTCTTAAACTATTATGATATTTTATATAAAAATGGAAAACAAGTAATTGATAATAATACTTTAGCAGCATTAACTTTATTAATTGCAGAATCAAATCCAAAAGAAAAAGAAGTAATTATAGATTTAGTAATGAATTTTTTAAATGATTAATAAAGAGGAATAAAATGTTTAAATTAGTATCAAATTATAAGCCAACTGGCGACCAGCCACAGGCAATTGAATATTTAAGTAATGGAATTAAGGAAGGAAAGAAATTCCAAACACTTCTTGGAGTTACAGGTTCGCGGAAAAACATTTACTATGGCAAATATAATTGAAAAAGTACAAAAACCAACACTTGTTTTAGCACATAATAAAACACTTGCTGGACAATTATATAGCGAGTTCAAGGAATTTTTCCCTGAAAATAATGTGGAATATTTTGTTTCATATTATGATTATTATCAGCCTGAGGCTTATGTGCCTTCTTCAGACACATACATAGAAAAAGATGCTTCTATTAATGATGAAATTGATAAATTAAGGCATTCAGCAACTGCTTCCCTATTTGAGACTAGAGATGTTATAATAGTTGCTTCTGTTTCGTGTATCTATGGATTGGGCGACCCTATTGATTATGAGAACATGATTATCTCTTTAAGACCTAATATGCCAAAAGAGAGAAATGAGCTTTTGAGAAAATTAATTAGTCTTCAATATACACGAAATGAGCTTGATTTCAAGAGAGGCACTTTTAGAGCAAAAGGAGATGTTGTTGAAGTTTATCCTTCTGATGAAAGTGAGACAGCTATTAGAATTAGTTTTTGGGGAGACGAAATTGAAAAATTAGAAACTATTAATCCTTTGACTGGTAAAGTAGAAGGAACTAGAAATCATGTTATGATCTTCCCTAATTCTCACTATGTTACAACTGATGATAAAATGCAAAGAGCTATACAAACCATACAGCAAGAATTAGATGCAAGAATTAAATATTTTAAGGATAAAGGCAAATTGCTTGAAGCTCAGCGAATAGAAGAAAGAACAAATTTTGACTTGGAAATGATGAAGGAAACTGGCTTTTGCCAAGGTATTGAAAATTATTCAAGACACATAAGTGGCAGAGAACCTGGAAGCAGTCCTTTTACACTTTTTGACTATTTTCCTAAAGATTTCCTACTGTTAGTAGATGAATCGCATGCCACTATTCCCCAAGTTCGAGCAATGTACAATGGCGATAGAGCTAGAAAAGAAACATTAGTTGAATATGGTTTCAGGCTTCCTTCTGCTTTTGATAACAGACCTCTGAAGTTTGAAGAATTTGAGCAAAGGATTAATCAAGCTGTTTTTGTAAGTGCTACTCCTGCCGAGTATGAAAGAGAGCACTCAAAAGATAGAATTGTAGAACAAATTATTAGACCTACTGGACTATTAGATCCTAAAATTGAAGTTAAACCTGTAGAAAATCAGATTGATGATTTGATTGCTGAAATCGCAGAAAGAACTAAGAAAAATGAAAGAATTTTGGTTACTACTTTAACTAAAAAAATGGCTGAAGATTTGACAAAATATTTAGCTGGATTAGATATAAAAGTAAGATATATGCACTCTGATATAAAGGCTTTGGAAAGGATGGAAATCATCAGAGATTTGCGTATGGGTAAATTTGATGTTTTAGTTGGAATTAACTTGTTAAGAGAAGGATTAGATATTCCTGAAGTGTCTTTAGTTGCCATACTTGATGCTGATAAAGAAGGATTTTTGCGTTCAGAAAGATCATTAGTTCAAACTATTGGACGTGCTGCTAGAAATACTGACGGAAAAGTAATAATGTATGCTGATGAACTTACAGATTCAATGGATAAAGCAATATCCGAAACTAATAGAAGAAGAAAAATACAAGAAGAATATAACATAAAAAATCACATCACTCCAAAGACTATCCAAAAAGAGATTAGAGAAACTATCAAGGCAACCTATCAGGTTGATGACGTTGATACAACCATAATCAATAAGGATGAATCTTTGGAAGATGCAATTAATCGTTTAACAGATGAAATGATAAATTATGCACAAAACTTAGAGTTTGAAAAAGCTGCAGAAATTCGTGATAAAATCAAGGAACTTGAAAATATCACAGATTAAGCATGAGGATTATCTGATTCGTTTATCCTTTCCCTAGGCAAATGATCTTGTTCCCTTGCCATATATTCTGCAATATCTTTTGCGCAGCTTTCTATGTCTTCTTTTGAAGCATTTTCAAAATCAGGAAACTCCTTACGCACTTCATTTAGTAAATCATTTGGATCTTCTATTTCATACTGCTCTGCTACTTCTCTTATAACATCAGTATTTTCTATAGAAGGAGTTTCTAATGTATCCATTATTTGTTTTTGATTTACTCTGTCTTCTGAATAAGTTCTATTTGGTACTGAAATAGCTGTCATTTGCTCAGTTGATATTGCACCTCTACCATAAAATGTTGCTTTATCAGTACTTCCATTATCACATAAACCTATAACCTGCTCCCTATCTATGTCGCTTGCTGATTTAATTCTAAAAGCACATAATACGGGAGCATCAACTGTTTCGCCATTTTCCTGCATTAAGCTTACTGCATTTACACCGTGTAAAAATTCAACTCTATTATCATTAATTTCTTCGACAAATCCATTTTCATCTATTCCCATTAATCTATAAGTATTTTCAGATGTTTTTATTATTTGGAAAGCTTTATAATCTCCGCCAATTATTTCACCCATGTTATAATGTGTACTTACTTTTTCATTAGCATTAATTCTATCGTATTGTGAACCGCCCAAGCTATCTGCTTTTATTTTTAATTCTGCATTACTATCTACTGTTGCAGAATATGTGATTTGCTCCTTTGAAAGTCCAAGAGATGATGCAGTTTCATTAACTTGTCTATCTAATTCTTTTAAATTAGCCAAAGAAATGTTTTCAGGATTGTCTTTTAATCCTTCTATTTCTTCAATGTCTTTTTCTAATTCTAAAGTATCCATGCCAATTATTTTTAGCGAATTTATCTTATCCTTGTCTAAATCAATTTTATCAAATTCATCATCATAAAATTCATGACTCTCTAAACCAGTTGTTTTATCTATAATTGTAGCATCAAATACAATTTTTCCATTGGACATTTTATTATATGCAATATCTATTAATTCTAAATTGCCAGTTTTTATTCCAGCATTAAGTTCATTATTTAACTTTTGAGAAACAAGATCAAAAGAGCCTTGCAAGATTCTCATCTGATAACTACTGTTCAATTTTTCAAAATTTTCTTTCCACATATTATTTTCTTCCATATTGATTTTTCCTTTCCTTACTTTTTACTAAAAAAATAATTTATTATGGATTTAATGTTTATTATGATTTAAGCCGGCGGAATACCCACCGGCTCATAGGAGATTTTAGTGTTTTTGCTTTTGATTTTGTTTCTGATTTTGCTCTCGCATTTTCATTGCAAAAGCTTCGCCACCACGCTTATATCTTTGCTGCTTATTATCTGCCAGCACCTTCTCAACTTTCTTTGCCAATATTACATCGATTGTATACAAATGTCTCGTAACATTGGCATACACAGTACTCGTTGCACGCTTAAAATGTTCAGCTGTTTCAGCTATTGTCGCATTATGGTCTAGCATATACATCGCCATTTCAATGCACCGCTCTTCCTTGATGACTTGCATTGTCAACCTCCTAAAGTTAAAAAGTATATACTTATATATTACATTATTTTTTAAGATTTGTCAATTATACATTTAGTTCTCCTTCAAATACCGTCACAGCCGGACCGGTCATATATACATGATTATCTTCTTCTTTCCAGTCAATTTGTAGTTCTCCACCTAGTAGTTCTATTGTTACATTTCTATTTGTATAACCATTAATTGCACAGGCAACAGCTGTTGCACAAGCTCCAGTGCCACAGGCTAAAGTTTCTCCTGCTCCTCTTTCCCACACACGCATTTTTATTCTGCTTTTGTCTACAATCTGAGCGAATTCAACATTTACACGTTTTGGAAATGCTTTATCTATTTCTATTACTTTTCCGTATTTTGCTACATCAAGTCCTTTTACGTCATCTACAATCGTGATTGCGTGTGGATTTCCCATTGATACAGCTGTCATCAAAAATTCCTTACCTTCTGCACTTATGTACAAATTCTTTACTAGATTTTCTTCTGATACAACTGGTATCTCATTTGGTGCAAATATTGGCTCTCCCATATCCACTCTTGCTGTTTCAACTTTATTGTCTTTTATATTTAATTTTAAATATTTGATTCCTGCAAGTGTCTCAATCGCTACTTCTGTTTTGTTAGTTAAGCCTTTGTCATATACAAATTTTCCAACACATCTAATGCCATTTCCACACATTTCGGCTTCGCTTCCGTCACTATTAAACATTCTCATTTTAAAATCAGCTATTTCACTTTTACATATTAAAATCAATCCGTCTGACCCTACACCAAAATTTCTATTACTTACGAACTTCGCTAAAGCCATTGGTTCGTTAACTTCTTGATGTATTGCATCAACGTATACATAGTCATTTCCTAATCCATGCATTTTTGTAAATTTTAGCATTTTAACAACTTCCTTTCTGTTTTAAATCAAATTGGAAAAGAATTAAATTTATATACTTGCGCCTGCCATTATTTTCTTCATTTCTTCCTGTCTCTTAACCTTCTTAGTAGTAGTTTTTATCAATTCTTCACTTGACAAAATTAATTTCTGAATATGCTTATATCTTGGGAAAGTTTTATTTAATTCTTTTATTTTTTCCCATATAATTTTGTACAATTCTTCTTCCGATTTTTCTGCATATTTTTCTTCTGCAACTTCTTTATTGTAAAATACTTTTACAGAAAGCATAATATCATTTTTATCATCTGCATCAGGCATACCAAATACCATTGATTCTTCTACTAAATCAATTCTATTTACAAGTGTCTCTAATTCTTCAGGAAATACTTTTTTACCATTTTTCAAAACTATCAAATTTTTGTTTCTTCCTGTTATGTATAGCACACCTTTTTTATCCAAATATCCTAGGTCTCCGGTATAAAACCAACCGTCTTTTAAGACTTCTTTTGTTAATTCAGGCATTTCATAATATCCCAGCATAACATTTGGTCCTTTTACAGTAATTTCTCCGATTCCTTTTTCATCTTTATTTACAATCTTAACTTCGTCGTTTATCATTGGTACACCAACAGATCCTGGTTTCATTATCTTGTCATTTTCAGCAGCAATAACAGGAGCTGTTTCACTTAATCCATATCCTTGCACAGTTTTTATTCCAAGGTCATTGAATCCCTTTGCTATCTTGGCATCAGCAGGTGCTCCACCTGATATTACGAATCTAAGCTCTCCACCTAAAGCATCAATAACTTGTTTGAACAACACTCTTCTAATATCAATATGTAATTTTAATAATATGTTACTAATTACAGTTGCTACTTTTATTAATTTTGTTTTACCTTGTTTTTCTATTTCTTTCATTATTGTTTTGTAGATTGCTTCAACTAAAACCGGAACTCCAACAAATAGAGTCACTTTATATTCATTTAGATTTTGTTTAATATATCTTAATCCGTCAGGAAATACAGTTTTTACTCCTGATGCAAGCATCATTACCATACATGTTGACCCAAATATATGATGAAATGGAAGAAACGCTATATTTGTGTCGGTTGGTCTAATATCTTCTGCAACTCTCATTGCATAGATATTTGATGCGATATTTCTTTGTGAAAGCATTACTGCTTTTGACTTTGCTGTAGTTCCTGATGTGAATAATAATATGCTCATTGCATTTTCATCTACTTGATAATTTATGTAATCCTTTTTGCCACTATCCAATAGCTTTTGACCTTTGTCAACCAATTCGCCTATTGAACAATATCCTTTTATAGGACTCATGCATATATAATCTGTTAAATTTGTTCTTCCTTCTTCTTTTATCTTATCAACATTTTCTGTTAGTTTTTCATCAAATACGATACAATCTGCTTTACTTCTAATCAATGAATTCTCTAATTCTTCATATTGCAAATCTTTATCAAGTGGAACTGATATAATTCCCCCTAATAAATTTGCTAAATGAGCTAGAACCCACTCATACCTATTTTTTCCGATTATAGCTATTCTCTTTCCTAATAACTTCATTGAATAAAATGCAGTTCCCAGTTTATTAATATCTTCTAAAAGCCTTTTATATGTAACGTTTTCGTATTTTACACCGTCATTTTCTTTATGTTTGATTACAAATGCTATTTGATCTTTGAAAACTTTTGCAGAATTGTAGATTATGTCTTTAACACTTTTAAATTCTTCTGCTTCAAATACTCTTCTTAAGTCTTTGACTTTTATTCTCTTCAAAAACTTAGATGAGTTTTTTATTTTTTCACCCATTTTAATATTTCATTCCTTTCTTTTTTCACTCTATTAAGGCTTATCGCAAATTAATATAATCCTTTTGGTTATATAAGAAGTATATCACAAATTTAATTTTTTTGCTTAGACCGATAAGTCAGTATAAATTATAATAATAAATCTATTGAATTCTTTATATTTTTCTTCATTATTTCACAACTATGGTTAAATTTTTCTTGGTCAATTTCATTTAATTTTAATCTTAAAATATCTTTCACACCGTCTCTATCAATTATAGTCGGAACTCCAATATATATTCCTTCTTGACCATATTCTCCATTTTGATAAGTAGAAATAGTCAAAATAGCTTTTTCATCATCAAAAATAGCTTTTATAATTCTATTTAGTGCCATACCAATACCGTAATATGTGGCTTTTTTCTTTTCTATAATCTCATAAGCAGCGTTCCACACATTGTCATGAATTTTTTCTAAATCTTCCATTGGATAATTATTGTCTTCCATTATTTCTATCATTTTTTTGCAACCTACGTAACAATGTTCCCATGGAACCAATGATGAATCTCCATGCTCTCCTAAAATATAAGCATGAACATTTTTACTTGAGACTTCTAAATATTCCGCTATTAAATATCTTAGTCTTGCAGTATCTAAAACTGTACCTGAACCAATAACTCTTGAAGTTGGGAAACCTGAAACTTTTGAAACAACATAAGACATTAAATCTACTGGATTTGTTGCAATAATGAATATACCTTTAAATCCATTATTCACTACATTTTCAGTTATCTCTTTGACTATTTTTGTATTTTCTTCCGCAAGCTCCAATCTTGATTGACCTTCTTTTTGTGCTAACCCAGCAGTAATTACAACAATATAAGCATCACTGCAATCCCTGTAATCTCCGGCTTTTATGTTCATTTTGTGTGGTGCATAAGGTAATCCGTCTGAAAGATCCATTTCTTCGCCTTTTGCTTTTTCTTTGTTTATGTCAACTAGAACTACTTCATCAACAGTACCTTGATTTAATAACGAATACGCAAAACTTGTACCCACAAAACCAGCACCAACAATGACTATTTTTCTATTTGTATTCATACACGATTAATCCTCTCTATCTAATTTATTATAGTATACCACAAATTTGAGAATTTATATATTTTTTATAAATATTTAATAATTAATTAAAAACTAATGAATATAGTTATTTTTTCAAGCCTTGCTGTCGCAAATTCCATTATGCCTTCATGGCTTTGCAATTAATTTACTTCGTAAGGATTACATAATGCCATTCGGCGCTTGTATGTAATTTGCTTCATTCGCCCTGCGCTAACGCTCCGGTTGGGCGCTGCGCGGCGTATTCAAAAATAACTATATTCATAGTTTTTCATTTATAATTTATTTATTCATTGGTTTTATATTTATAATTTATTTCAAAATAATCATATTCATCATTTTAAGTTTGTAATTTCGTATTATAATTTACTAAATAAATTTTCACTTAAATTCTCAATCTTTGTCCCGGATAAATTATATTAGGATTCATTATGTTGTTAAGTTGTACCAACCTTTGTACTGTCGTTCCATACATTAGTGCAATTGCAGATAAAGTATCTCCCCTTCTAACTATATATATTTTCTGCGTTGTTGGGTTATTTATTGTTTGATTCTGACTTGAATTTGGCATTAAGTTTGATGTTATTCTTAATTTCTCTCCAGGAAATATTAAGTTTGCATTTTGTATATTATTTAAACTTACTATTTGCCCAACTGTTACTCCATAAAATTGTGCTATTCCTGACAATGTATCTCCTCTTTTTACTGTATAAATTATTTTCCCTGTTGCTCTAGTTTCATTTCCTTCTACTGTTGAATTTGTTGGGATTCTAAGCACTTCTCCTGGGAATATTAAATTTGGATTTCGTATATTATTTATGCTGACTAATTCATTTATTGTAGTTCCATATTGCAAAGCTATTCTATACAACGTGTCACCTTTTTTTACTGTATAGTCTATAGTTGAAGATGAAAATTCTTCTTGATTAGGATTGTCTGTAAATGGTATATCTTCTACATTGTCTATGAAAATATCTTGTGTAAATAAATCCATATCAACTCTTCCTGATATTCCATTTATTCTGCCTTCATCACTATATTGGACTCCTATATAATTATCCCAAGTCGAATTAATATTTTCTAATCTATCAATATCTCCATAATATGCAAGCCATAGCGAGTAATTGCTTGATAAATTTTCTCCAAATATATTGCTTGCATTATACAAATCACTATATATTATAACCTGTTTTCCAGTTAGTCTTTGTACTGTTTCTAAAAATACTTGTGAGATTTGATTTATTGTTTCTATATCAACTCCCTGAAAGGTTTCATAATCCATTGCTAATTTGCAATCAGCTTGTTTTCCTGAAATTACTGATGCAAAAAAAGTCGCTTCTTGCTCAGCTTGGCGAGTGTTTACTGCAGTTAGGAAATGATAAAATCCTACTTTTAATCCATTTGCTTTTGCATTTTGATAATTTATTTCAAAATATGGATCTTTCCAATTGCTACCCTGACTTGATTTTATGTATACTACTTCAATTCCTGCATTTTTTACTCTATTGTAATCAATATACCCTTGCCAATCGCTTACATCTATTCCTTTATATGATAATGATGATTCCGGACTAAGTGCATAACTTGTATTATACAATTCCATAATCGTAGTGCAAAGGCTAAATATTATTGAAAATACAAGTATTAGAAAGCTTTTATTACTTAGTATTTTTTTCATAATAATAAAAAACTCCTTTCATTTTTATTATATGGAGTTTTTTATTATTTTGTTATTATTGATTTCTAGACATTTACATTTCTTACTCTGTTCTTAGACTCTTTACTGGGTCTTGTTTACTTGCCATTTTTGCTGGGATTAAACCTGCAATTATTGTTAAGAATATACTTATTCCAATTAATATTGCTCCTCCTACAAATGGCAAATGGCTTAGATTGTTTACTTCTGCTACATTTGCAATAATTAAGTTGATTGGTATATTTAATAATATTGTTACCGCTATTCCAATAATTCCTGCAAACAAGCCTACTATTAATGTTTCTGCATTAAATACTCTTGATATATCTTTCTTAGATGCACCTATTGCTCTTAATATTCCTATTTCTTTGGTTCTTTCTAGTACAGAAATGTATGTTATAATTCCTATCATAATGCTTGATACAATAAGCGAAATTGATACAAATCCGATTAATACATAACTTATCATATCTACAATATTTGTTACTGAGCTCATTAGCATACCAACTAAATCATTATAGTTAATTACATTACCTTCGTTTCCGTCATTTTTTTGCTTTTCATTGTAATCTGATATTATATTTTTTATTTCTTCCTTTGATTCGAAATCCTTAGCATACAAATATATTGACGAAGGTTCTTCTAAATCAACTGAGCCTAAATCTTTTAATACAGATTCATACGTTGCTTCTGATTGCTCTTTGTATTGTGAGATTAGATTTGCTAGCTCTTCTGCTGGAAGTGATTGAAAATACATCATTTGTTCCTGACTTAAATTTTTCATATCAAATTCATCATTGTTAAATTCAAGTCCTGTGATTGCATTTATCTCTATATTTTCTTTTTGTGCTTTTACAATTTCTGAATTATTAATTTTATTTATAACATATTCTTCTAATTCTTTATTGTAA
>CANQJG010000036.1 GCA_947624185.1 uncultured Clostridia bacterium | reverse complement strand
GGTGCTAAACTTCCAGCATAAGATTCAGGATGGTCCTTGATATCGATGTTTACTAACACATCTTGGTATTCTGTTAATAATTCTTTAAGCGTAACGATTTTGGCTTTTTCATCGCCTCTATAAGGATGTTCATGGTTGATATCTTTATAGTGATATCCAAAGTCAAACTGACGTAACTCTTCTAAAGTGTGATCAGCTACTAAGCCAGAACCATTACTTGTTCGATCTACCGTTTCGTCATGTGTAACAACTAAGACTTCATCTTTTGTTAAACGAACATCAATTTCAAAACCAGTTACATTGTATTTTAATGCATGGTCAAAAGCTAGACGGGTATGTTCTGGTCTTAAAGCCATCCCACCTCGATGAGCGAAAATATAAGGTGCTGGTTGAGTAAAGAATGGTTTGATTTTGCGAGGTCTAACTTCACTAGTAGCTTTTGTAATAAGCCAAGAACCTGCAGCTATGCCTCCGATAAGACCTGTTGCTTTCATTAAATTAATTTTTGACATTTTATCCAATCCTTTCGAAATGCAATTAAAGACTTATATATATTCTATCAAATTGGTATGTGATATAAAAGCATGTAAGTTATGAGTGCAAGATTATCTTCTTTCAACATCATATATAAAATGCTAATATAAAAATAAAACATGAAGGGAGATATTGTCATGGAGCTAGTAGAGCGCATTAGTATTATTGTCTATTTAAAAAATATGAAACATGAAAGACAATTACGTAAATTCGGGAATATTTATTATTCTCATAAAAAAGAACAATATGTCATGCTTTATACAAATGAAGATAAAATAGATGACACTATCCAACATCTAATGAAATTAAAATATGTTAAAGATGTGAAAGTGTCACCATTTAAGAGTGTTAAGAGAGATTATTCAAATAAAAATGTTGAGAAAAAAGAATATTTGAACTTTTAATTTATTGTAACGGTGGCAAGTAACGTTCTAGTCTTAATACACCTTTTAAGTAAGTGAAGTAAAGTTCATCTTCGGCGAATTCAGACCGTGACTTTACGTCTAGACCTTTTACTTTTATGTCATATTCATTTGCCCATTGATTAATTAAATCGAATTTTTTGTTAGATTCTGGATACGGATATCTTATGCCTTCTAATATTGTATAGATAGCTTGAAAATGGTTCTCTTTAGTCGGTTTCATAATTATGCAAGCTGTTGATAGCTTCTCCTCAGATAAAGGCGTGTGGAGCATCAAAATATCAGAAATACGTTCGTGATTGTATTCAATGATTGTTTGAAATTCAAATAAATCCGTTAATCCATGTCCAATGACAATAAATGATTGCTTCATAAGGTAAACCTCGTTTTCATATAATATATAATTAGTATAGTTAATAATGTTGCTATCCCTTTCTTCATCAATATACTCCTCTATTAGTTTTGAATTTGTTTTTCCTTAATTTTGTTTATATTAGTTTCTATAAATTCAAATTCCTTCTTTGTTGGTCTTATCTCAATTATTGCAGTTTGTTCTCCTACTTTAAATAGTCCTTGTCCTCTTGCACATGTTGTTAAAAATGATGCCTCTCCTTCACTTAATTTAAATACTTCTTTTATGTATTGTATTTCTGATTTATCTTGTGCTAAGAATAATTTTGTATCTGATGATGTTAAAACTGCTTGCACTTCTGATTTTTCATAGAAATCTTGGAACCTTTGTGACACAACTGCTAATGATACATTTCTTTTTCTTGCACGTCTTGCCATTTTATTTAAGAAGTCTACCGCTTCAGGGAATGGCAAAAGCATCCATGCTTCATCGATTAATACTCTCTTCATTTGTGCTTTTGATTTGTCTTCGCTATTTTTCTTAACGTATTTTTCCCAGATCCATGTAAGCAATATTTGTTGTGCTAGTGGTCTTGCAAATCTTTCTTCTAATTGTGATATGTCTAGATTTATAAAAGATGTACCTTCTAATAAATCAAATGTTGATTGTCCGTCAAAATATGCAAGTTGTCCATTTAATTCTTTTACATATTGTTGCATAACTTTTACTAAATAACTGTAATGAGTTCTATAATCAGGATTTTGATTTTGTTTTGCTTTATAAATTAATCTACGATACCAAGAACCTATTGTTGGCATTGGTTTTCTTTTTCTTCCTAGATATTCATTTTGCACTACACCTTTTTGATCCATTGCGTATAGACTATTTACATCGTTTGTAATTCCTAATCCTGCATATTCTTCTGCAACTGATTCTGCAATGATTTGTTTTGTAACTTCGTTAACATCTTCTGTTCTTGTGCTTCCTCTAGCCATTGTAAGTAAAATCTGCGTTACATCTTCTACTTTATTTTCAACATTTAATGTAACTCTTTCTCTTCCTGTTATTTCATCTTTAGTCATTTCTGGTTCTATATCAAATGGATTTATTATAGTGTTTGAATTAGGAGATATTACTACATTTAATCCACCTAATGCCTCTGCTACAACTCCATATTCGCCTTCAGCATCTAAAGCTAATGTTTCTATTCCCATTAAAACTGCTGATCTTGCTATTAAAGTTTTTATTGTAACACCTTTACCAGCTCCTGACTTTCCGAATATAACCATGTTGTAGTTGCTTAATGATGAGCTAAAGTTATCATATAATATTGGAAGTCCAGTTTGTCTATTAAATCCTATTGGTATACCATTTTCATGTCCTACATCTGAATTGATGAATGGGAATACAGTTCCCATAGATCTACGATCAAATGTATGTTTCTTTCCTACTTTATCTTCTGCCAATGGCATATTTGATTTAAATGCTTGTTCTTGCATTGCCCATGCCGTTTTCATACCTGTAAGAGTTTTTGACATTTCAGCTGATAGAAGTTCAGTTTGTCTATTCAACTCTTCCATACTGTATGCAAATATCGTACAGATAATCGATGCTTCAAATAATTTATCTAGTCCACTTGCTATTGCATCTCTTAGTTCTTCCGCTTCTGCTCTTTTTTGTGATAATAAACTTTCACGGTTTATATTTCCCCTATCAGAAGCTACAATTCTTTCTGATTCTAGTTCATTAATTGTTCTGTTTAAGTCGTTTTGAGATTTTGCTTCACTTATTGGATTAATGAATACTGAAACATTTATATCTCCAAATGTATACATTCCTCTTAATAATTCTGGGAAAGTACACATTCTTGGAAGAGTAGATACTGTAAGACTTCTTGCATATTTTGTATTAAACGAAACAATTTCTAAATGGTTTGTGCTAGTTGCATCTATTCCTGAAGGTGCTATTAAATCTTTTATGTCTTTTTTGTTTTTGCTTAATATATTTACTTCTTCTGTAGGTCTAGTATCAGCTATGTCTACCTGATTATTATTTACTTTCATATAGAAATACCTCCTCTTTCGTTATACATTTTTTCTTGTTGAATTAGCTATATTTTCTTTGAGTTCTTCATCAACATTTGCATTTCTAATTTGATTTTGTGCTTCTGCATATAGCCTGTTGCTTAATTCGTCTTTATATTCATCAACCATTTCAGATGCTTTTTCTTTTATTTTTCTTTGTCTTTCTGCTCTAGTGATTTCATCAGCTTTTATAATGCTCTTTGAAGCTAATCTTGCTGCATCTTCTTCAATTTGTCTTTCTATTCTTTGTTTCTTTTCTTGCATTACATCTCTAGCTGTTGAATATAGTCTATTATAGTCTGAATCTAAAGCGTCTTTTAAAGTATATTTTTCAGATGAATCTCTATTGTATGCAACATATAGTAGCTCTGCCAATTCTTCTGAATTTAACACATTTCCTGTAATTTCAGCTGATGCCAAGGCTCTTATCAATGTTTGAGCTCTTGTATATAATTCAGTAAAAGCAATATCATTTACTTCTTCTTTTGAATACTTGCTTACATCTCCAAATTCAGAAACAAAGTAAGAAAGTACAATATAAGTTTTTTGTTGTAAAATGTTTTTACTTTCACTAATTTTCTGTGTATAGTCTTCAATAGATTCACCATATTCTAGAATATTGATTTTTCTTTGTTTTTCAAATTGTAATCTTTCTATTACGTCATTATTTCCTCTAGCTCTTGCCATTTCAATTTGAGAATTAATTTTTATTATATCGTCATTTATGTCAGTAATTCTTCTTTCATAATCATTTAAAATTTCTTTTAAATCTAATGTTCTAGTTTGAACATATAATTGAATTGGAAATCTTAAAGTGTTTAAGAATTCAATGAATCCAGCTTCAACAGCATTTTTTTCATCTTCTGATAGAAGATCATAATTTATTCCTTTGCATTGAATTACCATTACAAATTGCTTTCTATTATTTCTAGCAATCATATTGTCTGTAATTTCATCAAATTCCATAAACTGATATATCGAATTTATAGATTTTCCAGTTCTCGAAATTAAATTATTGTTCTCTTCTTTCGAATTAATTTTTATCTGTTCTTTTGATTTTGATTCGTCTTTTTTTCTCATTTTAAAAATAAGTAAGACGGCTACCAATCCTAGTAATACGATAAAAACAAGTATTACAATTAAAATTAAATTTAACATTTGTATGGTTGACATTGCTCTTCCTCCTTTGTAATCATTTAAACATTTTTATTGATTTCATTTTCTTTATTATCTTTATTAAAGTTTAGCATTTCTAATATTGAGTTTTCATTTGCATAATTAGGTTCTTTTCTTTCTACTGAATATGTGTATATTTTTTTATTTTTTTTGAATTTTATATAGTTAAGTATAACTTCATCTATTGAATCTCCACCTACATTTTTGGCTATTTTGCTTGTTCCTGCAGTTGGAAATTTTATCGTTCCTATTCCATATCCAATTAATGCCAAGATAGCTAATACAACTATTCCAACAGTTTTTAAACCTACAAGTTGAAATATAAAATAGAATATAAATCCTATTAAACCGCCTACTGCAGTATATATAAGTGATTTTGCAGTAAAAATATATAATATTCTGCTTTCTCCTTTTAACTTGTTGTTTGGAATATAATAACTTCCCATATTCATTTGTTCCTTTCTTTGATTTATATAATATTTCTTGGTATATCATCAATCTAAGAATTTTCAAGTAATTTCTATCCTGAAATATTATTCATAATATTTATAATCAAACTGAATATTCCTACTGCTCCATAAACTAAAACTATTGATATAATATAATATATTAATTTTTGCTTTAATTGAGCTTTTTCGTTGCTACCTGAAATCATATATTTAACTCCCATGATTAATCCAACAACTACTAATACTATACTTGCAATTCCAACTAAAACTCTTCCAATTGGAAGAAAAATTTCAATCGCTTTTGCCATACTTATGCCTGATTCTGATTCATCAGCTCTAGAAAAGAATTCATTAGCTTGTTCTCGCCAATCACTAAATTCACCTTCTTCTAATTCTACCTGTGGTGCAGATTGTCCTAAATCTGAATCATCTTGCAAGTCTGGTCTTTGTTTTGCAGCAAAAGTAGCATTACAAAATATTAATAATAATGACAAAATACATATGGTTATTTTTGTAATTCTATTCAATCTAAGATTTTTCATTATTTCCCCCTATTTAAAAACGCTAAAATGCATTTAATTATACATTATATATTATATAATGTTTAGGCTTATTTTTCAATACTTTAAAGAAAATTTAATATAATTGTAATATTATAAAATAATTATTATAAAAAAGAGAAATATAGTTATTTTGAAAACGCCGCGCAGCGCCCAACCGAAGCGCTAGCGTAGGGCGAATGAAGCAAATTACATACAAGCGCCGAATGGCATTATGTAAGCCTTATGAAGTAAATTAATTGCAAAGCTATGAAGGCATAATGGAATTTGCGACAGCAAGGCTTGAAAAAATAACTATATTTCTCTTTTTAGAATTATTTTAATTATAATCAAATTAATAAAAATAAGATTTAAGTTGTAAATTTAACTCAAATCCTATTTTGTTAATTGTATTTAAAATAAATTATTCTTTGCAATTGTACCAATTATCTGTATTATACCACCTATTCCAAATAGTATAAATGCACCTATTGCATAACTTACTAATTCTTTTTTTGCTTCTGCTTTGGCTGTAGGTGCCTTTGCCATAAACTGCACTCCCTTATAAAGAAGAATAATAACAGCTATTCCATAACATATATATGAAGCTACACCAATTATACGGGCTCCAATATAATATAAATTTCTATCTTGTGGACCATATATTCCCTGTAAATTTTCTATATCTCCTTCAGATAATGTAGTTGCATTTGAAATAGTTCCCACCGAAAAAATTAGTATAAATGCCATTATAATTGCAAATATTATTTTTTTTCTTTTCATAATTAACATCATCCCTTTCTTCAAGGCACTTTCGTTTATTTTAATAACATTTAAATGAAAAGACTATTGTAAGAATTTTTCTCCTTTCAATAGTCTTATATTTTATGCTTTTATATTGCCAATCATTAACTAATCTTGAATTGTTTGACTTGCAATGTTTCTAACTAAGTTTAATAATAAACCAGCTGCAAATACAAGTACTGCACCTACAACATATATAACTGCACTTTTCTTAATTTCTGCTTTTCCGTCTGGTGAAGCTGTCATAAATTTAACACCTAGTACAACTATTAATATAACAGCTGCTGCATAGCATATAAATTGTACTATACCGATAATATTTGATACAGTAGTACCTAATCCTGTACCATTATATCCTGCATTAGATCCTTCTGGAATATCAACTCCTAATACAACACTTACTGCAGATAATATTGTTGCAACAACTATTAAAGCTATAACTATTTTAGACATTGTTTTCATTGTCATAATTTTCTCCTCCTTTTTATTCATACACTTTTAATTATAAAGTATTTAATTAAATTTGTCAAATTTTTTTTAAAAAAATTTCTTTTTTATCTGTTTTTTTGCATATTATGTTTATTTTTAATTATGATATTTGCTTTCTTTGTAGGACTTTTTTGCTTATTTTTCAACATTTTCAATCATTACGCAAAAATTTTATATTTTTTATTATTTTCATAATTTTTTACATATTTATTTTCGTAGTATTCTGCTATTAATTTATCTAATTTTACACTTAAGTCATAAACTATACTATAATCTGCATTTTTCTCAATACTTTTGTTTAACTTGTCCCTTAATATATTAATTTTTTCTTTTTCTAACATTTTTCTTCTCCTAATTATGGTTTTCTTATATATAAAATACCATAATATTA
Organism: uncultured Clostridia bacterium; assembly: GCA_947624185.1. Taxonomy (GTDB): domain Bacteria; phylum Bacillota; class Clostridia; order TANB77; family CAG-508; genus CAG-793. Next base: position 3,464 of record CANQJG010000036.1, on the reverse strand, counting down.
CAAGGCAGTCAATATTTTTTGTCGATTTTTCTTAATTTTCGATTGACCAAATTCGACAATTTTCTAAGCTTTCATGTTTTTGTCTACTTTTTACGACTAATTACTTCACTATTGAGATAACTGATTCATTTTCTTTAAATAATTTTTTTAATATTTCATTTACATAATCTAGTGTTATATCATTTATTTTTTCCACATATTCCATGCTATTTATGCCTTTTACGGCATCTGCAAGATACATCCTTCCTATCTCTTCTACATCATTATATTCTGACACTAAATCTCCATATATCTTCTTTTTACTTCTTTCAAAATCTTCTTGCGAAACATCTTTATTTTTTATTGTTTCTAATATTTTTTCGTATACTTTTCTAGGCTCTTTTGACTCTCCTGCAATTAGTGCGTGAGAGTATGTTTTGGCAAATTCAAAACTTGTGTCTAATTGATTTAAAAGAAGTCCTTCGTTATATAGCTCTTGATATAATTCTGATGACTTTCCTAAAAGCGAATTATATATTATTTGACAAGCCAAATCGATTTTGACTTTGTCTTCGTCTAATTCGTCTTTATATCCAATCATAAATGCAGGCATGCTATTGCCCATATTTGTTTCTTTTTCCTTCATATTGATTCCTTTTGATTCTTCAGGATATATTCTCTTTATTTCCTTCATCTCTTCTCTAGGAATTAATCTATTTTTAACTTCTTGCACTATTTTTTCAGGCTCAAAATCACCACTTATACACATTATCATGTTTGAAGGATGATAAAATGTATTGTAACATGAATATAAAGTTTCTTTTGTTATCTTTGCTATTGACTCCACTGTGCCTGCTATGTCAATCTTTACAGGATTATTCTTATATAGGCAGTCCATTGCATTTACATATAATTTCCATGCTGGCTCATCATCATATCTACCTATTTCTTGCCCTATAATTCCCCTTTCTTTTTCTACGTTTTGATCTGTGAAATAAGGATGTTGAACATAACTCATTAATTCATCTAAGCCTTCATAGAAATTATCTGTTCCAGCAAAAAGATATGCAGTATGGTCATTAGTTGTGTATGCATTGGCATCTAAGCCCAATGACATCATCTTGTATAAACTATCTACTCCATTTTCATTTTCAAACATTTTATGTTCTAAGTAATGTGCTACACCGTCAGGCACTTGCACTTCATCACCTGTTTTAGGTTCTATAAAATGATTATCTATTGAACCATATTTGGTAGCCCATATTATATATTTTTTTCTTGTATTTTTCTTTGGTATGATTATAATTTTCATACCATTATCTAAGGTTTCAGTATAAACTGTCTCATCTATTTCGTTATTTTTACGAATCTCCATGTTTCAAATTTCCTTTCAAAAAATAAATTGTGTCAATATCTATATCCTTTGCAATGTCTATAACTTCCTGCTTATTTACTTTTTCCAAGTTAGATATATATTCTTCTATTGATAAATTATCTTCATACAATTTTTGATCAAAATAGTATGAAATCAAATCTTCCTGCGATTCAGGGATTAGATTTAGATTAGATATTACAAGTTGCTTTGCAGAATTGAATTCATCATCTGTAATATTGCCATTTTTCATATCTTCTAATTGTTTCTTTATAATTTCAATCGCTTTTTCATAATTTGAAGTCTCAATTCCTGTTTTTATAAAAATTGCATTTTTCCTTCTTATATATGTTGAACTTGCCGAATACGCTAAACCTGCTTTTTCCCTAACGTTTTGGAATAATTTTGAGTTTGCTCCTCCTCCTAGGATACTATTGTACATAGATATTACGGCTTTAGGTGTTTTAGGGGTAGTCAATCCAATGATTAGCTTGCCTTGAGAAACATCCATTGGTTCTTTTATTTCTTTATTTTTCACAGTATGCTCTTGAAGCTCTTTGCTAACTTGACTTTTCTTGTTTTCTCTAACAGGAAGTTCAATTTTTTCAACTTCTGCTCCACAACTAAAGCAATCTATTCTAGCATCTTCAAGAATTTTCTTGTAATGCTCATATAGATTTTTCTCATTAATTTTCTCTAAATCTTCTACACTTCCATACTTATATATCCCATAAGCTTCGCCTTCAAACATTTCTTCTATACATCTATCATACGAATATCTAGCCTTGTTGTCTTTTCTTGACTCTATTAGCTTTTTGATATTTTCTTTTTCCTGCTCAACATATTCCTTCTTAAAAGCATTATTTTCCACTAATGGATTAAAAATTAGCTCTTTTAGGAATTCAACTGCATTTTGCTTTTGTGGTAAATATTTATTGCTTAAAGTTTCCATATAAAATTTTAAAACTTGATAATCTCCCATTTTATCAACACCGCAGTTGAAACCAGCTCCATACATATCTTCTAGCTTTTTATTAATTTCAAGTTGATTAGGATACTTTTGAGTGCCACGTCTTAAAACAGCTGGGATTAAGCTGTTAAACGTTACATTTTCTTTATTCATTGGAACGGTTAAAAATATTGCATATAAATTTGTTTTAAATCCTTTTGTTTCAATTATACTATTTTCCATTTTTAACTCACCTTTCTTATTTTTTATGTATTATTTTTATTTGCTTTATTATGCATTTTTATGAATTATTTTCATTTGCTTTTTGCACGTTAATTTTTACGATTTTTTCATTTGCTTTTTGCACGTTAATTTTTACGATTTTTTCGTTTACTTTTTCACGTTGATTTTTACAATTTTTTCAGTTACTTTTTCATGTTATTTTAATTTATGTAAATATTTTTGTTTTTACTTATTTTATTATAAATTTATTTTAATTTTTTATTCAATTTACATTATAATATAAATTTGATTTCTGAAATTCCACAATTAAATTTCCGAAAAATCAAAATATAGATAAACTATTTATTATATTCATTTTATTAGAATTTAATATTATATTTACTATGTTTGAACTTAATAAAGGCTAAAAACTAGATATTCTAATTTTTAGCCTTTTATACTAAAATTTTCTTTTTCTTGCTGCCTCTGATTTTTTCTTTCTTTTTACGCTTGGCTTTTCATAGCATTCTCTTTTGCGTACCTCTTGTAATACGCCATTTCTAGCGCATTGTCTTTTAAATCTTTTTAAGGCATCTTCTATATTTCCATTATTAACTTTTATCTCTGACATCTTTTTATCCCCTCCTTCCAGTGCTTTACTTTATATAGTGGGATTTGGACTATTGTCCAACTTCATTAACTCTTAATTATTATATATTATATTACACATGATTGTCAAGGGGTGATTTCAACTTTTTTCAATTCTTTCCAGATGTTAGTCCTATATATTTTTATTTACATATGCTCATACAACTCAGGGATTATGACTGGCTTATTTTGCTTCAAAGTTTCTTGCACATTTAGTATTCTTTGATTTGAAGAACCTCTAAATCTCAATTTTGGGCTTTTTAAACTTTCATCAAATTTACCGTCTACTGCAAC
>CANQJG010000035.1 GCA_947624185.1 uncultured Clostridia bacterium | reverse complement strand
GAAAGGAAGAAAAAAGCAGAGATGAGACGTGAAACCGTTGGTACTGTAGAGAGAGAGAGAGAGAGAGAGAGAGAGAGTCACATTAGTAGACATAATAGGCTCATTGTTCAACAGTCTGACACACACAAATAGTTTAAAATTAATAGAAATAAATGGAAACATAGAAAATAAAGCTATGTGTTTTAGTGAGAGCTAAGATACGTGGCTTTTTTGACGTTGTAACTATAATACTTTAGGTTAATTATAATTCCTAATCTTAAAAATATTATAGTCTTTGCGCCTTGCTGTCGCAAATTCCATTATGCCATACGGCATTTATAGATGTAATTTGCTTCAAGCGCCCTACGCTAACGCTTCGGTTGAGCGCTGCGCGGTGCTTTAACTATAATATTTTTAAGATTAATAAAAATAAATAATAATTAAAAATAAAGATGAATCAAGATGAAAGTAAAACAAATGAAAAATCAAGAAATGAAGGGAGAAAATAGATGAGTCAGAGTAAAATGAACAAAATCAATCTGAATAAAAGAAAAATGAAAAGACTAAAAGAGCATGGTATTACTCTTGTGGCATTGGTGGTAACCATAATTATAATGTTAATTTTAGCTGGAATTGCATTAAACATAGCTCTTGGAGATAATGGATTAATTAAACATACAATAGATGCAATAGATGAAAACAAAAGAGCAAGTTATCAAGAAATTTTATCTGTTATAAAAACAGGAGTAGATATGAAAGCACTTAGTGAAAAATTAAGTGATGAAGAACATTTTCAAGAATTAAAAAACGAAATAAATAAGGAAATAGAAAGTGGTAATTTAAAAGGAGCAACTTTATCAGTAGAAGAAAATAAGTTAAGGGTAATAACCAAAGAAAGATTTGTATATGACATAACAATGGATAGTATTGCATATATAGGAATACAAGGAAAAAATGATGAAAACTTACCAAATGTAAAAGAAGGCGATATAGAAATAACCTTAAGTGAGGAAAAATGGACTAAAGGACCAATAATAGTAACAATAACACCAAAAATAAATATTGAAAATTTTACATTGCAATATTCAACAGATGAAACGACATGGCAAAAATACACAGCACCATTTGAGATACATGAAAATGGAACAATATATGCTAGAGTTGTAAATGGATTGAGCGAATATAAAGGAAAATCAATGAAAGAAGTTACAATAATAGATAGATTAGAACCAAGTGTAACATTTAAAACTAAAGAAACAATAAATAGCATAACGGTAGAAGCCACAGGAACAGATGATGAAAGTGGAAAAAATGGGGATGGAAATAGTGGTATAGGAAAGTATTATTTTAGTATGAATGAAGGGCCATGGGTACCGGAAGGAGGACAAGATGCAACACAGGTAAAAGAAAATGAATATGTATTCGAAGGTTTAAATCCAGGAACAACATATAAAATAAAAGTGAAAGTAAAAGATAAAGCAGGAAATGAAAAAGTTTCAGAAGTTAAAGAAATTTCAACCAAAAAAGAACTAATAGTTACAAAAGAAGTTTTTCAGAGTGGAAAAATATATCATAATGAAAATGGAAATGTTGAATTTGTAGAATTTGAAAATGGTAAAGAGGGTTTAAGGATTACGGGAAATGGAGCGTATAAATCTGACACCTGTGCAAACAAATGGGACATAGAAATTAATACTGACGATTATAAAAAATTACAATTCCAAGTTAGAAAAGGGAAGGATCATGGCGTAATAAGAATCTTGTTGGACAGTAAAGATAGGCTTTTTAGCAGGTACTACACCGAACTCTCAGCTGACTGGAAAGATGTAAGTATAGACTTGTCAGAATATAATGGTATGCATACTATATCATTTGGAGGTGGATATGTTGATCACTCAGGTAATTTAGATTCACGAACAGAAATCTGCGATATAAAATTTACAAATTAAGAGCCTAGCATAAATATAAAGAACAAGCTCTCATAACATAATAAGGGGCTTGTTTTTTATTGTATTCTGCTATATAATAATTATGTAACATTAGAAATCAAAATTAAATATAAAAATTAAAAAAATAAAACAAAAGGCAAAAAATAAATAGACAAAAAAATAATCAATAAAAAAATAAACAAAAAGACAAACCAATAAATTAAAAGCAAATTAAAATTTAATAAAAAGGAAAGGGATAAATTATGGAAAAACCAGAATTATTAGCTCCAGCAGGATCTTTCGAAAAAGCAAAAGTTGCATTTTTATATGGTGCAGATGCTGTATATTGTGGAACAGGTGCATTATCATTAAGAAGTAGAGCAGAAGTAGATAATGATGATTTGGCTAAAACAATAGAATACGCTCACAATATAGGAAAAAAAGTGTATGCAGCAATAAATATCTATGCTCCTGATGAGATGTATCCTGAAATAGAAAGACAAGTTTCTATGCTTAACAAACTTGCAGTTGATGCAATAATTGTGTCTGACGGTGGTGTAATTGATACGATTAGAGAATTAGCACCTGATATTCCAATACATGTTAGTACACAAGCTAATTCATTAAGTGCGCATACAGCAAAGTTTTGGTATAAAAATGGTGCATCAAGAATTATTTTATCAAGAGAAATGAATAAGGAACAGATAAAAAATCTAATACAAAATATTCCACAAGGTTTAGAAACAGAGATTTTTATTCATGGCGCAATTTGTTGGGCTTATTCAGGAAGGTGCTATTTAAGTGATTTTCTAGCTAATAGAAATGCTAATTTGGGAGATTGTGCACAGAGTTGCAGGTGGGCATACAATATGTATTTGGAAGAAAAAAATAATCCAGGGAACATGATGCCTATTGAAGAAGATAATAATGGTACATACATCTTGTCGTCAAAAGATTTATGCTTGGTAAAACGAATCCCTGAAATTGTTGAAATGGGCGTAACAAGTTTGAAAATAGAAGGAAGGCTTAAATCAGAGTATTATGTTGCAAGTGTGGTAAATGCTTACAGAAATGCGATTGATGACTATATAAGCAATAAAGAAAATTATGATTATACAAAATATTTAAAAGAGCTAGATAAGGTAAAAACTAGAAGCCTTACAGAGTTTTTCTTTGAAGATAAAAATAATAAGGATTTTCAAGAATATGACGGAAAACAATATAATCAAGACTATGAATATGGTGCTCAAGTATTAGAATATAATGAAGATAAATCAATTATCAAAATTGGAAACAAGCTAACAGTCGGCGATAAAATGGAAATAATTATACCTAACAAAATAGAAGTTGAAGAATTTACTATAAATAAAATGTGGGATACTGAAACTGATGAAGAAGTTGAAACAGTTAATCCGGGCAAACTTGGTCAGTCAGTTAAAATCCATTTACCTATAAAATGTGAACCGGGCTGGATGATTAGAAGAAAGAAATCATTTTAAGACCATTAATTAAATATTATCGTTGAGATAAGACAAGGTAACAATCAAATAAAAATAGGCGGTCAGGCACTTCTAGCTGTAATTTGCATATAATAAATATGTAAGTTGCAATGGAGGTGCTTTTATGTTAGGCATTACATTATCAGGATTTTTATCATTTTTAGGTTCAGGGATGTATGCACTTGGTTACATAGCAAATAATAATTTATTTCCTGAAACATTGAGTAGTGAAGAAGAAAAGAAATATATACAAATGATGGATGCTGGAGATGAAGAAGCTAAAAATATACTAATAGAGCATAATTTAAGGTTAGTTGCACATGTATGTAAAAAATATTCAAATTCAAATGTTGACCAAGATGATTTGATTTCAATTGGTTCGATAGGGTTGATAAAAGGAATAAATAGTTTTAATGCTAAGAAAAATATTAAACTTTCTACATATATTTCAAAATGCATAGACAATGAGATATTGATGTACCTTAGGTCATCCAAAAAATTAAATGCAGAAGTATATTTAGAAGAACCAATTGGCACAGATAAAGATAATAATACTATTACTTTGAAAGAAGTACTGGAAAATGAAGAAAAACCAATAGATGAAGAAATAGAGCTAAAACTAAGGATTAAAAAACTGTATGAAAAGATAAAAAGCATATTAAAAGAAAGAGAAAGAACAATTATTGAGCTTAGATTTGGCCTAAATGGCAAAGAACCAAAAACTCAAAATGAAATAGCTAAATCTATGGGGATTTCTAGGTCGTATGTGTCAAGAATTGAAACAAAGGCAATTGGAAAACTTGCTAAGGAGTTAAGAGATTAATATAACAACCAATTTGCTAATTTGTACTGACCTATCAGTCTAATTACAATTATTGAAAAAAGTGGTAATATATTATCGTATATATAGTAAGGTTGAAAAATAATTACAATTTTGGCGTTGTCAAAATTCATTTAAAATTTAATCAACGTACAAAAAATATGCTCCATAATTTCTAGCCAAAATTTAATTCTTTTTCAACTAGAGTTATGCCTTAGAAAGGATATAGTAAATATGGAAAATATAAAAATCAGAGATTTAAAAGATATGCTTAACAAAACAGGCGAACTTTATGGCAATAGACCAGCATATAAAATCAGGATTTCAGATATAGAAGATGAGAATAAAAAATATCTAACTATTTCACATAAAGAAGTTAGAGAAATGGTAAATGCACTTGGCACAACATTAATAGAAATGGGACTTAAAGGCAAAAGAATTGCCGTAATAGGAGAAAATAGATATGAGTGGGAAATTGCTTATTTGGCAATTGTTTGCGGTACTGGCATAGTTGTTCCATTAGATAAATCTTTGCCGGAAAATGAGTTGGAGAGCCTAATTGAAAGGTCAGGAGTCGAAGCAATATTTTATTCAGATCAATATAAGGACGAACTTAATAGAATCATTAGACATGGAACTGGTAAGCTAAAAAGATTGATTTCAATGGATTTAAAAGAACATAAAGACGGTGTTTATTCAGAGCTAGAACTAATAAAAACAGGCAAAATGCTATTAAGACTTGGAAATAGAAAATTTTTAGATGCAAAGGTTTATCCTAATAAAATGAATATGATGTTATTCACTTCAGGAACAACATCAAAATCAAAAGTAGTTGCATTATCACATAAAAATATATGTTCAAATTTAATGGACATTGCTTCAGTTTTGGATATAAATTCAAGCGATAGAATCTTATCATTTTTACCACTTCATCATGTTTTTGAGTGCACGGTTGGATTTTTGTATTCATTATATTGTGGTTGCCAAACATCATTTTGTGACGGAATAAGGCATATTCCTGAAAATTTACGAGAATATAAAATTACATTTATGTCGTCAGTTCCAGCCATTTATGAAAGTTTATATAAAAACATCATGAAGAAATTTGAAAAAGAAGGCAAGTTAGAAGAGATTAATGAACTAGTTGAAAAATATAAAGACAAATCAATGGAAGAAAAGAAAAAAGTATTTAAAGAAATACATGAATCTTTTGGAGGACATATCAGGCTATTAATTAGTGGCGCGGCAGCCTTAGATCCAGCGGTTGAAACTGGATTTAGAAACTTTGGGATTAATTTATTTCAAGGATATGGTTTGACAGAAACATCACCTGTTATTGGAATTGAAACTGACAAATATCACAGAGTAGGTTCAATCGGAAAACCACTTCCACACGTTAAAGCAAAGATTGAAGATGCAAATAATGAAGGAATAGGAGAATTAGTCGTTAAAGGTCCTAACATAATGTTAGAATATTTTGAAAATAAGGAAGCAACAGACGAATCATTGATAGACGGCTGGTTTTACACAGGGGATTTGGCATGGATAGATAATGACGGATATATATTTATTTGCGGAAGAAAGAAAAGTGTAATAGTTTTAAAAAATGGTAAAAATATTTTCCCTGAAGAAATGGAAAGTTTAATAAATAGAATTGAAGGTGTAAAAGAATCGTTTATATTTGGCAAAGCTAATAAAGACGATAAGGAAGATATTAGAATTAATGTAAAAATAGTGTTTGACAGGAAGATTATGGAAGCAGCTTACAAGGTTAAAACTGATGAAGAAATCTATAATGCGTTGAATAAAAAGATAAAAGAGATAAACAAGGGAATGCCACCTTATAAAGCGATTAGAAAAGTGATTTTAACTGAAACTCCGCTTATAAAAACAACTACATCAAAGATTAAAAGACAAGAAGAATTAAAAACAATTAAATAAAACTATTTAGAAAAATCAATTATGAGTTAAAGTTTAGTGTTAAAAATGTATTTAACAATGAAAATAAAGGCTAGAGAGAAATAATTGACCTGAAAAAATAAAGGCTAAAGATGAATAATTGACCTGAAAAAAAGGCTAGAGAGGGATAATTAACTTGAAAAAATAAAGGTTAGAGATGAATAATTGACTTGAAAAAAATAAAGGCTCGAAAGGAATAATTAACTTGAAAAAAATAAAGATAGAAGGTTTAGTGACAAAAATAATTGGAAGCGAAATTTATTATTATAAGAAGATTGATTCAACTCAAAAAGAAATTTGGAGAAGAATAGAAAGTGGAAAAATAAAAAATGGAACAATCATAATAGCAGATGTACAAACGGAAGGAATAGGCACTCATGGAAGAACTTGGTATACATCACAAGAAGGAAATATTGCATTTTCATTTACATTTTTTCCAAACTGCAAAGCTGAAAGATTAGCAAATATAACTACTGAAATCGCAAAACAATTTGTTCAAATTTTATATGATTTTTATCAAATAAAAGTTGACATAAAAGAACCTAATGATTTAATTTTGCACAATAAAAAAATAGGTGGAATTTTAACAGAAACAAAACTATGTGGAGAAAATGTAAAAGAAATTGTTATAGGAGTTGGGATCAACACAATAAAGAGAAAATTTGAAGAAGAGATTAAAGACTCAGCGTCTTCAATTTACAAGGAGTGCAAAATAAAAGTTGACAATAAAAGAATAATAAAAGAATTCTGCAACAGATTTGAAAGATACTTAATAAAAGAACGAATATAGGGTAGAAGGAGAAGTTTAATGAAAATTGGATTTTTGTTTCCTGGTCAGGGAGCCCAAACATTAGAAATGGGAAAAGATTTATATGACAGTTATTCAGAGTACAGAAAAGTATATGATAAAGTTACAAAATTGACTGGAATTGATATTGCAAAAATCACGTTTTGGGAAAATAGCACAGGTAAGCTTAATGAAACTAAATACACTCAGCTTGCAATCCTAACAATGAGTTTAGCAATTTTAGAACTATTAAAAGAAAAAAATATAAAAGCAGATATTTCAATGGGACTAAGCTTAGGAGAATATTCAGCATTAATATATAGCAAAGTTCTTTCTTTTGAAGACGGTGTAAAAGTAGTTCAAAAAAGAGGCGAATTTATGCAAGAACTTTCTCCAAAGGGCACTTGGTCTATGGCAGCAATTATTGGTTTAGATGAGAAAATTTTAAAAGAAATATGCAATAGTATTGATACAGGTTTTGTCACTTTGGCTAATTTCAATTGTGTTGGACAAATTGCAATCTCAGGAGAAAAGGAAGCTGTAAATCAAGCTATGGAAAAGGCTAAAGAAGCAGGAGCTAAAAAAGTAGTCGAACTCAAAACATCAGGACCTTTTCATACTGAAAAATTAAAGCAAGCATCTGAAGCTTTAAGAAAAGAACTTGATAATGTTACATTTCATGAATTTGCTACACCAGTTATAAAAAATATTGACGGAAAAAAATATAAACAAAACGATGATATAAAAGATATTCTGGCAAAGCACATAATTAGCCCGGTAAGATTTAAAGAAAGTATTGAAACTATGCTAGATGAAGGTGTGGACACATTTGTAGAAATCGGACCGGGAAAGACTTTAACATCATTTGTTAAAAGAGCAAGTTCAAATGTAAAGCTTTATAATATAAATGACAAGATAAGTTTTGAGAGAACTGTTAATGCATTAAATAGCAATAGTTAAACAAAATAACAATATATAAATCAAAAAATAGCTTAAAAGATAATGTTAAATAGAAAGGAAAAAATGAAAATGAAAAAAGTTGCGTTAATTACAGGAGCTACAAGGGGAATAGGAAAAGAAATAGCCTTAACTCTTGCAGAAGAAGGATATGATATTGCATTAAATTATAGGAAAGAAAATGAAGAATTAGATAATGTAAAAAAAGAAATCGAGAATTTTAAAGTAAAATGTTTGCCTGTAAAAGGAGATGTATCAAATTATGAAGAGTGTGAAAGCATGGTAAAGCAGACAATAGATGAGTTTGGTCAAATTGATGTGTTAGTAAATAATGCAGGAATAACCAAAGATACATTGCTTTTAAGGATGAAAAAAGAAGATTTTGAAAATGTAATTGATGTAAACCTTTTAGGAACTTTTTACATGACAAAAAATGTAGCAAGTTACATGATTAAGGCTAGAAAGGGCAGAATTGTCAACATTTCATCAGTCGTTGGAATCGCTGGAAATGCAGGTCAAAGCAATTATTCAGCATCAAAGGCAGGAATAATTGGTTTTACAAAAAGTATAGCAAAGGAACTTGCTAGCAGAAATATTTTAGTAAATGCGATAGCTCCGGGATATATTGAAACAGATATGACAAGCGTTTTAAGTGATAGTGTGAAAGAGAGTATAGTAAATGGTATTCCCTTAGGAAAAGTAGGAAATGCAAAAGATGTTGCAAATGTTGTGAAATTTTTAGCATCTGACGAAAGCAGTTATATAACAGGTCAAGTCATACATGTAGACGGCGGTATGTTAATGTAATATTGTGATTAAATTAGAATTGAAAGGATAAAATTAAAATGGAAAGAAGAGTTGTAATTACAGGACTTGGAGCAGTTACTCCAATAGGAAATAATGTTGATGAGTTTTGGAAAAGCATTGAAGAGAATAAATGCGGAATTGACAAAATAACAGAAATCGATACAACTGATTTTAAAACAAAATTAGCGGCTGAAGTAAAAAATCTTAATGAAGAGCAATATTTTGATCAGAAGCAAATTAAAAGGTTAGATAAGGTTTCAAGACTAGCCATAATAGCAGCTAAGGAAGCATTGGACGATAGTAAAATAACAGAAGAAAATACTAATTTTAATAATGTCGGAATATTTGTAAGCTCAGGAATAGGTGGATTAAACACAATAGAAACTCAATGTACAATAAATTGTGAAAAAGGAAATAGAAGACTTTCGCCAATGTTTATACCAATGTCAATAGCAAATATGCCTGCTGCGAATATATCAATTGAACTAGGCTTAAAAGGAGAATCAATTTCAACTGTAACAGCATGTAGTTCATCAACAAATTCAATTGGAGAAGCTTATAGAACAATTAAAAATGGATACGAAGAAGTGATTTTTGCAGGTGGAAGTGAAGCAGCAATATGCAAAGTTGGAATAGCAGGATTTGAAAATATGAAGGCATTATCTTTTTCAGAAGATAAAAATAGAGCATCAATACCATTTGACAAAGAAAGAAATGGTTTTGTAATGGGAGAAGGTGCAGGAGTAATCATATTGGAAGAGTTAGAACATGCTTTAAAAAGAAATGCGAAAATTTATGCAGAAGTTGTTGGATATGGTTCAAGTTCAGACGCGTACCACATTACATCTCCTGAACCAACTGGAGAAGGCGGAGCAAGAGCAATGCAAAGAGCTTTAGATGATGCAAAAATTAAAATTACTGATATTGATTACATAAATGCACATGGAACATCAACATGTTTAAATGATTCAACAGAAACAAAAGCAATAAAGCATTTATTGAAAAATGCAAACGCAGAAGATATGAAGGAAAGCTTATTAGTAAGTTCAACTAAAAGTAATACAGGACATCTTTTAGGTGCAGCAGGTGTAGTTGAAGCAATCGCTTGTATTAAAGCAATTGAAAACTCGCTAGTGCCAGCAACTATTAATTACAAAGTAAAAGATGAAGAGTGTGATTTAAATGTTGTACCAAATAAAAACATTAATAAAGATCTAAAATATGTAATGTCCAATTCACTTGGATTTGGTGGACATAATGCAAGTATAATTTTGGCAAAATATGAAAAATAAAGTTGTGAAAGAAAGGATATGTTTATAAACATATTATACGAGGAGTGATTAAAATGGAATATGAAAAAATTAAACAATTAATGGATGATATGGGAAATTCAAAACTTAGTTCAATAGATATTGAATTTCCGGACGGAATAAAAATAAAAATGGAAAAGAAGGAAAATACGATTATCAAAGAAGTATCAGGCATAGATGATGCAAAAGAACTAGAAGAAGTAAATTCAAAAAATGCAAAACAAGACTATGAGTCTGAAGATACAGAGAATAAAAAAGCTGGAAATATAGTCAAAGCTCCAATGGTTGGAACATTTTATATTAAGCCTTCTCCAACAAGCGACCCTTATGTAGAAGTAGGAAGCCAAGTACAAGAAGGAACCGTGTTATGCATTATTGAAGCAATGAAATTAATGAACGAAATTGAATCTGAATTCTCAGGAACAATTGCAGAAATATATGTAAAAGACGGAGAACCAGTAGAATATGGAAAACCACTTTTTAGAATTGTGTAATTGGAAAAGAACACTTTCAGAAATATGTAATTGATTAAGAGCCTATAATCAGCGTATTTAAGAATTATTTGATTAACATGTTATTTTAAGGTGCGTAAAAAAGTAAAAAGAAAGACCAACTATAAAAAGTCAATAGTTTTTTGAAAAAATTTTTAAAATTTTTTTAGAATAAAAAAAGCCATAA